>NZ_JBFTKG010000009.1:127054-166408 GCF_056395825.1 Arthrobacter sp. 05T47 | reverse complement strand
GGCCTCACCGCCAAGATGATCCGCCGCAACCCTCACGTGTTCCGGCCAGACGGCTCGCTGCAGGAAACCTTCCCGGCAACGGTGGAGGAGATCATCCTGAAATGGGATGCCGTCAAGCGTTCCGAAAAGCTGCACACGGAGAAGTCCCACCCCGGGGAAGCCCTGGACGGTGTCCCGGCCGCTCTTCCGGCGCTGGCGCGGGCCCAGAAGCTGCTGGACCGGGCCGAACGCGCGGGCCTCCCGGCGGCCGCAGGCGAAACCGCCGTCGAAATGCCAGCCACCGAAGAGGAGCTCGGTGAGCTCTTGTTCGGCATCGTTGCGGCGGCCCGCCGCAGCGGGTTCGACGCCGAGCGTGCCCTCCGCGGGGCCGGCCGGCGCTTCCAGGCGGACCGGGCGCACCCGCGGACGCCATGATGACGTCCGGGGATTGGATAGGTTTCCGTAACCTCCGCCACTCTCGACTACGCTAGTAGCGACGACGACGTCGGCTTTCCAGCTTGATGTACAGCCAGAGTCCAAGCAGTCAGATTCCCTGCAGATCGCTTCACCCAAAGGAGCATATCCATGGCGCTTATCGATGCCATCCACGCCCGCGAGATCCTCGATTCCCGTGGCAACCCCACCGTAGAAGTTGAAGTCCTGCTCTCGGACGGCCAGATCGGCCGCGCAGCAGTTCCCTCCGGCGCCTCCACCGGCGAGCACGAGGCCGTTGAACTGCGCGACGGAGACAAGGGCCGCTACCTCGGCAAGGGTGTCCAGAAGGCCGTTGACGCCGTCATCGATCAGATCGCCCCGGCGCTGACCGGTTTCGACGCCACCGACCAGCGCAGCATCGACCAGGCCATGATCGACCTGGACGGCACCCCCAACAAGGCCAAGCTCGGCGCCAACGCCATCCTGGGCGTTTCCCTGGCCGTGGCCAACGCTGCCGCCGCCTCCGCTGACCTGCCGCTGTACAAGTACCTCGGCGGCCCCAACGCCCACGTCCTGCCCGTTCCGCTGATGAATATCCTCAACGGTGGCTCGCACGCCGACTCCGACGTGGACATCCAGGAATTCATGATCGTCCCGATCGGCGCCGAGACCTTCTCCGAGGGCCTGCGCTGGGGCGTTGAGGTCTACCACAACCTCAAGTCCGTCCTGCAGGCCAAGGGCCTCTCCACCGGCCTCGGCGACGAGGGCGGCTTCGCGCCGAACCTGCCGTCCAACCGTGCTGCCCTGGACCTGATCCAGGAAGCGATCAAGAACGCCGGCTACACCCCGGGCAAGGACATCGCCCTGGCACTGGATGTCGCCTCCTCCGAGTTCTTCACCGACGGCGCCTACCAGTTCGAGGGCAAGGCCCTGACGGCGTCCGAGATGAGCGCGTACTACGCCGAGCTCGTGGCCGACTACCCGCTGGTTTCCATCGAGGACCCGCTGGACGAGAACGACTGGGAAGGCTGGAAGACCCTCACCGACGCCATCGGCGACAAGGTCCAGCTGGTGGGCGATGACCTCTTCGTCACCAACCCGTCCATCCTGCAGCGCGGCATCGACACCAAGACCGCCAACTCGCTGCTGGTCAAGGTCAACCAGATCGGCTCGCTGACCGAGACCCTGGACGCCGTCTCCCTCGCCCAGCGCGCGGGTTACACGACCATCACCTCGCACCGCTCCGGCGAAACCGAGGACACCACCATCGCTGACATCTCCGTGGCAACCAACGCGGGACAGATCAAGACCGGTGCCCCGGCCCGCTCCGAGCGCGTCGCCAAGTACAACCAGCTGCTGCGCATCGAAGAAGAGCTCGACGACGCCGCACGGTACGCCGGCCGCAGCGCCTTCCCGCGTTTCAAGGGCTAGTTAGCCGCGAAAACCGGTAACCGGTGGCTATGGTTGAAAGACCATGGCCACCGGTTCTGTTTTTGGCCGCT
The DNA here is from genome assembly GCF_056395825.1 of Arthrobacter sp. 05T47. Taxonomy (NCBI): domain Bacteria; kingdom Bacillati; phylum Actinomycetota; class Actinomycetes; order Micrococcales; family Micrococcaceae; genus Arthrobacter; species Arthrobacter sp. 05T47. Next base: position 164,492 of record NZ_JBFTKG010000009.1, on the reverse strand, counting down.
TTTGAAGGAGTGACATGGCTACCCGACGCCCCAATGTTCCCCGGGCTACCCCTGCTGCCCGCAAGACTGAGGCCCTCAGGCCTCCGGCCGGAGGCTTAGGGGAAACGGACGACGGCGGCGAGGTCATCCAGGCCGACTTTGGCGGCTCCCGCGGCGGCGCGACGACGCCGGCCGCATCCTCCGGCACCGCACCTTCCACGTCCCGCGCGTCGGCACCCGCAGCGGGCAAGCCCGCCACCAAGGGCCCCGCAGCACCAGCAGCCGCGAAACCGACAACCCGGCCCGCACCCGGGAAGGCCAACGGGAAGGCCAACGGCAAAGCCACAGCCCGGGCCGGCGGCGCGGCTGCGGACGAATCCCTGGACCCCGTGCCCGCCAAGGCGTTCTCGGGCCGGCTGCTTGCCCTCGGCGTCGTCATGATTGCCATCACCATCCTGCTGGCCCCCACGGTCAAGATCTTCGTCGACAAGCGCGCCGAGATCGCGGCGCTGCAGGCCGATATCGCGGCCAAGCAGACCAAGCAGGAGGACCTCAAGCGGCAGGTTTCACGGTGGCAGGACCCCAACTACGTGAAGCAGCAGGCCCGCGACCGCATTAACATGGTTATGCCCGGCGAAACGGGCTACTGGGTATTTGGCAGCGATCTTCCTGCCGCGCAGTCCAGTGGCACGGCGGGTGCAGCATCAGCACAAGACCCGGCCAACCTGCCATGGGTGGATGCCCTCTGGGAGTCCGTCCGGCGATCGGCAACAGACTAGAAGCGGCGCCCGCCGCCGGGATTGTCCCGCGGACGATCCAAGAACAGGGCAGGAAGGTGCCACTCCCGTGGACCAGAACCGAGTGGACCAGAACCGACCGGACGAGAACAGTGCGCCCCAGGCCCCGGCGTTATCTGAGGGGGCCAGCGCCCCGGAGGCCTCGGCCCTGCCGACCCCGCACGACCTCGAGGTCCTGAGCCGCCAGCTGGGCCGGCCCGTGCGGGACGTCGTCGAAATCCCGGCCCGCTGCGTCTGCGGAAACCCGCTCGTGGCCGCCACCTCGCCGCGGCTCAGCAACGGTACACCGTTCCCCACCACGTTTTACCTCACGCATCCGGTGATCACGTCCGCGGTGTCGCGGCTGGAAGCTGCCGGGCTGATGAACGAGATGAACGACAGGCTCGCCGCCGATGCCGATCTCGCCGCGCGGTACCGCGCCGCCCACGAGGCGTACCTGGCCTCCCGGGCCGAGATCGGCGCACGGTCCGGCATCGGTGCCGTCCCGGAAATCGACGGCGTCTCCGCCGGCGGCATGCCGACCCGCGTCAAATGCCTGCACGTCCTCGTGGGGCACTCGCTGGCCGCCGGGCCTGGCGTGAACCCGCTGGGCGACGAGTCGGTCGCCGCCATCGCCGAGTGGTGGACCGCGGACCGCTGCTACTGTGACGGCGCCTGGGACACCGGCGGCGAGGTCCCCTCCCAGGACCTCAGCCGCCACGGACCCCAGGGCCTGCCGGAGATTGTGGGCCGGCCCGCCCCCGTCCGGAAGTCCCGCGCAGCCGCAGACGATACTGCCGATATTCCCGGCGCTGCCGGCGCGGGGGAGTCCAAGTGACCCGGGTCGCGGCCGTGGACTGCGGCACCAACTCGATCCGCCTGCTGATCGCCGATATCGACACAAATGTAGATACAGAGCTGAACCCGGGCGGAGCCGGACAGCCCTCACCGCGGCTGACCGACGTCGTGCGGGAAATGCGGGTGGTCCGGCTGGGCCAGGGCGTGGACTCCACCGGCGAACTGGCCCAGGAAGCGCTCGAACGCACCTTCGCCGCCACCCGGGACTACGCAGACCTTATCCGCCGGCACGGCGTCGACAAAGTGCGCTTCGTGGCCACCTCCGCCACCCGCGACGCCCGCAACCGGCAAGTCTTCGTGGACGGCATCCGCGCCATCCTCGGCGTCGAACCCGAAGTGATCACCGGGGACGAGGAGGCCGCGCTGTCCTTCGCCGGCGCCAGCAGTGTGCTGCCCTCCCGCGGGGAGGACCCAGTGCTGGTGGTGGACCTCGGCGGCGGAAGCACGGAGTTCGTGCTGGGCAACGCCGACGGCGTCATCGCCGCCCGCTCGGTCGACGTCGGCTGCGTGCGGATGACCGAACGGCACCTGCGCAGCGATCCGCCCACACCGGAGCAGATCGCCGCGGCGGAGGCCGACGTCGACGCCGCCATCAGCGAGGCGGCACAGACGGTTCCGCTGGAACGCGCCACCGCCGTCGTCGGCGTGGCCGGTTCCGTCACCACCATCACGGCACATGCCCTGGGCCTGCCGGAGTATTCGCCGGCCGCGATCCACGGCACCGAACTGGACCTGGACGCGGTCCGCAAAGCCTGCACCGAGCTGCTCGAAATGACCCGGGAGGAGCGGGCCGCCCTGCCGTACATGCACCCCGGACGGGTGGACGTGATCGGCGCCGGCGGTCTGGTGTGGCGGCGGGTCCTGCAACGCCTGGCCGAGGTCACGGCCGGCCGCATCACCACGGCAGTGACCAGTGAACACGATATTCTTGACGGAATTGCCCTCAGCATCCGCTAAATTTTCCCCGCAGTTGTGCACCGGCCGTGTGTACCGACAGTTGCGTACCGACACAGTGCCCGCGCCGCTGGCGCACAGCCGATAGGACCTGAATGACCAGAGCAACAGGCCGCCGGATTTCATCCGCGTTGATGGCCCTGGCCCTTGCCGGCGGAGCGTCCACGGCGGCGCTGGCCTCGGCCACGCCCGCCTTCGCCGATTCCTGGCGGGACAAGGAATACTGGCTCGCAGAGTCCGGAATCACCAAGGCCTGGGACGTTTCCAAGGGGGCCGGCGTCAAGGTCGCCGTGATTGACAGCGGCGTGGACGGCAAGCATCCCGACCTGGCGGGCGTGCTCGCCGGCGGCGCCGACATCTCCGGCGCCGGCAGTGCCAACGGCCAGGACAGCATCGGCGCCAAACCCGAGCACGGGACCCTCGTGGCCACCATGCTCGCCGGCCGCGGGCACCAGCCGCCCGGAGAGGCCGCCAAACCCAGTGCCAGCACAGCACCCGCCGCTGCGGGCGGCCCCGACGGGATCATCGGCGTTGCCCCCGAGGCGCAGGTGCTCTCCGTGTCCACATGGCTCGGTTCCGCCAACCCGGGCGGCAAGAGTGACCAGGAGCAGATCCCGGAGGCCGTGCGCTGGGCCGTCGACAACGGCGCCCGCGTCATCAACATCTCCCTCGGCAGCACCTCACCGGAATGGCCCCAGAGCTGGGATGCTGCGTTCCTCTACGCCGAACAGAAGGACGTCGTCATCGTCGCCGCCGCCGGCAACCGGGTGGGCGGAAACGTCCAGGTCGGCGCGCCGGCCACCATTCCCGGCGTCCTGACCGTTGCGGGCCTGGACCGCACAGGTGTGGCCAGCGTCGACTCCTCCTCCCAGGGCATCAGCATCGGCGTCGCGGCCCCCGCCGAGGACCTGGTCGGCGGCATGCCCGCCGGCGGCTACGCCGACTGGGCGGGCACCTCCGGCGCCACGCCCATCGTCTCCGGCGTCGCGGCCCTGATCCGCTCCAAATGGCCCGAGATGTCCGCGAGCCAGGTCATCAACCGGATCGTCAGCACGGCCAAGGACGCCGGGGAGCCGGGGAAAGACCCGCTGTACGGGTTCGGCGTGCTCAACGCCGAGGCCGCCCTCAAGGCCGATGTCCCCGAGACGAAGGTCAACCCGCTGGGATCGATATCGGACTGGATCCGGGTCCACCGGCGTGGAAACCTCGCCACGACGCCCGCTGCGGCGGCGCCGGCACCCTCCAGTGCCGCGCCCACCCTGCCCGAAGCGACCGTGCCGGTCGCGGAGAAACCCTCCCAGCTGGACAGCGCCGTGCCGGCCGTGGTGGTCCTGGGCTTCGCCTGCCTGTTCGTGGGCATCATCGTGGCCGCCGCGCTCCAGCTGAGGTCCGCCATGCGCCCGGCAAAGACGACGCCGGCGAATGACGCGACGCCAACGACGACGGCGATTGACGCACCACCGCCGACGACGGCGAATGACGCGACGCGGACGACGACGCCGATTGACGCACCGCCGTCGACGACGCCAACGACGACGCCGGAAAGGTCCCTTCCTCAGCGGACGACGCCGCCCAATGACGGCCCGGCGCGGGCGGACAAGACTGAACCGGGGCCCATGAAATCCGTGGACTCCAGCAACCCGTCATAGTTAGTGAAGGTTTTCACAAACTACTGTATTCTTGAGGCATGGCATCCTCCCTTCAGCTCCAGGACCGTCCCCGGGTACTCGTCGTCGGCGGCGGCTACGTCGGCCTGTATGTAGCCCTCAAACTTCAGAAAAAGATCGCGAATGCAGGTGGCATCGTCACCCTCGTCGATCCGCTGCCCTACATGACCTACCAGCCCTTCCTGCCGGAAGTTGCCGGCGGCAACATCGAGGCGCGCCACGCTGTCGTCTCGCACCGCCAGCACCTGAAGCAGACGGAACTCATCCAGGGCCGCGTCACCTCGATCGACCACGCCAACCGCACGGCAGTGGTTGCACCCTCCGACGGCGGCGACACGTTCGAGGTTCCCTACTTCGACGTCGTCCTGGCCGCCGGCGCCATCACCCGCACGTTCCCGATCAAGGGCCTCGCGGACAAGGGCATCGGCCTGAAGACCATCGAAGAGGCCGTTGCCCTGCGCAACAAGGTCCTCGAGCGCATCGAAACCGGCTCGCTCATGACGGACCCCGCTGAGCGCGCCCGCGCCCTGACCTTCGTCGTCGTCGGCGGCGGCTTCGCCGGCATCGAGTGCATCACCGAAATGGAAGACCTCGCCCGCGCCGCGGTCAAGAACAACCCGCGCGTCAAGCAGGAGGAAGTCCGCTTCGTCCTGGTCGAGGCCATGGGCCGCATCATGCCCGAGGTCACCGCTCCGCAGGCCGAATGGGTTGTCGAGCACCTCCGCAGCCGCGGCATCGAGGTCCTGCTGAACACCTCCCTCGACAACGCCGAGGGCTCCCTGAAGCTCATCAACCTCCCGGACAAGAGCCCGGCCCAGGAATTCGAGACCGACACCCTGGTCTGGACTGCCGGTGTGCAGGCCAACCCGATGGTCCGCTCCACCGACTTCCCGCTTGAGCCGCGCGGACGCGTCCGCGTCCTGGCCGACCTGCGCATTGCAGGCGACGAGGGCATCATCGAGAACGCCTGGGCTGCCGGCGACATCGCTGCCGTCCCCGACCTCACGGGCAGCGGCCTGCCGGACGGCACCTGCGTGCCGAACGCCCAGCACGCTCTGCGCCAGTCCAAGCGCCTGGCCAAGAACCTGTGGGCCTCCCGCTGGAACAAGCCGCTCAAGGACTACAAGCACAAGAACCTGGGCGCCGTCGCCGGCTTCGGTGAATGGAAGGGCGTCGCGAACATCAACCTGGTTGGCCGCATCGGCCTCAAGGGCCCGCTGGCCTGGCTGGCGCACCGTGGCTACCACGGCATGGCCATCCCGACGGTGGAGCGCAAGATCCGCGTCATCTCCGGCTGGATCTGGGCCTTCTTCCTGGGCCGCGACACCACGCAGCTGATGGATCTGGACAACCCCCGTGGCGCCTTCGTGGCCGCAGCGACGCCGGCCCCGAAGCCGGCCGCTGCTCCGGCTGCCGGCACGCCGGCCGACGCCGCCAAGAACGACGCGGCAAAGAGCGACGCCGCAAAGAACGACACGGCAAAGAACGACACGAAGGAAGCTGTTCCGGCCGACTCCAAGTAGCCTGACCCGAGCTTTCGACGGCGGCCGTTCCCCTCAGGGGGAGCGGCCGCCGTTTTCGTTGCTGCCGCGGTAGGTATCGGGAAGGGGCCGGCGCGTAAGACCCGCGCCTAGACTGGCTCCATGACTGCTGAAAAGGACCTGCACACGCTCCTGGCCACCATGCGCCCCGAACTGCGCGAAGGCGAGTACGTCTACGCCCTGTGGCCGCACGGCAGGCCCCTGGCCGGGGCGATCTCGGCGGCTGTTCGCGAGGCGGAAGGGCTGACCGTCGTGCTGCCGCGGGCGGAGGCGGACAGTCTGGGGCTCTCCTACGACTTCGTCGCTGCATGGATCACCCTGCAGGTGCATTCTTCGCTGGAGGCGATCGGCCTGACTGCGGCCGTCAGCGCCGCTCTGACAGAGGCAAAGATCAGCTGCAATGTTTTGGCGGGATTCCACCATGACCATCTGCTGGTGCCGGTGGCGGACGCCGAGCGGGCGCTGGAGACACTGCACGAGCTCGTCGCGGCCAGCGGGGAGCACAAGCCGGCCCCGGCACTCGTCCTGCGCAGCGAGGAACCAGCGGACCGTCCCGCCATCCTCGCTCTCACAGCCGCCGCGTTTGCCATCTCGCCCGTCACCGGGGAACACGTCGACGGCGAACCTGAGGAAGTGAAACTGCTCGCCCGGCTGTTCGAGTGCGGGGAATACCTGCCGGGGTTCAGCATTGTTGCCGAACTCGACGGCGAAGTCGTGGGGCACGTGATCAGCACCCGGGGGTGGGTGGACGGGCTGGAGCTGCTCGGGCTCGGCCCGATCGGGATAACACCCCGGCTGCAGCGCCACGGGATCGGCACCGCTCTCATGAACGAGACCGTGGCGCGGGCTAACGCGGCGGGGGAGCGGGGGATCGCCCTGCTGGGCAGTCCCGAGTATTACTCGCGCTTCGGCTTTGTGCCGTCAACCTCGCTCGGGGTCGCGCCGCCGGAGGCCGGCTGGGGTGCGTACTTCCAGCTGCTGCCACTCGCCGTCTGGCCCGGCGGCGTCAGCGGCACGTTCCGGTACGCGGGCCCGTTTTCGGGCTGATCCGGCCGGCGCGGGATACCATGGACCGGGCGCCCCAGTAGCCCAATTGGCAGAGGCAGCGGACTTAAAATCCGCGTGTTGTGGGTTCGAGTCCCACCTGGGGCACAGTGTGGGACGGTCGTGGAGCCGTCCAGATTTCCTCTATGCAACGAGTGTTATAAGGATGTGACCGTAGTCACTTATTTTCGCGCCGAAATTGCATTAGCTTGAAGTGGAATCAGGAACACCTGATCTTTCGCGTCAAAGGCCGTTCGCACCTTTAGATCGAGGAGCTTGTACATGACTTCACTCCCCCAGGTTGCGCCCCGCATCGCTAAGCTGACAGTGCTTAGCCTCGGCGTCGCCCTTCTGGCTACGGCTTGCGGTGGCTCGCCCGCCCCAAGCTCGACGGGATCCAGCTCAGCCGCGGCCGCCGGCATCGCGTGCCCGGCACCCAGCGCCACCGGCGCCGGTACCAGCGCTGCCAGTGACACGGGCTCCGTGCCCGCTTCGGCCACCACCACCCCCACACCCCTGAAGATCGGCTCGCTCCTGCCGACGACGGGGTCCCTGGCATTCCTCGGCCCGCCCGAAATTGCCGGTGTTAACCTCGGCATCAAGGAAGTCAACGATGCCGGCGGCGTCCTGGGCAAGCCGGTCGAGGTCATCCACCGCGACTCCGGTGACACCAAGACCGACATCGCCACCCAGTCCACCACAGCACTGCTCGGACAGGGCGTCAGCGCAATCGTCGGTGCCGCGTCTTCGGGTGTCTCCAAGACCGTGATCAACCAGATCACCGGTGCCGGCGTCGTCCAGTTCTCCCCGGCCAACACCTCGCCGGACTTCACCGCGTGGGATGACAAGGGCCTCTACTGGCGCACCGCCCCCTCGGACGTGCTCCAGGGCAAGGTCCTCGGCAACTACATGGCTACCTGTGGCGCCCAGACGGTCGGCATGATCGTCCTGAACGACGCCTACGGAACCGGCCTTGCCAAGAACGTCCAGGCCGCTTTCGAGGCAGCCGGCGGCAAGGTTGTTGCCCAGGAGCTCTTCAACGAGGGCGATTCCCAGTTCAGCAGCCAGGTGGATAAGGTTCTGGCCGCCAAGCCGGATGCCATTGCCCTGATCACCTTCGACCAGGCCAAGAGCATCGTCCCGCTGATGACCGGCAAGGGCGTCAAGCCCAACCAGATCTTCATGGTGGACGGCAACATGTCCGACTACAGCAAGGACTTCCAGCCGGGAACCCTGAAGGGCGCCCAGGGCACCATCCCGGGCACCTTCGCCAAGGATGACTTCAAGAAGAAGCTCCTGGCGATCGACCCCGCGCTGAAGGACTACAGCTACTCCGGCGAGTCCTACGACGCCGTGAACCTGATTGCACTGGCGGCTGAGGAAGCCAAGAGCACCAAGGGAACCGACATCGCGGCGCACCTGAAGGACGTCTCTGAAGGCGGGGAGAAGTGCAACACCTTCCCGTCCTGCGTCACCCTGCTCCGCAACGGCAAGGACATCGACTACGACGGCCAGTCCGGCCCCGTAACGTTCTCCGACGCCGGCGACCCGACGGAAGCCTACATCGGCATCTACGAGTACCAGGATGACAACACCTACAAGCCGGTCAAGGAAGAATTCGGCAAGCTGTAAGCCGCTTCCCACCGACAAACAAAAGACCTCCGTCCTTCACCGGACGGGGGTTTTTTGTGTCCGGGGGAGCGAGGCAAAGCGTCCGACAGCCCCAGGCGTCACGCACAGCAGACTTTTGGCCCTGCATTGGACAGCTCGACGCCGGGATTCCGTGCCAGCCCGCAGGGAGTCCGCCCATAACTCTGCGCCGCGTGACGCCGTCGTAGTTCAGTGGTGAACACACGGTGAGGCAACCGCTGAGGGCGACGGAGGCAGGCGCTTGTGAAAGCGCCGTTGTTGCGTGAGGAACGAGCGCAGGCGCCGAGCAAGTGGCTGCGGAGGCGTCCGGAGGCGATCGGACAATACAACGCGGTACAACTCGACTGGATAGACGCCGGGCACGCAAAGGGGCCGCCACCGGCTGGTGACGGCCCCCGTGCGGGATATCGCGGGCTACTGCCCGACGCCCTAGTCGACGGTGTCGGCGAGCGTGCCCAGGTAGAGCTGGATGACCTTGGGATCCTTCATGAGCTCCCGGCCTGTGCCCGTATACGCGTCCTTGCCCTGGTCCAGAACGTAGGCGCGGTCGCAGATCTGCAGGCAGCGGCGCGCGTTTTGCTCCACCATGATGACGGAGACGCCGGCGCGGTTGATCTCGTGGACCCGGAGGAAGGTCTCATCCTGCTTGACAGGGGAGAGGCCTGCGGAGGGCTCATCGAGCAGCAGCACGGCCGGATCCATCATCAGTGCCCGTCCCATGGCGACCATTTGGCGTTCGCCGCCGGAGAGCGAGCCGGCCCGCTGGGCGCGCCGTTTGGCGAGCTCCGGGAACAGTTCGGAGACAAAGTCGAACCGTTTGGCGAAGTCCTTGGGCCGCTGGAACATGCCCATCTGCAGGTTTTCCTCGATGGTCAGGGCGGCGAATACGTTGTTGTTCTGCGGAACGAAACCGACGCCCTTGGTGACCAGCTTGTTGGCCTTGAGCCCGGTGATGTCCTGCCCGCGGACCACTACCGAGCCGGAGTGGACCTTGACCAGGCCGAACATGGCTTTCAGCAGCGTGGACTTGCCGGCGCCGTTGGGGCCGATGATGCCGATCAGCTCACCCTTGCGGGCTTCGATGCTGCAGCCGTTGAGGATATTGACGCCGGGGATATAGCCGGCCACCAGATCGGTGACCTTCACAACCGAGTCGCCATCGAAGGTTGGCTGGGCGGACGGTGCCGCGCTGGTGGCGCTCATTCTGTGTCCTTCTCTGTGCGGTTCGGCTCGTCGCCTAGGTTCGGCCCTTCGGCGCTGCGGCGACCCCGGGTCGTCCCGTTCGGATCCGGCTGCGCCGCTTCGTCCGCCTCAGTGGCGAGGACGTCGGCGGAGATGATGCCGGCGTTTTCGGTGCCGACAATCGATTCCTCGTCGGCGACCAGCTCCGCGGCCAGTTCCTTGATGCCTTCCGCGTCGCCGAGGTCGACGTCGTGGTGGGCGCCGAGGTAGGCGTCGATCACGGCGGGGTTCTTCATGACTTCGGCGGGAGGCCCTTCGGCCACGATCTTGCCCTCGGCCATGACGACCACCCAGTCGGCGATGTGGCGGACCATATTCATATCGTGCTCAACGAACAAGACGGTCATGCCCTCGGCCTTGAGGTTCTTGATGTGGTCCAGCAGCGACTGCGTCAGCGCCGGGTTGACGCCGGCCATCGGCTCGTCGAGCATGACCAGCTTGGGCCGCACCATCAGGGACCGGGCCATTTCCAGCAGCTTCCGCTGCCCGCCGGACAGCGACGCGGCGTAGTCGTCCTTCTTGGCGTCCAGTTTGAACTTCTCCAGCAGCACGTTGGCTTCCTGGGTGATCTTCTTTTCCTGGCCGCCCCAGATGCCCTTGAACAAAGCCTTGGACAGCCGTTCGCCGGACTGGCTGGAGGCGCCGAGGCGCATGTTCTCCATGACGGTGAGCTTGCCCATGACCTTGGTGAGCTGGAACGTGCGCACCATTCCCATCCTGGCCACCTTGTACGAGGAGACGCCGGCAATGTTGTTGCCCTCGAACTGCCAGCTACCCGAGTTCGGGGTGTCGAATCCCGTCAGCAGGTTGAACAACGTGGTCTTGCCGGCGCCGTTGGGGCCGATCAATGCGGTGATCTTGTGCCGCGGGATCTCGAGGTACTGGACGTCGACGGCGTTGATGCCGCCGAAGCTGCGGGTGACGTTCTCCGCCACCACGATCGGATCCCGCTTCTTGCAGCCGGGCGCGATCTCCCCGGCGGCGATCGGACGGTTGTCCGTCATATAGTCGATTTCTTCCGACGTGCGGGGTTGGTCCCGTGACTCTTCGCTTGGAATGCTCATGCGAATGCCAGCTCCTTCTTATTGCCGAGAACGCCCTGGGGCCTGAAGATCATCAGCAGCATGAGCGCCACGCCGACCAGGATGTAACGCAGCTGCCCGGCCTGGACCGTGTTCAGCCACGTGATGGTGCCGGACTCGATCAGGCCGTAGAGGATACCCTGGGTGAGCGAGAGCACCACCCAGAAGATCATCGCGCCGACCACCGGGCCGAGCACAGTGCCGAGCCCGCCGAGCAGCAGGCAGGTGTAGAGGAAGAACGTCAGTTCCGTCCCGTAGTTGGCAGGCTGCACCGCGCCGCGGGGAATCGTGAAGATCATGCCTGCCAGGGCACCGAGCGCGCCGCCGATAATCAGGGACTGCATCTTGTAGGCGTACACGTTCTTGCCGAGCGAGCGGACGGCGTTCTCGTCCTCGCGGATGCCCTTGAGTACCCGGCCCCAGGGGCTTCGCATCAGCAGCCAGACCAGCGTGCAGAAGATGGCCACGACTGCCCAGGCGACCACCCGGATGAAGAAGTCGCGGTTGTTCATGCCAACGTAGGTCCCCGGCGGGAAGGGGTTCATGGCGTAGAAATCGCCCTCGAAGGCGGCCAGGCCGTTGGCCGAGCCGGTGATGGCGGTCAGCTGGTTGGTCGTGACGATGTAACGCACGATTTCGGCCGCCGCGATTGTCACGATGGCCAGGTAGTCTGCCCTCAGCCGCAGCGTCGGGATACCCAGCAACAGGGCGAAGATGGCGGAGGCGACGACGGCGATGAGCAGCCCGACGAAGAACGGCACATGGAACGTCAGAGTGGATATGGCGAAGCCGTAGGCCCCCACTGCCATGAAGCCTGCCTGGCCGAAGTTGAGCAGGCCGGTGTAGCCGAAGTGAACCGCGAGGCCGAGGGTGGCCAGGGCGTAGGCAGCTGTCGTCGGGCTGAAAAGTTCGCCGGCGGCGCTGGAAAATATGAATCCGAAATCCATGGCTGTCTCCTAACCCACGCGCTCTTTGCGGCCCAGAATGCCCTGAGGGCGGAACAAGAGGACAACAATCATGATGAACAACGCTCCCACGTATTTGAGGTCGGCTGCGAGGCCGAACACGGTGGTCAGCTCAACGAAGATGCCGACGATGATTGAACCGACCAGGGCGCCCCAGACCGTGCCGAGGCCGCCGAGGGTGACGCTGGCGAAGATGAGCAGCAGGATCTGCGAGCCCATGTCGAAGGTGACGCCGGGACGGTAGTAGGCCCAGAGGATGCCGCCGAGGGCGGCGAGCATGCCGCCGACCACCCAGACGATCCGGATGACGGAGTCGACGTCGATGCCGGAGGCCGCGGCCAACGCCGGGTTGTCGGCCACCGCACGGGTAGCCTTGCCGAGGCGGGTCTTGAGCAGGACGACGCCGAGGGCGGCGATCACGACGGCGCTGACGAGGAGGGACAAGAGGTTGTTGGGGGAAATGGAGATCGGGCCGATCAGAATTTCCACGCTCTGGGCGAACGGCAGTTGCTGGGTGGCGCCGCCGAAATAGAACTGGATGATGTAGCGCACGGACAGGGCGAGGCCGATGCTGACGATCATCATCGGAACAAGCCCGGTTCCGCGGCGCCGCAGCGGCTTCCACAGGCCCGCGTCCTGGACGTAGCCGAACACGCCGCCGCCGATGACGGCCAGGATGACGGCCAACCAGAACGGCAGGTGCATCTGGTTGAAGGCGAACACCAGGACCGCGCCCAGCGTGACCATCTCACCGTGGGCGAAGTTCGTCAGGCCGGTGGTGCCGAAGATCAGGGACAGGCCCACGGACGCGAGGGCGAGCAGCAGGCCGAAGCTCAGGCCGGCCACTAGCCGGTTGAGCAGGTTCTGCCCGAAGTTCTCCTCTGCCACGACGATTCCCTTGCCAAAGGTGAAGATCACCGAGAGGTTTGAGGTCTGGCTGAAGGTCACGTTGCGGGGGTTCTCCTGGCCCTCGGCCAGTTTGATGCCCTGCGGAAGCGTGGACTCGTCGAGTTTGACCACGTAGGTCCCCTGGGTGGGGACGCCGATGGTCCAGGCGCCGTTGGGTCCCGATTTGGTGGTTCCGGTGAAATCGCCGCTCGTGGCGGTGATCGTTACCCCGGGGATCGGTGCGCGGTCGTCGCCGCGCAGGAAGCCGCTGATGCTGTTGGTGAACTGGGTGGCCGACGGGGATGGTGTCGGCGACGGGGTCGCGGCGCTGGACGCCGGGGCAACGATGAGCAGTAGCGCAGCCATGGCGGCAAATATTGCCCCCACAGACCTCAGTAGTCTGCCACGCCGTCTCTGCGACAGGCCGCTCGATGTGCTTCTCAAATTGAAAACCTCCACATGGGGGTGCTGTGGGTTGCGCCTTTGCAACCGTTGCGAACGGTCAGGGGACGAGGGCCTTGCAGTGCGATCATTTGTTGTGATGTCCGTCACCCTGTGTGGCCTATGCTACAGCCCGGGCGGGCCAAAGAATGCCGCTGCGAGCAGGCAGAACGTCGCGATCGGGTAACAACCGTGTAGTGGCGGCAGCACCTCGATGTAGTCCAGCTAAAGAAAACTTTTGTTGATTCAGAGTATGCCTAAACAGTGCCCGATCGGGCCCCCGTTTCGAGTGGCCGGCCCGGGGCTCGCGCCGCCTTCCAGACGGGTCCGGCCCGGTGTGCGGGACCGGGGTCTTCAAGCTTTTTCCAAGTACCCCGGCGTTATGGTGCGAAGAGCGCCAGCCCCGGAACTCCAAAACCCGGGCCGGCGCCCTTGGCAGGGGGCCGATCGTGGAGGGCCGACTGATGAACCGGGCGGTGAAGCTGTGCCTCGCGGGATCGCTTGTGCTGGCGATCCTGGGTATCCCGGCGCTAAGTCTCGGCCCCGAGACCGCCGGCGCGCAGGCCTGCGTCCCCTCGACGTCGCCGGTCACGGACCCCTACCCGGGGATCATGGCCGCAGCCTCCAACTTCGAGACGGGCACCCTGGACGGGTTCGGCGTCTCCACCTCCGGGACGGGGAATGCCTCGGCGTCCCCGGGTCCCTCGCACTCAGGAAACTGCGCTGCGCTCCTGCATACCACCGCTGCCCCCGGCTCCCTGGCAAGGCTGACCGTAGGCCTGGCGGCCGGGGCGACCGAGGCGTATGCGGACGGCTGGTTCAACATCGCCGCTGAGGGAGTGGAGGGCAACAATGTTCCGTATTTCCGGTTCTTTTCCCGTGGCGTCCGCGTCATGGATGTGTTCCGTCAGAACATCTCCCATGAGCTGGTGCTCAGGACTTCGTCCCCGGCAGGATTCGCCTACACCACGCTGAGGCAGGACGTCCCCACCGACTCCTGGCACCGGCTGGTCATGCACGTGGTCCCCAACGGTCCCGGGACCACCGTCCAGATCTGGTGGGACGGCCGTTCCGTCTATGCGGGCACGGTCAGTATTTCCGCCGCCACGGTCGACACGCTCCAGCTGGGCTCCGAACACGATCAGCAAATGGGCGACATCTACATCGACGACGTCATCGTCAACAGCAGCACGGGAACCCCGGCGCCGGTTCCCGGACCGCTTCCGGTGCCGAAGGTGGACCCGTCGAAACGGTTCGACGACTTCCGGGGCGACGGACAGGCAACCATGCTGGCAGCGGGCACCGCAGCGGTGCGCAGCGGGCGCCGCAGGCTCCGCTGACTTAGGTCACGGTTCGGTTGCGGCGGCCCGGGCGGGGAACTATCCCTCCCTGTCGGCCGTGGGAATTGGTAGCGTGACTATATAGAACCCCTTTCTATAGTCCGCTTCGCACCGGTTCATCACCCACCCCTAAATCTTGGAGGACACCCGCAATGGCAACTGGCGGAAACCCGATCTTCAGCGGAAAGAATTTCCGCGAAGCCACCCAGGCCCCGCCTGCCCCGCAGGCCCCGTACGGACAGAACTACGGCCAGAACGCCTACGGCCAGGCCGCGGGTGCCCAGGGCGCGTGGAGCTCCGCGCAGCAGGGCATGACCCAGGACCAGCTCCAGGACCTCTACAACCGCCCGGCGGCCGGTCCGGCTGACATCGGCCGGATGACTTACGACGACGTCATCGTCAAGACTGCCGGGTGCCTCGGCATCCTGGTTGTCGGCGCCGCTGTGGCGCTCGCCGTCCCGCAGGGCACCGGATCCCTGCTGATGATCCTCGGCGCCCTCGGCGGCTTCGCCCTCGCCATGGTGAACACGTTCAAGAAGCAGCCCTCGCCCGGACTGATCCTGGCCTACGCCCTGCTCGAAGGGTTCTTCCTCGGCGGCCTGACCCGCATCCTCGACAACCTGTACCCGGGCGTCGGCATCCAGGCCGTCGTCGGAACACTGTCCGTCTTCGCCGTGACGCTGGTGCTGTTCAAGAGCGGCAAGGTCCGGGCCACGCCCAAACTCATGCGGTTCTTCATGATCGCCCTGATCGGCTATGCGGTGTTCGCGCTGGTCAACATGTTCATGATGATGACCGGGGCAGTGACCACCCCGTTCGGCCTGAGCACCAGCATGACGATCATGGGCATCCCGCTCGGTGTCTTCATCGGCATCCTGGCGATCGGCCTGGCCGCTTTCTCCCTGATCATGGACTTCACCAGCATCGAGGCTGCCATCAATGCCGGTGCCCCGCAGCGCTTCTCCTGGACCGCCGCCTTCGGCCTGACAGTCACACTGGTCTGGCTCTACGTCGAAATCATCCGGCTGCTGGCCATCCTCCGCGGCGACGACTGACCGCCGTCGTTCGCAAACGCCTGTAAACAGCGAGGAGCCCCGCCAAATGGCGGGGCTCCTCGCGTTTGCGGCAGCTGCTGCCCGTGACACGCATTCCAAATGCACGCCTCCAGCGGCAACTCGATCAGCCGAGCCGCTCCAGCACCACCGCCATGCCCTGGCCGCCGCCGACGCACAGGGTGGCCAGGCCCAGGGAGGCGTCCCTGGCGCGGAGCCCGTTGAGCAATGTGGTGGTCATGCGTGTGCCGGTCATGCCGAAGGGGTGGCCGAGGGCGATGGCGCCGCCGTGGATGTTGAGCTTCTCCGGATCGATGCCGAGCTCCCGGGCACTGGCCACCACCTGGACCGCGAACGCCTCGTTGAGTTCGACGAGGTCGATGTCCCGGATACTCAGCCCGGCGAGCGTGAGCGCCCGGCGGGTCGCTTCCACCGGGCCCATGCCCATCAACTCCGGGGACAGGGCGCTGACCCCGGTGGAAATGATCCGGGCCAGGGGCTCCAGGCCCAGCTCGTGGGCCCGGACGTCGCTCATGACCACGACGGCGGCGGCCCCGTCATTGAGCGGACACGCGTTCCCGGCTGTCACGGTACCGCCGCTGCGGAAGACCGGCTGCAGGGCGCCGACGGCTTCGGCGGTCACGCCGGGCCGCGGTGAATCGTCGCGGTCCACCACGGAACCGTCGGCGCGGGTGTAGGGCGTGATTTCGCGGGCGTAGAACCCGGAGGCGATGGCCGCCTCGGCCCGGTTCTGGCTGAGCACGGCCCAGGCGTCCTGCTCGGCGCGGCTGATGCCGTAGCTCGTGGCGACGTTCTCCGCCGTCTGGCCCATGGCGATGTAGACGTCGGGCATCCGGCCGCCCAGGCGCGGGTCGGTCCACGGCGTGTTGGAGGCGGCCCTGGCCTCGGTGCGCTTCCGGGCAGCTTCGAACCGCGGATTGTGGGTGCTGGCGTCCGTCTCGCCCGCCCCGGCCCAGTCCCGGTAGCGGGAGACTGCCTCCACGCCGGCGGAGACGAACGCGTGCCCTTCGCCGGCCTTGATGGCGTGGAAGGCCATCCGGAGCGTCTGCAGGCTCGAGGCGCAGAACCGGTTGATGGTGGCGGCAGGAACGTCGTCCAGCCCGGCCAGGATGCTGACCACGCGGGCCATGTTGGAGCCGGCCTCGCCGCTGGGCTCGGCGCACCCCAGATAGATGTCGTCCAGGCCGCGGCCCGGCCCGGCGGCGGCGTCGAACGCCGGGATCCTGGCGAGGGCCGCCGTGACCATGGCGGCGGCCAGATCGTCCGGCCGTTCGTCCTTCAACGACCCCTTGAACGCCCGCCCGATAGGGCTCCTGGCGGTGGAAACGATGACGGCTTCTGGCATGCGCCCAGACTACGCCCCGGCTATGCCAGCCGCATGGCCCCTGCGGCGGGGCTGACGCTGAAGATCTCCGGCGCCGCGTACCCGGCCCGGGCAAAGGCCTGTTCGACGGCGGAACACACCTGCCGGGCTGAGGCCGCCGGGGTGAGCGCGATGGCTGAGCCGCCGAAGCCGCCGCCGGTCATGCGGGCGCCGATCGCACCCGCGCCGCGGGCCGTGTCGACGGCGAGGTCCAGTTCGGCGCAGGAGATCTCGAAGTCATCCCGCATGGAGGCGTGGGAAGCGTCCAGCAGGGGGCCGATGGCGGCCGGGCCAAGGGTGTCCAGCAGCTCCACCGTCTGCAGCACGCGGTCGTTCTCGGTGACCACGTGGCGGGCGCGGCGGAACGTCTCCGGGTCCAGGAGCCCGCTGGCCTCCTCAAGGTCCTCCAACCCGATGTCGCGCAGGGCCGCCACGCCGAGCACCTCGGCGGCGAGCTCACACGATTCCCGCCGGGCCGCGTACCCGCCGTCGGCGTGCGAATGCGACACCCGGGTGTCGATGACCAGCAGCACCAGCCCCGCGGCGTCGGCGTCGAACGGCACCAGCCGGACGCTCTGGTCCCGGCAGTCCAGGAAAACGGCATGCCCGGCCGCAGCCCGGAGCGAGGCGGACTGGTCCATGATGCCGGTGGGCGCGCCGACGAAGTCGTTCTCCGCGCGCTGCGTGGCCAGGACCATGTCCTGCGCGGAGAGGCCGGCGGCCATGAGCTCGTTCAATGCGGAAATCACGGCGCATTCGATGGCGTGGGAGGAGGACAGGCCAGCGCCGCGGGGAACATCGGAATCCAGAAGCAGGTCCACTCCGGGAACCGGGAGGCCCAGCTGCTGCAGGGCCCAGATGACCCCCAGCGGGTACTTTGTCCAGCCCCGGGCGCTGGCACGGGCCAGGGAGCCGGTGTCCGCCGCGGTCAGCCCCTGGTTCCCAAACGTGGAGAGCATGCGCACGGTGGAATCCGGCCGGACCCTGACCGCCACCCGGGCTGAGCGGTCGATTGCGAACGGCAGCACGAAGCCCTCGTTGTAGTCCGTGTGCTCGCCAATGAGGTTGACGCGTCCCGGTGCCCGCCACACGCCGTCGGGCCGGACGCCGAAGACCGACTCAAACCGGGCGGCGAGCCCGCTGCTGTCCAAGGACGGATTCATGGCCTGGCTCCTGCGCTGCTGGAAGTCATGGAACCAAGGTATACGGGTTGCCGGGCTCCTCTGTACGGTGGTCACCATGGACTTCTCAGTGACACCTCCGGCAGCCGGCCCCGACGACGGCGTGAATGAAACCATGCGGCGGTATGCGTCCGGGCGGCAGTACGAAATCCGGCGCGGCGACGCCCTGGCCGTCGTGACCGAACTCGCCGCCGGCCTGCGGCTCTACAGCCGCGGCGGCACGGCCCTGACGGAGACCTACGGCGACGCCGACATTTCCGCCGGTGCCACCGGGATCACGCTGGCACCGTGGGCCAACCGCGTGGAGGACGGTGTCTGGTACCTCAACGGCAAGAAGATGCAGCTGGACATCACCGAGGTCTCCCGCAACAACGCCAGCCACGGGCTGCTGCGGAACTCCTCCTACGAACTCGTGGACGAGGACCAGTTCTCCGTCACCTTGGAAGCGGCCGTATTCCCGCAGCACGGCTACCCGTTCCTGCTGCGGCACCGGGTCCGCTACGAACTGGCGGAGGACCTGGGGCTGGTGGTGCGCCAAACCCTCATCAACGACTCCCAGGACCCTGCCCCCTTCGTGCTCGGCGCCCACCCGTACCTGCGGCTGGGCGATGTGCCCAGCGAGGAACTCACGGTGAGCGTGGACGCCCGGACCCGGCTGGTTGCCGATGACCGCCTCATCCCGCGGAGCACCGAGCCGGTGGGCGGCGAGTTCGACCTGCGCGGCGGCCGGCTGGTGGGGACCCTGGACCTTGATTCGGCCTACACGGACCTGGCTTTCGACGGCGGCGTCGCCCGGCACACGCTGCGCTCACCGGACGGGCGCACGGTGAGCCTGTGGCAGGACGAGGGCTGCGGCTACGTCCATGTTTTCGTGACGACGGAATTTCCGGGCCGGTCGAAGGCGGTCGCGATCGAGCCGATGACCGGGCCCGCCAACGCCTTCAACAGCGGCGAGGGACTGCGCTGGCTCGCGCCGGGGGAGCAGTTCTCCATGACCTGGGGCATCTCCGCCTCGCTGACGGCCACCGCGGGCTGACGCCGACGGCTCTGAGCCCGCGGTCCGCGGCTGGTTGCTGGTTGGTGGTTCCTGGTTCCTGGTTCCTGGTTGCCGGTTGCCGGTTGCCGGTTGCTGGTTTCCTATTAACCGCCCGCTGCGGAATTATGGGGCTATGACGCCAGCTGAGGACGCCGCACCCGCCACAAGCCCCTCCTATTCCGTTGCGGGGACCGGTGCACGTGCCGCGGGCCGGGTGAAGACGGACAGCGAGATTGACCAGGACATTCCCTACGGCGTCCGGATCGCCGCCGCCTGGGCGTGGCGCGCCGGACTCATCCTGCTTGTGGCCGGCGGCCTGGTCTGGCTGCTCAGCCACGTCAGCTTCCTCATCATCCCGGTCATGGTGGCCGCGCTCCTCTCAGGACTGCTCAGCCCCGCCGTGCGCTGGATGGCCAACCGCAGAGTGCCCAAGGGGCTCGCCGTCGCCATCACCGTGCTCGGCTTCATCGGCATCATCGTCGGTGCCCTGACCCTGGTCGGGCGCCAGCTCACGCAGGGCTTCGGCGAGCTGTGGTCCCAGGCGCTCGAGGGCGTGCAGCAGGTCCAGACCTGGCTGTCGGAAGGCCCGCTCCACCTGACCGCCGCACAGATCGACAAGTACGTCCAGGACGCCACCGCCGCGCTGCAGAACAACAGCAGCAGCATCCTCAGCGGGGCCCTGACGTTCGGGAGCACCGCCGGGCACTTCGCGGCCGGCCTGGTCCTGGCGCTGTTCGTGCTGATCTTCTTCCTGCTCGAGGGGGACAGGATCTGGGCCTTCCTCGTCAGGCTCATGCCCCGGAAGGCGCGCCGGGCCACGGACGGCGCCGGCCGGCGCGGCTGGGCCTCCATGGTCAGCTACGCGCGCATCCAGATGTTCGTCGCGTTCGTGGACGCCGTGGGAATCGGCGTCGGCGCCGCCATCATTGGCGTGCCGCTCGCGCTGCCGCTGGGCGTGCTGGTCTTCCTGGGTTCCTTCATCCCGGTGGTCGGTGCGCTGGTCACGGGCGCCATCGCGGTGCTGCTGGCCCTGGTCGCCAACGGGCCCGTCAACGCCCTGATCATGCTGGCGATCGTGCTCGGCGTCCAGCAGCTCGAAAGCCACATCCTGCAGCCGCTCGTCATGGGCAAGGCCGTGTCCCTCCATCCGGTGGCCGTAATCCTGTCCGTCGCGGCGGGCTCCTACCTTGCCGGGATCCCCGGCGCACTGTTCTCCGTGCCGATCCTCGCCGTAGCAAACTCGTCGATTCGCTACATTGCCGGCAGAACGTGGGAACATGAGGAAGTGCTGGCAACCGCGGGGCCAGAGGGCAGCCCTGCCCTCGAACCCGGCGCCGACACCACCTTCACAGACGCCCACCTGCCGGGCGGAACCCCCGGCCGCGAGGGCGCCGCACCCACCAGCGGTGCTCCGGGCAGCGATGCCGGACGGGGCACCGACGCCTGATCCGAAGAAGGAGAACAGTTCGTGAATACCCTTGAGAGCCTGCCCGTCACGCTGGACGCTGTCCTGGAGGCGCAGAAGCTGCTCGACGGGATTATTACGCGGACGCCCGTGGAATCCTCGCGGGCCCTCGGCAGCACGGTGGGCGGCGAGGTCTTCCTCAAATGCGAAAACCTGCAGCGCGCCGGCTCCTTCAAGGTCCGCGGCGCCTACGTCCGGATGGCCAAGCTCTCCGACGCCGAAAAGAAGCGCGGCGTGGTGGCGGCCTCCGCAGGAAACCACGCCCAGGGCGTGGCCGTCGCAGCCAAGAGCCTCGGCATCAAGGCCCGGATCTACATGCCGCTCGGCGTCGCCCTGCCCAAGCTTGCGGCCACCCGCAGCCACGGCGCCGAGGTGGTGCTGCACGGCCACAACGTCGACGAGGCGCTGGCCGAAGCCAAGCGGTACGCCGACGAAAGCGGCGCCGTCTTCGTCCACCCCTTCGACGACGTCGACGTCGTCGCCGGCCAGGGGACCGTGGGGCTGGAAATCCTGGAGCAGGTCCCGGACGTCGACACCATCCTCATGGGCGTCGGCGGCGGCGGCCTCCTGGCAGGCGTTGCCGTGGCCGTGAAGGCGCGCGCCAAGGAACTGGGCCGTAACATCCGCATCATCGGCGTCCAGGCCGAGAACGCTGCCGCCTACCCGCCCTCGCTCGCCGCGGACGCCCTCGTCCCGCTGAAAAAAGTGTCCACCATGGCGGACGGCATCGCCGTCGGCCGGCCCGGCCAGCTGCCGTTCAGCATCATCCGCGAACTGGTCGACGACGTCGTCACCGTCAGCGAAGACGCCCTGGCCAGGGCGCTGATCTTCCTTCTGGAGCGCGCCAAGATGGTGGTGGAACCGGCCGGAGCCGTCGGCGTCGCCGCGCTCATGGAAGGCAAGATCGAGAACCCCGGAACCGTGGCGGTGGTCCTCTCCGGCGGCAACATCGACCCCATGCTGATGCTCAAGGTGATCCAGCGCGGCCTCTCCGCCGCTGGCCGCTACATGACCGTGCGGATGATGCTCGATGACCGTCCGGGCTCGCTGGCCACGATCGCCCGGATCATCGCCGAAAACGACGCCAATGTCACCGGCCTGGACCACACCCGGGTGGGCGGCTCCATCAGCATGGGCGACGTCTCCATCACCGTCAACCTGGAAACCAAGGGCCACGAGCACTGCAGCCAGGTCCTTGCGGCACTGCGCGCCGAGGGTTTCCAGCCGATCGTGGTGCACTAGGGGCCATGGTGACGGAGGCGTCCCGAGGCGAACCGCAGCCGGTGGGGGACAGCACGGCCGTACGGGCCCGCCGGGGACTGCTGGTGGTGGGTTCCTTCGTGGTGCTGCTCTACCTGATCGAGATCGTCAACACCGCCATGTTCCATTCCCTGAACCGCACCTTCGGGCTGCGGCCGCGCAGCCTGGACGGGATTCTGGACATCCTGACCTTTCCGCTGCTGCACTCCAGCCTCGCCCACCTGATGTCCAACACGCTCCCGCTGATCATCTTCGGGTTCCTGGTGTTCCTCTCCGGACGCCGGGTCTTCATCACCGCCCTGGCCGCCAGTTGGCTGGCATCCGGGCTGGTGGTGTGGCTCATCGGCGGCGCCAGCGTCACAGTCGGCGCGTCCGGCCTGGTGTTCGGGCTTTTCGCGTTCCTCCTGGTCCGTGGCTTCATCAACCGGAACTGGTGGCAGATCGTCCTCTCCGTGGTGCTGTTCATGGCCTACGGCGGCATCCTGTTCGGCGTGCTGCCCACCGTGGCCAGTTTCGTCTCGTGGCAGGCGCACCTGGGCGGGGCGATCGGCGGCGTCGCAGCCGCGCTGCTGCTGAGCACCCGGCGCCCCGGGGCGCTGACCTCCGGACACTGACCCACCGGGAAGACCGGCTGGCGGCCACGCCCGCCAAGCCGGCCCGCCAAGCCGACCCGCCAAGCCGCAACGGCCATCAGACGCAAAAACACGACGCCGGCCTCCCCGCAAAGGGGAGACCGGCGTCGTGTTTCGTGAATGTGTTCCGTGACGGAAGTGTCAGCCGGCGTACGGCTTGGCGGAGATGATCTCCACCGTGATGTCCTTGCCGTTCGGGGCGGTGTAGCTGAGCTTGTCGCCCTCCTTGTGGCCGACGATTGCGGCGCCGAGGGGGGACTTCTCGCTGAAGACATCCAGGTCCGAGTCGCCGGCGATCTCGCGGGAGCCGAGCAGGAAGGTTTCCTCGTCGCCTGCGATCTTGGCCACGACGAGCATGCCGGGCTCCACAATGCCGTCGTCGGCCGGGGACTCGCCGACGTGGGCGTCCCGGAGAAGTGCGGTGAGCTGGCGGATGCGGGCCTCGATCTTGCCCTGCTCCTCCTTGGCCGCGTGGTAGCCGCCGTTTTCCTTGAGGTCGCCCTCCTGGCGCGCGGCTTCGATCTTCTGGACGATTTCTGCCCGGCCGGGGCCGGAAAGGTGGTCCAGCTCTGCCTTCAGGCGGTCAAAAGCTTCCTGGGTAAGCCAAGCCGCAGTTGCGCTGTTGGTGGTAGACACGGACTTCTCCTTTGGTGGTCATACAAGAAAAGACCCCGCCACGGTGGCCACTTTTATGACGCAGTAACCAGCTCAGCGGGGGAAAGGTATTGATCCATTGTAGTCAATCCTGTGGATAAACCAAAGAGGGCTGCGGCGTGGATCACACCGTGTTGCCGGCCGGCCGGCCTGTTCGGTGTTGGTTCGCTGTTGCCTGGGCGCGGCTGCTGTCCGGTGGGTGCCGCGGGCTATTGTCCCGTGGCAGGAATCCAGCAGCTGTCCACGACGGCGGAGACCGCCTGGGATTCCGTGTGCAGCCGGGTGCGGTGGGCGGTGGTGCGTCCGCCGTCCGTGCCGGCGTCGGACGCGTTCGGCCCGATGTCCACGACTTTCCAGCCGACAATCGCGAACTTGGAATCCATCGCCTTCACCGCGCATTTCGCGTCCGCGGCGGGATCCTTGGTGACCTGGAAGTCGATTTCCGTCACCGTCGCGTCAGGGGTGCTGTAGCCGACGTCCTTGAAGCTGACGCTGTTGGTGGCCGCCGACGTCGACACCCATGCCAGGAAGGCGATGCCCACGGCAAGTGCGGCGATCAGGATGTTGCGTTTGCCCTTGCGCGTCAGCGCGCGCTTTTGGCCACCGTAACGATTGGCTAGGCTGGTAGGTGCCGGCGCGGCAGGCTGATCCTCGGAAGTCACCAGTCCAGTTTAGTGTGGATCGGACCGGTAAGTTTCCGCGGCGGCCGAGCGCACAGATCACGCCGCACCCCAACAGAGCAGAACAGCAGAAAGAGGAGCCGTCCCACGATGACTGCATCCCCCAGCCCGTCAGCACCGCTTCGCCTGCTGGCGGTCCATGCTCATCCCGACGACGAATCCAGCAAGGGTGCCGCCACCATGGCGATGTACGCAGCCTCTGGAGTGGACGTCCTGGTGGCCACCTGCACCGACGGTTCCCGCGGCGACATCCAGAATCCCGCGATGGAGGCGGAGCCGCACCCCAAGCGCGACATGGCGGGGGCGCGGCGGCTCGAGATGGACGCCGCGGCCAAGGTCCTCGGGATCCGGCAGCGCTGGCTCGGATTCGTCGATTCCGGGCTGCCGGAGGGCGACCCCCTGCCGGACCTCCCGGCCGGGTGCTTCGCCCTGCAGCCGCTGGAACGTGCGGCCGCGCCCCTGGTCCGGCTGGTCCGGGACTTCAAACCCCACGTGATCCTCAGCTATGACGAGAACGGCGGCTATCCGCACCCGGACCACATCATGGCCCACCGGGTGGCCGTCGAAGCCTTCGCGGCCGCCGGCGATCCCGCCCGGTACCAGGGCAACGGGGAACCCTGGGAGCCCAGCAAGCTCTACTACGACCGCGCGTTCAGCCCGGACCGCTTCCGTGCCCTGCACTCCGCGCTGGAGGAAGCAGGCCTGCAGTCACCGTACGCCGAGCGCCTGGCCGCCTGGCTGGAATCCGACGCCGAGGGGCACACCCCGCCGCCGCCGACGCACCCCACCACCACCCAGATCGAGTGCGGAGACTTCTTTGAAGCCCGGGATGATGCGCTCCGATCCCACCGCACCCAGGTGGACCCGGAGGGATTCTTCTTCGCGGTATCCGCGGCCATGCAGCGCAAGGTCTGGCCCTGGGAGGACTACTCCCTGATCGAGTCCCGGATCCCGACGGACCTGCCCGAAACGGACGTCTTTGCCGGGCTAAGATAGAGACGAAAGGGCTCTTCTATCCGGTGTAGAAAAGACGCTGCGGGACACTGCAGAATGGACACCGTAGAAAAGACACCAGTTTCCACAGAAGGTTTTTCACGTGCATTCCTTGCTCATCGCCCTGGCCACAACACCGGCGCCGACCCCCACGCCGTCGCTGCGGCCGGGCCTGTCCGAGGACCAGGTCAGCCCGGGTCTGCTGGGCTTCCTGCTGACAGCCTTCATCGTGGTGCTGACCGCGCTGCTGATCGTGGACATGGTGCGGCGCATCCGCCGGGTCCGCTACCGCGCCCAGGTGGAAGCCGAGCGTGCCGACGCCGAGGACGCGGGAATCCCCGGGGCCGCGCTCTCCGCGGACGGCAGCGCCTTGCCCGCGGACGGCGGGGTTTCCCGGCCGGAGGTCAACGGCGATGCGGGACCCGGAAGCCGCTGACGGCGGTTCCCCCAACAGGCTGTCCGGGGCCTCGAACGCCCTCGCGGCGGAACCCTCGGCCTACCTGCGCCAGCACGCCGGAAACCCCGTGCACTGGCAGCCGTTCGGCGACCCGGCCTTCGCCGCGGCGGCCGCCCGGGACGTGCCGGTGTTCCTCTCGATCGGCTACGCGGCCTGCCACTGGTGCCACGTCATGGCCCATGAATCCTTCGAGGACCAGGACACCGCCGACTACCTGAACGCCCACTTTGTCTCCGTCAAGGTGGACCGGGAAGAGCGCCCCGACGTCGACGCCGTCTACATGGCCGCCACCCAGGCCATCAGCGGCGAGGGCGGCTGGCCGATGTCCGTCTTCCTCCTGCCCGACGGCCGCGCCTTCCACGCCGGCACCTACTTCCCGCCCCGGCCCATGCCCGGCCGTCCGTCCTTCCGCCAGGTCCTTGAGGCCGTGAGCGAGGCCTGGGCCGAACGCCGCGGCGGCGTCGAAGCCAACGCCGCCACCCTGGCGCGCGGCATCGCTGCGTCCCAGCCCGCCGCCGCCGTCCGCCTCGACGGGCCGCCCGAACCCCTGGACGCGGCGCTCCTGGGCGAAGCCGTTGCCGCACTGTCCGGCGCCGAGGACCCGGCCCACGGCGGCTTCGGCGGCGCGCCGAAGTTCCCGCCCTCGGCCGTGCTCGAGTTCCTGATCCGGCACGCGGCGGCCGGACGGCCGGCTCCCAGCGCCCCGGACACTCCCGACACCCTGGCACCGGACACCGCCGCCTGGGACACCGCGGCCGACACCGCCGCCGCGGCCCGGGACATGGCGGGCCGCGCCCTCGCGGCAATGTCCCGCTCGGCGTTGTTCGACCAGCTCGACGGCGGCTTCGCCCGCTATTCGGTGACCGGTGACTGGTCCGTTCCGCACTTCGAGAAAATGCTCTACGACAACGCCCAGCTGCTGCGCGCCTATGTCCACTGGGTCCGGCTGGGCGGCACCCCGGAATATCCGGCGGACGAGGCCGCAGTGACCGCCGGGCGCACCGCCGACTGGCTCCTGGCCCGGCTCGGGGTTGGGTCGAATCCGGCGACAGGCCGGTCGACAGACCCCGCCGCAGACGTGGAAGTCGTGGCCCTGGCGTCGTCCCTTGACGCGGATACGGTGGTCGACGGCGTGCACGCCGAGGGGGCCACGTACCTGTGGACCCCCGCCGGGCTGGAGGCGCTCCTGGGCTGGGCTGACGGCGCCTCCGTGGCGGACCTCATGAACGTCCGCACGCCCGGGAGCGTGGAGGCCGGCGGTTCGCCGCTGCATCCGGGCCGGGAGATCACCGGTGAAGACGCCGCCCTGTGGCAGCGGGTGCGTCCGCTGCTGGAGCAGGCGCGCAGCGGGCGGGCCCAGCCGGGCCGGGATGACAAAGTGGTGGCCGGCTGGAACGGGCTGGCCGTCGCGGCGCTCGCCGACGCCGGGGCCGTCCTGGCGCGGCCGGAGCTCGTGGACGCCGCGGAACGGATCGCGGCCTATCTCGAGCGCGTGCACTGGCGCCCCGCGGCGGGCGGGCCCGGCCGGCTCACGCGCGTCTCCCACGACGGCGTGGCGCGCGGAATCGGCGGCCTGCTGGAGGACTACGCCCTGTGTGCCGAGGGGCTGTTCGCTCTCTACGGGGTCACCGGCCACACCCGCTGGTATGACCTGGCCGAAGCTATGCTGGACGCCGCCGGCACGCGGTTCGCGGCCGACGGAATCCTGAAGGACGCGGCGGGGGAGTCCACCCAGGTCACGGCCGCCCAGGGCGGCCGGGACGGCATGGACCCGTTCGACGGCGCCACCCCCAGCGGTGCCGCCGCGTTGGCCGGCGCCCTGGTGACCCACGCAGCGCTCTCCGGCTCGTCCGAACACCGCACCCTGGCGGCCAACATCCTCTCCCTGCTGGTGCCCGCGCTTGCGGCCCGGGCGCCCCGCGCGGCCGGCTGGCTGCTCGCGACCGCCCAGGCCGCGCTCGCCGGCCCTGTCGAGGCCGCCGTCACCGGCCCGGACACGCCAGAACGGGCCGCGCTGCACCGGGAGCTGCTGCTCTCGGCCAGCCCGGGACTGGTGGTCGCGGTCCAGGACGACGCCGCCGCCCCGCCAGTGCCGCTGCTGCGTGGCCGAGGCGCTGGCCCGGACGGCGCCCCGCAGGTGTTCCTGTGCCGCGGCATGGTCTGCGACCTGCCCGCGGGTTCCGTCGAAGGAGTCCGCGAGCGGCTGGCTACGATTCCGAGGTGATCTCCATCCGGGTGGACCAGCGGGTGCTGGCCGATCTTGGCTGGGAACTGGAGCTCGACGAAATTGTCGAACGGTTTGTCGGGAAGTCCGAGGCGCACTTTGTCGCCGCCGTCGAACAGCAGCTCGGTGTGCGGCTGGCCGAGGGCTGGGACCGGGATTACGGACGCTGGTACCGGGACGCGTTTGAGCGCGAGCTCGAAGCGGTCGACGGCATCGAGGAAGCCCTGGACCGGCTGACCCTGCCACACTGTGTCGCCTCCAGCGGCAGCCACGAAAAAATGCGCCGGACCTTGGGCAAGACCGGCCTGCTGCACCGCTTCCAGGGCCGTATCTACAGCGCCACGGAGGTCGCCAACGGCAAACCCGCACCCGACCTGTTCCTTCACGCCGCCGCGAGCCTGGACACCGCGCCGCAGCGGTGCGCCGTCGTCGAAGACAGTGCCTACGGCGTCCAGGCCGCCCGGGCCGCCGGAATGCACGTCTTCGCCTACGCCGGAGGCGTCACGCCGGCCGAACGGTTGGCGGGCCCCGGGACAACAGTCTTCTCCGACATGCGGCAGCTGCCCGGGCTCATCGCGGCGGGACTGCCCGCCTGAGGCCAGACTGCCCCCCGCCGTCCCGCCGTCGGAATTTCCCCACCTTTGACGCCGGTGTCCGGAGTGTCGGGCAAAGGCGCCGGTGATTCCCGCCGTCGCTGCCTCAAAGGTGGGGAGAATCCGCGGCAGGCAGGCAGGCAGGCAGGGTCAGCTCAGGACCGCGATGGCAATGGCGATGTAGTGCGCGGCGAAGGCAAAGACCGTCAGGGCATGGAACAGCTCGTGGAAGCCGAAGTGCTTGTAGCTGAAGTTGGGTTTCTTCAGGGCGTAGAAGACGGCCCCGGTGATGTACAGGACGCCGCCCACGCAGATCAGCACCGCCGAGGCGGCGTTGGCCGCGAAGAACTCCGGGAGGTAGAACAGCGACCCGCAGCCCAGAGCGATGTAGATCGGCACGTAGAGCCACCGCGGGGCGTTGGTCCACAGCAGGCGGAACAGCACACCGAGGATGGCGCCTGACCAGATGACCCACAGCAGCAGTTCGGCCTGCTGACGGTCCAGCAGGGCCCAGGCAAGCGGTGTGTAGCTTCCGGCGATCACCAGCATGATGTTCGTGTGGTCCAACCGCTTCAGGACCATCTTGACCCGCGGTGACCAGTTCCCGCGGTGATAGACGGCGCTGACGCCGAACAGCAGCACGCCGGTGATGGCATAGACCGCGCAGGCGACCTTCAGGTCCGGCGGGGCCAGAATAACGAGCACCAGCCCGGCGGCCAGCGCCAATGGGGCCGTCACGGTGTGGATCCAGCCGCGCCATTTGGGCTTGATCATCAGCAGCTCGGCCAGCTTCACCGCGGCGTCGTCCACCGGGGTTCCCCGCTGCGCCGAAGGCTCCGGCCGCGGCTCCAAACTGTTGCTATCCATGCCGCAATAATATCTTACGCACTAGTAAGTTACTGATGGGTAACAAGAGTTCCGGGCCCGTTCACAGGCGAAGCTGCGCGCGGCAGGGGCCTCCGGCGGGTACCCTAGGATGTGCACTGAACAAGGACCTCAAGGAAGCCAGGTGAAACTCCGGATGGAAATGCCCGGGTTCCTTTACGGCTTTTATGAGCGCAAGCTGCAGCGTTCCCTCGATCCGGAACGCATCCCCCGGCACGTCGGCGTCATGGTCGACGGCAACCGGCGCTGGGCCCGCCAGTTCAACGCCCCCACCAGCCAGGGACACCAGGCCGGCGCGGACAAGATCCACGAATTCCTCGGCTGGTGCCAGGAACTCGGCGTCAAGGTAGTCACCTTGTACATGCTCTCCACGGACAACATGAACCGCTCCGGTGAGGAACTGGACCTCCTGATGGGGATCATCGCGAACACCCTGGACCGGCTGGACGAGGACGCCAACATCTCGGTGCACGCCATGGGCGCCCCCGAACTGCTGCCAGACTACCTCGCCGAGCGCCTGAACAATCTCACGGCGCGCACGCCCGCGCAGGAAAAGCTGCACGTCAATGTCGCCGTCGGCTACGGCGGACGGCGGGAGATTGTCGACGCCGTCCGGGAACTGCTGCACGACGCCGTCGGCCGCGGAGCGGACATCGGCAAACTCGCCGATGACCTCACCGTGGACGACATCTCCCGGTTTCTCTACACCCGCGGCCAGCCGGACCCGGAATTGGTGATCCGGACCTCCGGAGAGCAGCGGCTGTCCGGGTTCCTCATGTGGCAAAGCGCGTACAGTGAGTTCTACTTCTGCGAGGCTTTGTGGCCGGCGTTCCGCAAGGTCGACTTCCTGCGGGCCCTGCGCGATTACGCCGGCAGGCAGCGCCGCTTCGGCGCCTGAGCCGTTCACACGGAGTTCACGAGACGGCAACAAGAATCGCCGAAAAATTATCGGACAAACCCGGCCCCGGAGACGTACGTTTATCCCATCGGCGGGCAATTCGCCGGCCGATCGGGGAGGCCAGTACATGGAGCGGATTTTCGCACCGGGTGTATGGGAGGCCGCGTCCGGCCTCCAGGCCGAGCCGCCTCACCAATAACAAATCCGGGCATTTGCCCCGGGGCTGGAGTCGATGTGGCTATTTCTGAGCAACTGCCCGACGTTATTTCCGAACAGGGAGATCAGGGACAGAAAGCTACCTCTCGCGCCAAGCGAGCCACCTCAAAGACCGGTGCGGCACGTAAAGATGCTGCGGCCGGTCTTGCTGTTTCCGGGGAAGGAACAGGGAATCGGGGCACGGCCCGCAGTTTCGTGATCGATACCTCCGTGCTGCTCTCCGATCCGCGGGCCCTCCTGCGTTTCGCCGAGCACGAAGTCATCCTGCCAATCGTCGTCATCACCGAGCTCGAAGGAAAACGCCACGACCCGGAACTGGGTTACTTTGCGCGCAAGGCCCTTCGGCTGCTGGATGACCTGCGGCTCGAGCACGGCGGCCTGGACCGCCCCATCCCGCTAGGCCACGACGGCGGCACGCTCATGGTGGAGCTGAACCACATCTCCACCGAGCTGCTGCCCGCCGGCTTCCGCGGGGCGGACAACGACAGCCGCATCCTGGCCGTGGCCAAGAACCTGGCCAACGAGGGCCGCGACGTCACTGTGGTGTCCAAGGACCTGCCGATGCGCGTCAAAGCCTCGGCCATGGGGCTGCTGGCCGACGAATACCGCAATGAACTCGTCAAGGACTCCGGCTGGACCGGCGTGGCCGAGCTCGACGCGGGCGAGGACCAGGTCGCGACCCTGTACGGGCACGAGCCGGTCTTCATCCCGGCCGCGGCCGAGATGCCCACGAACACCGGGCTGGTGCTGCTTTCCAGCCGGGGCTCGGCCCTCGGACGGGTAGGGGCGGACAAGCAGGTGCGGCTCGTCAAGGGGGACCGCGACGTCTTCGGACTCCACGGACGCTCGGCCGAGCAGCGGCTGGCCATCGACCTCCTGATGGACCCGTCGGTCGGCATCGTGTCCCTGGGCGGCCGGGCCGGAACGGGCAAGTCCGCGCTGGCACTGTGTGCAGGCCTGGAGGCCGTGCTGGAGCGCCGGGAACACCGCAAGGTGATCGTGTTCCGTCCCCTCTACGCGGTGGGCGGCCAGGAACTGGGCTACCTGCCCGGGTCCGAGGCGGAAAAGATGAACCCGTGGGCGCAGGCCGTCTTTGACACCCTGGGCGCGCTGGTCAGCCAGGAAGTCGTGGAGGAAGTGATGGACCGCGGCATGCTGGAAGTCATGCCGTTGACGCACATCCGCGGACGCTCGCTGCACGACGCCTTCGTGATCGTCGACGAGGCGCAGTCGCTGGAGAAGAATGTGCTGCTGACGGTGATGAGCCGGATCGGCCAGAACTCGAAGATTGTCCTCACGCACGACGTCGCCCAGCGGGACAACCTGCGGGTCGGACGGCACGACGGCGTGGCTGCCGTCGTCGAGACGCTGAAGGGGCACCCGCTGTTCGGCCACGTCACGCTGACCCGCTCGGAACGCTCACCGATCGCGGCCCTGGTGACGGAGCTGCTGGAGGGGGCGGAGATCTAGGCTCGCCCTTGGGGCCGTGGTCCGGTTACCGGACCACGGCCCTTCGCCGTTGTTGGGTGCCTTATTTGACGTGCTGTGGTTGCCGGTGCCGTGGTTGGGTTCGCCGGGACGCGGCCTTTCGCCGTCGCTTAGACACGGCGCATGGGGACCCGCTGCGGTCGCTGGGCGACCTCCGGGGTCCGATGCGCCGCGATGCGCTCCTTTACGAAAGACCGCGTCCCGGCGAGTGCGGCAGTCTACTTTTCGAATGGGGAGCATCCCGGCTTGGTGAGCCTCCCACCTTCGCGGGGTTGCGGTGTTCCGCTAAGGAGCGCATCGCCGACCAAAGCGAAGCGAAGGTCGCCCAGCGACCGCAGCGTAGCGGCGGGAGGTGTCTAAGCGACGGCGGGGCGCCGCAGCACCGCAAACCCAACCACGGCACACAGCGAAGGGGCGGTGTCTATGGGATGGCGGGACGCCGCAGCACCGCAAACCCAACCACGGCACACAGCGAAGGGGCGGTGTCTATGGGATGGCGGGGCGCCGTAGCACCGCTGCGGAGCCGTTGTTGCTATGCGTCGATGCCCAGGTACTTTGCTGTTGCGTCGTGGCCCTTTACCTGCAGATTCCAGTCGGGGCGTTTGAAGGTTGCTGGGGTGAGGCGGACGTTTTGGACGTCCTGGGCCTTGCCGCCCCAGGCGGCGCGGGTGACGCCGTTGAGCTCGTAGCCGAGGGAGCGTGAGACGCCCAGGGACTGCTGGTTCCAGGCGGCCGCCTCGGATTCCGCCACTTCCGCGCCGAGCCAGTCGAAGGCGTAGAGGGCGACGGCGGCCCGCATCTCCTTGCCGAGGCCGCGGCCCTGGACGCTCTGGCGGAGCCAGGAGCCCGTGGTGACCGTCTTGAGGGTGGCGAAGTTCTTGGCCGCGATGTCCTGGCAGCCCACGAAGTCGCCGTTGTGCCAGATGCCGAGCAGGAGGGTCCAGTCCTCGGGGCTCATGGTGCCGCGGCACCGCCAGTACCACTGGGCCATGTTGGTTCCGAGCTCGTGGGCCGGGGCTTCGGTCCAGGGGTTGCTGAACGGGTTCCGGCCCGGCTCGTGCACGCCGCTCAGGGCTGCCTGAACCGCGGCGGGGATCTCCTCGTCACGGATGGGGCGCAGCTCAAGGTGCGGCGTGGTGAGGGTCAGGCCGAAAGGGGGCCAATAGCCGGCGGGTTCAGTCATCGGGGAAGCCTAACGGTGCCGGCGCGCGGATGCCAGTCACAGGCTGGCTACTCGGCGGGAACGTCCCAGCTGATGTGGCGTCGGACGTCGGTGAGGTTCATCGATTCGGCGAGGAACAGGTCATCGAGCATGTATTCATCGACGCCCAGGATCCTGAGCCAGTGGCCGTAGCCGTCCTGCGCGTTGCCGCCTCCCGGCCCGTCCAGCCAGCGGCTCGCGACGCAGACGCCCGTGCCGGAGTCGATCCTCAGCAGCGTGTGTCCTGGCCTGCACAGCGGGGCCACGGGATCGGCGGGGCGGTATGAAAGGTTCGGGCTGACCGTGGTTTCCAGGGCGGGCCGGCCCTCGTGGTCAACCTCAGTGATAGGCCCAAGCTCCACAGCGTTCGAATTGGGGAACTCCAACGGAACGGGTGAGTTCCCCGCTAGCTCCACGGGGTCCAGGACGGCGGCGAAGCGGCCGTTGCCGAACGACGGCTCGCCGTAGGCCGCCTCCGGGCGGCGGCGGACCAGCCCGTCGTCGTCGTATACCGGGGTGACCAGATGCGGCGGCAGGAGCCAGGTCTTCCGCGTGGAACTGACATATTGACCGCCGCGTGAATCATTGATGCCGGTGGTGCTGCCGATCACGAGGCCGCCGGCGGTCTCCAGCCGCAGGGCACCGGGCCTGCGCAGCCACCCCCTGACGAGGTCGTCGGGAGAGGGCACGGCCGTCAGGGAGCCCGCCGAAGCCGCGAGGGGCCGGTCGAGGTACTCGAACCTCAGCGACTGCCACTTCCAGGGCGAGGACCGGCAGAGGTCCCGGAAGGCCGACGCCTGGTCCCCCGGGCCGCGGGGCGCGGCCGCTCCGTTCCGGTCCCTACTGTCCCATGCGGCCATATCCACAGTTTACGCGCGGGGACCGCCGGGCCCGACGAATATCCAGTAGCATCCGAGAGTGATCGAACGACTCGGCACCCTGGGCGCCGCCAACCCTTTGGCCTTCTGGCTCGCCCTGGCCGCGTGCGCCTATTTCGCCGTGATGGCCGTCCGGCTCACCGTCATTGATGTCCGGCACCACCTGCTGCCGGACCGGATTGTGTTTCCCTCGTATGCGATCGCCGGAGTTCTCCTGCTGGGTGCGGCCGCCAGCCTGCTTCTTCCCGGCGGGCAGGACATGGCCGGCACGGCGGATGCCGGGGCGTTCGGAGTCCCGGGGCTGCGTGTCCTCGCCGGCGGGGCGGCACTCTGGCTGTTCTATTTCCTGCTGCACGCGGTGTATCCGCCGGGAATGGGGTTCGGCGACGTAAAGCTTGCCGGTGTCCTGGGGATGTACCTGGGGTTTCTCGGCTGGGAGCACGTTCTGGCCGGGACCCTGGCTGCGTTCGTCCTGGGCGGCCTGTGGAGTGTCGGAATGCTCGCCGCACGCCGCGGCACGCTCCAGTCGGCCATTCCCTTCGGACCGTTCATGCTGGCCGGCACGGCGGCCGCCATGCTGTTGATTCCGGCCGGTTAGGCTGACGCATGGCCACCCCGGATTTCATCCTGAGACTGCGCGAGAAGATCGGACACGAACCCCTCTGGCTGCCCGGCGTCCGGGGAGTGGTGTTCGACGACGCCGGCAGGGTCCTGCTCGGCCAGCGGGCCGACAACGGACAATGGGGCCTGATTACCGGGATCCTGGAACCGGGCGAGGACCCCGCTCCCGGGCTGCTGCGGGAGATCTTCGAAGAGACCGGCGTCGTGGCCGAGGCGCAGCGGCTGGTTTCGGTGGACGCCGTGGGTCCCACCCGCTATCCCAACGGCGACGTCTGCCACTTCCTGACATTGGTGTTCCGCTGCCGCTTTGTCTCGGGAGAGGCCCGGGTCAATGACGATGAATCCCTCGACGTCGGATGGTTCCATCCGGAGGACATCCCAGACCTTATGCCCGGGCATCTGGAGATGATCCGGCAGGCCACCGACCCCGCCGGCGAGGTCCACTACCGTCGCTGACCGGGCCCCGCCTGCTGACCGGACGCCCGCCTGCTGACCGGCGCTGACCGGCCGGGAACGCAGCAGGGGCGCCGCAACCCCCAAGACTGCGGCGCCCCTGCAGGCATTGACTGTCGGCAGACGCCAACTACGGACGATCAGCCCCGCAGACGGGTGAGTTCCTCGCCGTGCGTGTGGCCTTCGGTCCCGGGGTTGTCGGTGCCGGGCTCGTCCCTACTGGGTTCCCCGTCATTGCTGTCCGCGCCGTCGGCGGCGTTGCGGGCCGCCGCCCGTTCCGCCTCGAGCCGCTCGGCCTCCTCGCCGCCTACCGCTTCGCCGCGGGCCACCATTCCAGCGGTGTCCGAGAGCGGAATCTGCTTGAGGGTCAGTGCCAGGATCAGGGCGATGCCCAGGAACGGCAACAGGTACCAGAAGACCGGGGCGAGTGAATCCGCGTAGGCGTTGACGATCGCGTCCTTGAGCTGTGCCGGGAGCTGGCTGAGCATCTGCGGGTCCATGGTCCTAGTGGACTGCGACGCCTGCTCGGCGGATGCCCCGGCGCCGGTGAAGGCGTTGGTGAGGGATTCGGCGAGCCGGGTAGTGAAGATGGAGCCGAACACGGCGACGCCGAGGGACGCGCCAACCTCACGGAAGTAGTTGTTGGTGCTCGTCGCCGTCCCGATCTGGTCCGCCGGCACCGAGTTCTGCACCACCAGGACAATCACCTGCATGATCGAGCCAAGTCCGGCGCCGAAGATGAACAGCTGCACGCAGATGACCCAAATGGGGGTGGCGGCCGTGAGCGTGGTCAGCCACAGCATTGCCGCAATGGTCAGGGTGGCCCCGAGGACCGGGAACATCTTGTACTTGCCGGTCTTGGAGATCCGGATGCCGGAGAAGATGGCCATCCCCATGAGCCCCACCATCATGGGGAGCATCAGCAGGCCGGATTCCGCGGCGGAAGTTCCGGAGGACATCTGCAGGAACGTCGGGACGAACGCGATCGCGGCGAACATGCCCAGGCCCAGGGTGAAGCCGATGGCCGTGGAGTTCACGAAGATGCGGTTCTTGAACAGGCTCAGCGGAATGATGGGGTCCTCGGCCCGGCGCTCCACCAGGACGAAGGCGGCAGCGGCGAGCACCAGACCGGCGCCGAAGGCCCACGTCAGCGGCGAATCCCAGCCCTCGTCCTTCTTGCCGCCGAAGTCGGTGAAGAAAATCAGGCAGGTGGTGGCGGCGGAGAGCAGCAGCACACCGAGGATGTCGATGCGCTTCTCGGCCTTCTTGTTCGGCAGCGTCAGGGTGAACCAGGCAATGGTGAACGCGGCGATGCCGATCGGGATGTTGATGTAGAAGGCCCATTCCCAGGTCAGGTGGTCCACGAAGAAGCCGCCCAGCAGGGGTCCGGCGACGGCGGAGAGGCCGAAGATGGCGCCCAGCGGACCCATGTACTTGCCGCGTTCCTTGGCCGGAACGATGTCGGCGATGATGGCCTGGGACAGGATCATCAGGCCGCCGCCGCCCAGGCCCTGGATGGCGCGGAAGATCACGAAGCCCCAGAAGTCCGTGGCGAGGGCGCAGCCGACGGACGCGAGGGTGAAGAGTCCGATGGCGACCAGGAACAGGTTCCGGCGCCCCAGGATGTCGCCGAACTTTCCGTAAATCGGCATGACGATGGTGGTGGCCAGCAGGTAGGCAGTGGTGATCCAGGCCTGGTGTTCCACGCCGCCGAGTTTGCCGACGATCGTGGGCATGGCAGTGGAAACGATGGTCTGGTCGAGGCTGGAGAGGAGCATGCCCGCGATGAGGGCGGAGAAGATGATCCAGATGCGTTTCTGGGTCAGCAGCAGCGGCTCGGCTGCTGGTTTGGTGCTGACGGCGGCGCTCATTGCGCTCCTTCGGAGGAGATGGGCTGGACGGTATTGGAGGGGACGCTGTCGGAGAGAACGCCGTCGGAGGGGACGGCGTCCGTTGGGGACAGGTCGAAGTGGGACGGGTCGAACGGGAGGGAGAACAGCGCGCGGGCGGCGGAGATGTTTTCGATCAACATGTCCTTGTACGGCCGGGTGTTGCCTTCGGAGAAGTAGTCGGCGCTGGTCCTCCTGGCGATGTTTCCCAGGACCACCACGGCCATGCGGACCACGGGATGGTCGGCGGTAACGCCTTCCCTGGCCGCGAGCAGGAGGGCGAACTCGGCCTCGCGTTCCTCTGAGGCGCCGATGATCCGGAGCATCAACTGGGGCTCTTTCTTGATCACCCCGATCAGCTGGCGCGTCTCCTCTTCGGAGCCGCTCATCCGTTCGGCCAGGTCGAGGGAGAGACGGACGAGGTCGGCGAGCAGGGAAGCCGATATTTCGCCGGGCGGTGAGCCCGCACCGCCCGCCATGAACCGCGCCACGACTTCTTCGGGGAAGTCGTCGTCGACGTGGCCGAGGATCGCATCTTCCTTCGCCGGGAAGTAGTTGAAGAAGGTCCGGCGGGAGATGCCGGCGCGCTCGCAGACTTCCTCCACGGTGTAGCCGTTGAGGCCGCGTTCGGCGGTGAGGGAACGGGCGACGGCGGTGATGGCCGCCCGGGTTGCGGCCCGTTTGCGCTCGCGGTGGCCGCCCGCATTAGTTGCACTGTTTCCCATAGAGTGTATTTTTGCACTTAATTACAGATAGTGCAAAAGATGGTCCGGGGGGCGTGACCCATGGCCTGCACCGGCACCCAGCGCTCGCGGTCGGGCCGGGCCGATCGGCCCACAACGACGACGGCGGCCGGCGCCTTCCACTGGAA
>NZ_JBFTKG010000009.1:0-127036 GCF_056395825.1 Arthrobacter sp. 05T47 | reverse complement strand
GGAAGGCGCCGGCCGCCGTCGCTGGTTGCCGGTGTGACCCGTTCCCGGGCCGGGTGTGCTGCTAGGCCTTGTGCGGCGGACGCGTCATGGACATGACGTCCAGGGCTGTGTCCAGCTGCTCCTCGGTCAGTTCGCCGCGCTCCAGGAAGCCCATGGCCACGACGGTTTCTCGGATGGTCAGGCCCTCGGCCACGGCCTTCTTGGCGATCTTGGCGGCGTTCTCGTAGCCGATGAACTTGTTCAGCGGGGTCACGATGGACGGCGAGGCCTCGGCCAGGAAGCGGGCACGTTCGACGTTCGCGGTGATGCCGTCGATCATCTTGTCGGCCATGACGCGGCTGGTGTTGGCCAGCAGGCGCACGGACTCGAGCAGGTTGGCGGCCATGACGGGGATGCCGACATTGAGTTCGAACGCGCCGTTGGTGCCGGACCAGGCGATGGCGGTGTCGTTGCCGATGACCTGGGCGCACACCATGATGGAGGCTTCGCAGATGACCGGGTTGACCTTGCCGGGCATGATCGAGGAGCCCGGCTGCAGGTCCGGGATGGCGATTTCGCCGAGGCCGGTGTTGGGCCCGGATCCCATCCAGCGCAGGTCGTTGTTGATCTTCATGAAGGAGATCGCGATGTTGCGCAGCTGGCTGGAGGCCTCGATCAGGCCGTCACGGTTGGCCTGGGCCTCGAAGTGGTCGCGGGCCTCGGTCAGCGGCAGGCCGGTGTCGGCGGCGAGGAGTTCGATCACGCGTTCGGGGAATCCCGCCGGGGTGTTGATGCCGGTGCCGACGGCCGTGCCGCCCAGGGGTACTTCGGCGACGCGGGGGAGGGAGGCATTGATGCGTTCGATGCCGTAGCGGACCTGCGCGGCGTAGCCGCCGAACTCCTGGCCCAGCGTGACGGGGGTGGCGTCCATGAGGTGCGTGCGTCCGGACTTCACGACGTCCTTGAACTCGACGGCTTTGCGCTCCAGCGACTCTGCCAGGTAGCCGAGGGCCGGGATCAGGTCGTTGATCAGGGCGGAGGTCGCGGCCACGTGCACGGAGGTCGGGAAGACGTCGTTGGAGGACTGCGAGGCGTTGACGTGGTCGTTCGGGTGGACCACCTTGTCGCTGCCGCCGGCCTTGAGGGCGCGGGAGGCAAGCTCGGCGAGGACCTCGTTGGTGTTCATGTTCGAGGACGTGCCGGAGCCGGTCTGGAAGACATCGATCGGGAAGTCGCCGTCGTACTTGCCGGCCGCAACCTCGTCGGCGGCGTCGGCGATCGCCTGGGCGAGCTCGCCGTCGAGCACCCCCAGTTCGGCGTTCGCCTGGGCGGCGGCCTTCTTCACCCGTGCCAGGGCTTCGATGTGGGCGCGTTCCAGGGTCTTGCCGGAGATCGGGAAGTTCTCGACTGCCCGCTGCGTCTGCGCGCGGTACAGGGCGTTCACGGGAACGCGGACTTCGCCCATCGTGTCGTGTTCAATGCGGAACTCTTCGGTGTTCAACTCATCTGTGGAAGTCATGGGGCTAGCTTATTGGGAGTGGGAGTCCCATCGAAAACCGGGATCTGTCCACAGGGGCCGGGTGCCTGGGTTTAGAGCCGTCCGATGCTGGAGACGAGGTCGGCCCGGCCGTCGGCAAGGCTGTAGGCGAGGCCCACCACGGCGGTGCGGCCGCTGTCGACGGCGCCCGAAATCACCCGGGAGCTGTCCACCAGCCGCTGCGAGGTCTGCTTGACGTTTTCGATCACCATGTCGTTGATGTCGGTCTGATTGTTACGCAGCGAGGTCAGCACTGACGGGGTGATCCGCTCCACCAGGCTGCGGATGAATCCCGCCGGCATCTGGCCGGTTTCCACGGCGGCCTTGGTGGCGGTGACGGCGCCGCAACGGTCGTGCCCCAGGACGACGATCAGCGGGACGTCCAGTTCGCTGACGCTGTATTCCAGCGAGCCGAGCACGGCGTCGTCGATCACCTGGCCGGCGGTGCGGACGACGAAGGCGTCCCCGAGGCCGAGGTCGAAGATGATCTCGGCGGCAAGGCGGGAGTCGGAGCAGCCGAAGATGACGGCGAAGGGGTGCTGGTTTTCTACCAGTGACGAGCGCCTCGACGCGTCCTGGTTGGGGTGTGAGGACGTGCCGGCGACAAAGCGCTTGTTGCCGTCACGGAGACGCTGCCAGGCGAGTTCGGGTGTCAGGTAAGTAGCCACGTGGCTACTTTACGGTGAAGGGCTGGCCGAAGGGGAAACTGTTGCGCCCGGTGTGGGCGCCGCGGTGCCGGACGGTGCCACGGCGGGAGGGTTGCTTTCCAGCGATTTCACGACGGCGGCCGCCAGGGTGGTGAACTCATCCAGCGTCGCGGATCCGGACAGGATGACGGTGGTGCCGCGATCGGAAAGCACCATGGACTTCTCGCCCTTGCCGGTGTCGCGCAGCTCCCAGTCGCGGCCGCCGGCGTTGCGGGTTCCGGTTACGGGCGCGTTCTTGGTCTGCTGCAAGAGCCAGGTCGGGTTGGCCTGGCGGGTCTGCACGAGGCCAATGAAGGACTCCTTGGGCGTCAGGTAACCGACCTCCCAGGTCGGGACGCCGCTGCCGGCGCCGGATTCCCAGCGGGCGTAGTTGGCACGAAATGTGTCGCCGGTATCGGCCGTCACGGGTGTGAATCCCGCCACATCCGTGGCGTTGTGCGCAATGGAGCTGACGTTGATGTCCGGCCGGTAGCCATCGGACTTCGGCGAGGGGTTCATGAGGACGATCGGAAGGAACGCGGCGATGCTCACCACCAGGGCGATGATCATGCCCATCACGGAGGCGTTGGCGCGTTTGGCCGCCGCGGCGGCGATGACGGGCTTCGCCGCAGGCTGCGCGGAAGCGTCCGGGCCGGCTGCGGGGGCGCTGCCAGCCGGAGAACCGGGGGCGGCGGGGGCGGTGTCCTGCTTTTCACTCACCCTTCTATAGTCGCCCATGTCCGGTCCGATCTCACATTCGCTGCCTTGCCGGCCGCCCGGAGGTGAAGTGCGTCACGCGCGGGTCATCCCATGACCTGAGGAGCCCGCCCCGACTATGATCAATATCAGACGAATCACCGCGACGGATCGATCCTGGCCGTACGGGTTCAACGACCGCCACTCGAAGAAGAGGTTCACGTGACACCAGCGCCCATGTCCCAGAAGTACTCCACACTTTCCCCCTCGCTCGCAGTCGGGATCGACGAGCCTGACCGCAACCTCGCACTGGAACTTGTCCGCGTCACCGAGGCCGCGGCCATCGCCGGTGGCCACTGGGTGGGCTTCGGCGACAAGAACAAGGCCGATGGCGCCGCCGTGGATGCCATGCGCTCGTTCCTGCAGACCGTCCACTTCAACGGCGTCGTGGTCATCGGCGAGGGCGAGAAGGACGAAGCCCCGATGCTGTTCAACGGTGAGCGCGTGGGTGACGGCACCGGCCCCGAGTGTGACGTCGCCGTCGACCCCATCGACGGAACCCGCCTGACCGCCCTGGGCATCAACAACGCCCTGGCCGTGCTGGCCGTGGCCGAACGCGGCTCCATGTTCGATCCCTCCGCCGTGTTCTACATGGAGAAGCTGGTCACCGGCCCCGAAGCGGCCGACATGGTGGACCTGCGCCTGCCGGTCAAGCAGAACCTGCACCTGATCGCCAAGGCCAAGGGCGTCAAGGTCAACCAGCTCAATGTCATGATCCTGGACCGCGACCGGCACCGCCCCCTTGTCGAGGAAATCCGCGAAGCCGGCGCCCGCACGAAGTTCATCATGGACGGCGACGTCGCAGGGGCCATCGCCGCCGCGCGCGCCGGCACCGGCGTGGACGCCCTGATGGGCATCGGCGGAACCCCGGAGGGCATCGTCGCCGCCTGCGCCATCAAGTCCCTCGGCGGCGTCATCCAGGGCCGGCTGTGGCCCACGAGCGACGAAGAGAAGCAGAAGGCGATCGACGCCGGCCACGATCTGGAGCGCGTGCTCTCGACCAACGACCTCGTCTCCAGCGACAACTGCTACTTCGCCGCCACCGGCATCACGGACGGTGACCTCCTCCGGGGTGTCCGCTACTCCAAGGACAAGGTCCTCACCCAGTCCATCGTGATGCGCTCCAAGTCCGGCACCATCCGCTTTGTCGACGGCGAGCACCAGGCCAGCAAGTGGGAGGGCTACGCCCGCAAGAGCTAGCACCCGCACCACTGAACTGCACAGCGAATCCCGGGCCGCCTCCGCGTCCCGGGATTCGTCGTCTTAATCCCGATGCCTGATGCCGTGTCCAGTGCCGCGGTACGCGCAGCGCCCAACGGATTAGATAGGGTGGAGCCATGACGTGGCTCGTAACTGGCGGTGCAGGATATATCGGTTCTCATGTGGTTTCCGCCTTGCGCGGTGCCCGGATCCAGCCGGTGGTGATTGATTCCCTCTCCAGCGGACACCGCGAGTTTGTGCCCGCCGATGTGCCGTTCATCCACGGCAGCATCCTCGACGCCGAGCTCGTGGCCGACACGTTGCGCAAGCACTCGGTGACCGGCGTGATCCACCTGGCCGGTTTCAAGTACGCCGGGGTCTCCGTCCAGGAGCCGCTGCTGACGTACGAACAGAACGTTACGGGCACCGCCGAGCTGCTCAAGGCCATGGAGCTCGCCGGCGTCGACAAACTGGTTTTCTCCTCCTCCGCCGCCACCTACGGCACGCCCACCGGTGACATCGTCACCGAGGACACGCCCACCAACCCGGAATCTCCCTACGGCGAGAGCAAGCTGATCGGCGAGTGGCTGATCCGGGACCAGGGCCGGGCCCGGGGCCTGAAGCACACCTCCCTGCGGTACTTCAACGTGGTCGGCTCCGGCGCGCCGGAGCTCTACGACACAAGCCCGCACAACCTCTTCCCGATCGTGCTGCGCGCGCTCACGGCGGGCCAGACCCCGCGCATCAACGGCGTCGACTACAACACCCCGGACGGAACCTGCGTACGCGACTACGTGCACGTGGCCGATCTGGCCACCTCGCATGTGGCCGCCGCCCAGGCCCTCGCCGCCGGCAAGCCGCTGGAGCGCGTGTACAACCTCGGATCAGGGGACGGGTTGTCCGTGCGCCAGATCATGACGGCGATGGCCAACGTCACCGGAATCGACTTTGAACCGGAGATCGGCCCGCGCCGGGCAGGGGACCCGGACCGGATCGTGGCGGACGGCACGCTGGCGGCACGCGACCTGAACTGGAAGATGCGGCATTCGGTGGACCAGATGGTCGCCAGCGCCTACGACGCCCAGCGGCACGCGATTACCGCCGCCAGCTAGCAGCGCCGGGCAGCCGGTTCCGGCGGCCCGGGCGCTGCTGCGCCGTCAGCGGCTCGTGAGGGCCTTGGACCGGGCGCGCAACTTCTTGGCGAACTGGGCGCCCTTGCGGGCCAGCTGGTAGCTGCCGTAGCGGACTTTCCGGACCGGCAGGTCCCACGTCCCGGGGTAGGCGATCCCGCGCCCGCCGAACGATTTCTTGAAAGCCGTGAACCCGGCCCACTTGTGGTCGGGCTGGTCCTCGGGCGCCACACCCCACAAGTCCACGTGCTTGAGGCCCTTCGCCTGGGCATCCGCGATCAGGGTGACCAGCAGGGGAATGCCTGCGCTGAGCTTGCGGTGGGTGTCATCGAGCGCCGCGTGGGCGTAGGTCCGGGTGTCGGCCGAATCGTAGGCCAGGGCCGCGGCGATCGGATGGCCGTCGAGCTCGGCGATGAACAGCGTCGCGGCGCCGGCCGGCATCAGCGAGCGGGCCACCTGGCTCAGGTATTCGTCGCTTTGGGGCTTGAAGCCGTTGCGGGCGGCCGTCATGTGGAGGAACTCCAGGAGGACACTGATCTCCGCCGGATCCTGGCTGGAGCGGAACGTCACGCCCTTCTTGTGAATGTTGCGGTAGAGGTTCCGGTTCGCCGGCTTCATATCCGCGAGGACGTCCTTGAAATCGCGGTCGAGGTCCACAATCCAGCTGTGCTCCGGCTGATTGCTGACCGGAGCCGGCTGCAGGCCGCGCCCGCGCAGGACGGAGTGTGCTTCGGCGGCAGTGAACCCCGCGGTGACCGGTTCAACCCGGACAAACACAGCCCCGCTGGCCCGGGCGAGGTCCGTCAGGGCCGCAATGGCGGCGTCGAACGCTGCCAGCGACTCGGCGACCGGGCCGTAGGGGGAGTACAGCAGTTTCCCGGCCGGGTTGGATTCCTCGACCGCCAGGAAGCGCCATCCGGGGCCGGACTGTTCGTGGACCGTGCGCCCCAGCGCGCGCTGGAACTTTGCCCATTGCGGGCTCTGCAGGAAATAATCCATGGTGTCAGGCTTCCAATGCGGTGGTGACGGCAAAGGCCACGGCGATGCCG
Organism: Arthrobacter sp. 05T47; assembly: GCF_056395825.1. NCBI lineage: Bacteria > Bacillati > Actinomycetota > Actinomycetes > Micrococcales > Micrococcaceae > Arthrobacter > Arthrobacter sp. 05T47. Next base: position 120,699 of record NZ_JBFTKG010000009.1, on the reverse strand, counting down.
GTGGCGCCGGAGACTGCGTGGACGTTGACCGGGGCCTCGGCGGCGGGCAGGAAGGCGCTGGCGCCGCGTCCGAGCCGCAGCTCGCCCTTCGGGGAGTCGAGGCGGACGGATCCGGCCGTGACGATGACTACGGCGGCACCGGACTGCGCCAGCGGGACGGGCTCGGCGCCGGGCGCCAATTCAAGGCGCTGCAGCTGGAATTCCCGGAACGGCGGCCGGAAGAGGTCCTGGCCCAGCATGGTGGTTTCGGCGCGGAGCATCGGCACGGCGACGGCCTCGAATGCCACCGTGTTGAGCAGTTCCGGCACGTCCACGAATTTCGGCGTGAGCCCGCCGCGCAGCACGTTGTCCGATGACGCCATGACCTCGATCCCGAGGCCGTGCAGGTAGGCATGGACATTTCCGGCGGGCAGGTAGACCGCCTCGCCCGGCGCCAGCGAGATCCGGTTCAGCAGCAACGAGATCAGGACACCAGGGTCGCCGGGGTAGTCCCGGTTGAGGTCCGCGACGGTGGTCAGCTCCGCCACGTATGCTCCCATCGGGGCGCCGGAGACGAGGGCCGCCACGATCGCCGCGGTGGCGCCGGAGACGTCCCCGCCGCCGGCGATGAGCCGTTCGAAGGCGGCGCGCAGGGCGGCCGGTTCGTCCGGCTGCGCCAGGTCTTCGAGCAGCAGCGGAACAAGCGGCGGCAGCTCCAGCCCGGCGAGGTCGAAGCAGGCCGCCAGGTGCTCGAAGACAGCACGGGAAGCGGCTGCCGGCCGGAAACCGCAGAGGGCCTCGAACGGGGTCAGCGCGAAGATCATTTCCGGCTTGTGGAAGGCATCCTTGTAGTTGCGTTCCGGTGCGGCGGCGTCCACGCCCGCGGCCTCCTCCCGGGCGAAACCCTCGCGGGCCTGCTCGAGCGTCGGGTGCACCTGCAGGGACAACGGCGCCTCGGCCGCGAGGACCTTGAGCAGGAACGGCAGGCGCGGCCCGAAAGCGTCCACGCTTGCGCTGCCCAGGCAATGCTCCGGATCCTCGGCGATCAGGGCATCCAGGGCGAGCCGTCCGCCGTCGTGCGTTTCGGGCGCATGCCGCCCGGTGCCGGCCGGCAGTGTCAGGGCGACGGAGGGCGAGTCCGGGTGGGCGCCGATCCACAGCTCCGCTTCGGGACCTCCGGAGGCCGGCCGGCCCAACAACTCGGCGATGGCCGTCGGGGAGCCCCAGGCATAGGGCCTGAGGACGTTCTCAAGTTCGTACATGGACGGGTCCCTGTCTTTGGAATGAACTGTCTCGTCAATGAAATGCGGTCAGGCCGGCTGGTGGCCCTAGAGCGGCGCGCACTGCCCGTTGGTGGCGACGAGGTCGCGGATGGACTGTTCGTCGCCATTGCGCTTGAACTGGTTGAGCATCTCCTCGGTGATCGGCTCCCCGTCCGGGGTGGTGGTCACCGGGGTGAAGTCCGACGTCGACGGCGACGGCGAGGGCGCGGTGGCCGGCACGGCTCCGGCCGCGGACAGCGGGCCCGCTCCCGTTCCAGGCTGCACCACTGTGTCATCGACAGAAGAGTCCCCAGCCGCGCCGCTTGAGGGGCTGGCCAGCAGTTTGGCCACCCGCGCGTGGATGACGTCGAAGTCCGGGGACGTGGAGAAGGACGCATCGAAATCGGGCGGACCGATGGTCAGGCGGCTGACGTCCTGGCCCTTGGCCTTCATGGCCAGGTCCACGAAACTGCCGAGCTGGCCGGAGGAGATGTTCGATTCGACCACCTTGGTGCCGGCCTTGGCGATGTCCTCAAACTTGGCCAGCAGGGTTGCCGGGTCGAGCTGCTTCAGCATCGCCTGCTGGACGCACTGTTGGCGCTGGATGCGGGCGTAGTCGTCCACGAATTCCCGGGACCGGCCGTACCAGAGGGCATGGAAACCGTCGAGGGTCTGGTCGCCGGCTGGAATCCAGCCGTCCGGCATGCCGTGGATGCCGTGGGCTTCATCCACCATCGGTCCGCTGATGGGGACCCACCCGCCGGCCTTGATCCGGATGCCGCCCATGGCGTCGATGAGCTTGGAAAAACCGTCCATGTCCACCAGCACGTACGCCTGGACCTTGATGCCCAGCGTTCCGGAGACGGCCTCGAGGGTTGCCTGCGCGCCCGGGTCAGCCACTCCGGGGTAGAGGTCCTTGTGCTCATTGGTGACCTCGGTGTTGATGGCGTTGATCAGGCATTCGTCGCCGCAGTTGTAGCCGTCCGGGTACACCTGGCGCATCGGGGATTCCGCGCTGAACTGGGCATTCTGGAGGTTGCGGGGAACGGAGATGATCGCCGTGGTGCCGGTCTTGGCATCGACGCTGATCACCGAGAGGCTGTCCGGCCGGCGGCCCGTGCGGTCCGCTCCGGCGTCGCCGCCCATCATCAGGAAGTTGTAGCGGCCGTCGGAGGGCTCCAGGGTGGGGCCGGAGCCGGAGAAGATGCTGCCGATGGCGTCGCGGCTGACGTTGAGCAGGTAGGCCGCGTAGCCCAGGGACCCGCTGCTGAGGATCATGGCCAGCACGAGCGCCAGCACCACCACGGGCCGGATCCTGGGGGTGAGCAGCCCGGGCCGGATCAGCCGCAGGGTGTTCAGGAACAGGGCCGCCCAGCCGATGGCCAGGAAGGCGAGGCCGAGCACCAGCAGAAGCGAGGGAACCGGGCCGGCCAGGATGTTGATCAGGGTGGAACGGGACACGAGCAGGAGCAGCACGGCCAGCAGGGCCAGCGCCCAAACGATGAGGGTCACGCGGAGCGCCGCCCGGCCGAGCCGGCGCTTGCCCGCGACGATCTGGGCGCTGCCGGGAACCAGCAGCGTCATGAAGATCAGGACGAACGCCCGTTTGGTCAGCACCGGGGCCGGGGCGCCGGTCGGGTGCCGGAGCGGGTTGCCCGGTGCCCGCCCGGACTCCCCGGTGCCCTCAGGGCGGTGCGTGGGGGCGTAGCTGTTGCTCATGCCGGGATTCCTAATGGCTGCCTTTTTGGCTGCTGGGATTTTGGCTGCTGCGCGTGGAGACGTTTCCTTCGGCAAACACTTCGCTGACCTTCTGGCGCAGGCTCGCACCCTTCCGGGTCGCGGCGTCGTTGAGTTCCTGGGCGAAGTCCAGGAGGTCGGCGCGGAGCTGGACGGCGAGTTCGTCCGTGCCCGAGGCCAGCATGCGCACGGCCAGGAGCCCGGCATTGCGCGCCCCGCCGATCGAGACGGTGGCGACAGGTACACCGGCGGGCATCTGCACGATGGACAGCAGGGAGTCCATGCCGTCCAGGGTCTTCAGCGGCACGGGGACGCCGATCACGGGCAGCGGGGTGACCGAGGCGAGCATGCCGGGAAGGTGCGCGGCGCCGCCGGCTCCGGCGATGATGAGGCGAAGGCCGCGCTCGTGGGCGCTCTGGCCGTAGCGGATCATCTCCGTGGGCATCCGGTGGGCCGAGACGACGTCGGCCTCGAACGGGATCCCGAACTCCGCGAGGGCTTCGGCGGCGGCCTCCATGACCGGCCAGTCCGAGTCCGAGCCCATGACGAGGCCTACGATCGGGGTTCCTTCGCTGCTCGGTGCGCTGCTCGGTGCGGTGCTCATGCGCTCTCCTCGGGGGTTGCCGGCATCGAGCCGGCGTGGGCCCGGCCGTTCCGGATGATGTCGGCCACGGCAGTAGCCCGCTGCCGCACGGAGTCGACGTCGGCCGCTGAGGTCCCCACCAGGTTGACGTGGCCGATCTTCCGGCCGGGCCGGACGGCCTTGCCGTAGCAGTGCACCTTCGCGGCCGGTTCGCTCGCGAGGGCGGCGGGGTAGGCGGAATAGAGGTCTTCGTTGGCGCCGCCCAGGAAGTTCTTCATCACGACGACGGGCCCCAGGAGGTCCGTGGCGCCCAGGGGCAGGTTCAGGATGGCCCGCAGGTGCTGCTCGAACTGGCTCGTCACCGAGCCGTCCTGGGTCCAGTGCCCCGTGTTGTGCGGGCGCATGGCGAGCTCATTGATCAGGAAGCCCGCACCCACGCCCGGGGTCTCGAAGAGTTCGACGGCCATGACACCTGTCACGCCGAGCTCGTTGGCAATCCGGACCGCCGCGTTCTCGGCGGCCGCGGCCACATCGAGGGGAATGTCCAGGGCGGGGGCAATCACTTCATCGCACACCCCGTCCACCTGGATGGTGTGCACCACCGGCCAGGCCCGTGATTCACCGTCCGGGGTCCTTGCCACCATGGCCGAGAGCTCCCGGCTGAATTCGACCTTGGCTTCGGCCAGCAGGGTAGACATGGCCTCGAACCAGTCAGCGGAGGCGGCGGCGTCCTCGGCCGAGGACACGATCCGCACGCCCTTGCCGTCGTAGCCGCCGCGGGGCATCTTCAAAACCACCGGCCAGCCGGTCTGTTCGCCGAAGGCGACGAGGTCCGAGACATTGGCGACGGCGGCCCACGTGGGGTTGGGCAGCTCGAGCCGGTCGATCGCGGCGCGCATCACAAGCTTGTCCTGGGCGTTGACCAGCGCATCCGGGCCCGGGTGGACGTTCACGCCGGCGCCGATCAGGGAGCGCAGGTGCTCCGTGGGGACGTGTTCGTGGTCGAAGGTCAGGACGTCCAGGCCGCGGGAGAACTCAAGCAGGTGCTCCAGGTCCTTGTAGTCACCGACCGGGGCCTTGGCCACGGCAGAGACAGCGGAGACGTCCTCGCCTTCGGCTAGGACACGGAGCTCGAAGCCGAGTGCGGTCGCGGCAGGGGCCATCATGCGGGCAAGTTGGCCGCCGCCAACAACACCGATTACAGGAAAAGTCACAAGTCCCAGCCTACCGAAAACCTCACCGGAACCCGGCTTTTGGGCGTGGGGACCGCAGGAACAGCGCCGTTTTGGCGGTTCCGTGCCCGCCCGGGCGCCGCCCGGCGTCGGGTGCGCAGCGAGCCATCTCACGGTCCCGCGCGGGCAAACTCCCGGGAAACGGCGCTAAAATGGCAGTTTGGCCCAATGGCCGACAGTTCCAAAAGGCCATGGAGGGTCATGATTACTGCACTTAATGAGCGCATGCGCGGGCTGGCCTCGCTGTTTTGGCGCGAAGTGGCCAAATTCGGCGCCGTTGGCGGCATCGCGTTCGTCATCGACAACGGCCTGACGTTTTACCTGATGCACGGTCCCATGACGGACAGTGAGGCCAAGGCCCGCTTCTTCGGGGCCAGTGTTGCCACTGTGTTCTCGTGGATTGCGAACCGTTTTTGGACCTTCCGGCACCGCCGTCAGGCCAACGTGCTGCGCGAGTTCGTGATGTTCGTCATCATCAACGGGATCGGCATCGGCATCTCTACCGGCCTCACCGCCATCGCGAAGTACGGCATGGGCATTACCGACAAGAACATGCTGTTCCTGGCCGGGGTCGTCGGCATCCTGGTCGCCACGGTGGTCCGCTTCTTTGCCTACCGCTTCCTGGTGTTCAACCAGGAACTCGACGCAGAGCCGGAGTTCTCGCACGACCACGAGATCATCGAACGGCACCCGCACGCCCGGGCTGACGCCAGCGTCGCCCGGGAAGCCGTCAAGGATCCGGAGCTGCCCGGCCCCTCGGTCTGACGCTTAGCCCTGACGCTCAGCCCTGACGCTCAGCCCAGCTGCTCAAGTCCAGCTGCTCAGGTCCCGCTGATCCGTTCGGCGTCCCGCAGCTTGCCGGTCACCTCGACCTCGGGGTGTACCAGGACGACGGAACCGTCGGCCTTCCAGGTTCCCAGCGACTGCGCCAGGACCGCTTCGAGGCCGCCTGCCGCGGGAACGAGTAGCCGTATCGCGGTATCGCGGGCCGCGGCAAAATCGTCCAGGAGCGCGCCGTGCGCGTGGACCGTGCCGTCCGAGGTGCGGACGGCGAGGCGATCTGCTTCCGGATCGAGATGGGGCATGAAGATGTCTCCGTGGGAGCGGACCTCCGCGGCGTAATCGAGGACGCCGGTGGGCAGCTCGCCTGTCCATCGCATGGCCAGCGCCGGCAGCGACACGGCCAGGACGGCGTCGAATCCGCCCGCTGCGGCGCCGGGACCCGGGTCCGCGGTGGCCAACAGGTCCGCCTCCCCGTCGTCGAAGACCACTTCCATGCCCAGCTGCCAGGCCGCCAGGGCCAGGATCACCGACTTCCAATGTGCGGGCAGGTCCAGGCGCAGCCGCGTGCCGGGTTCGGCGTCGAGTTCGTCCTGCAGGAGGTTGGAAGTCTTGGCCACCCAGTTGTCCAGCACCCGTCCGGAGAGCTCAACGCGCTCCGAATCCGGGCCATACCAGGTCAGCCGGGGCGAGGTGGACTGGCCGGACCGCAGCGCTGTCATCAGTTCGATTGCCGGAATGCTCATGCCTTCATCTTGCCACGGGCCATTCGGCCGGCCGCGATGTGACGTCCGTCATAGCGGCGGCTTCTGACCTCCCGCGCCCCCGGTCCGGGAGTGCTGGGAATTTCCCGTAAATTCAATGAAAACCCCCAAAAGTGCTCAGTAGCCTGATTATTCCGCGTGATCCCGCGGGCGGCGCGAAAAAAATTCGGGCGTGGCGTGCCTGCACTTTGTGTATCAAGTTGATTATTATCTCCGCCGTGGCTTGACTCCCGGATACTTACACGCGTGTAATTAGTTATCTAAAGCCACTGCGCATAAACCGGCACTCAACCGAGCGCCAAGGGGGTCTTGCAGTGGCTGCAAATCAGGAGGGGGACGCCATGGGGCTAGCAGAGCGTATCCATGAAGATGCCGTAGTTGCCGGCCAGGCCACGGCGAAATACCGGTCACGCGGCGTGCCGAGTGACTGGTATGTAGATCCGGCCGATCCGGACGCAGCTGATCGCTATAACGAACACAGCCAGGATTCCCTGCAGGACGCGGCCACGGCCTTCCTTGCGGCGCACGATGAACTGCTCGCCGGCCCGGATCATGAAGCCGATCCCCTCGACCCGCCGATGGAGCTCCATTCTCCCGATTCCGGTACCACCGCGCAGCCGGTCTGGATCGGGCTGCCGTCCCGGCAGGACTTTGACGACGAGGGCGAGCTCGGCTGGCAGACCGACGCCCTGTGCGCCCAGACGGATCCCGAAGCCTTCTTCCCTGAAAAGGGCGGCTCAACCCGCGACGCCAAGAAAGTTTGCGGCGCCTGCAACGTGCGTTCCCAGTGCCTCGAATACGCCTTGTCTAACGATGAGCGTTTCGGGATCTGGGGAGGCCTCTCCGAGCGCGAGCGGCGCCGGCTTAGGAAGCGAGCAGTCTAATTCTTCAAGAAGTACGGGTCACCGCCGTCGTGGTCTCACACGACGGCGGTGATTTTCTCCCCAGGACCCTCGCGGCGCTGGCGGCCCAGACCAGGCCCGTCGATGCCGTCATTGGGGTCGACACCGGCTCCCGTGATCACTCCACAGCCCTCCTCGAACAGGGATTGGGCAAGGCCAACGTCACAGTCTTTGACCAGCCCAAGTCCGGTTTCGGCGGCGCAGTCATGGCCGGGCTCAAGGCACTGGCGCCGTGGCCCGCGCCCGGGGCCGAAGCTGCCGCGCCGGGCGCCGACTGGATCTGGCTGCTTCACGACGATGCCGCGCCGGCACCGGAGGCCCTCGCGGAACTCCTCCACGCGGTCGAGCGCGCACCGTCCGTCACGGTCGCGGGCTGCAAGCAGCTGGACTGGCACGCTGAGCGGCGGCTGATGGACGTCGGCCTCTCGACCAGCCGCTGGGCCGAGCGGCTGACCCTGATCGACGCCGATGAGCTCGACCAGGGCCAGTACGACGGCCGCAGCGATACGTTTGCCGTCAATTCCGCCGGCATGCTGGTCCGCCGCGACATCTGGGAGGAACTCCGGGGTTTTGATCCGGCCCTTCCCGGAAGCGGCGACGACGTCGACTTCTGCTGGCGCAACCGCCTCGCCGGGCACCGCGTGGTGGTGGTCCCGAGCGCGAAAATGTTCCACGTCTCGCACCGTCCCCACGGACTGGGCAACGCCTCCGCCGCGCGCAAGGCGCAGGTCCACCTGCGGCTCAAGCACGCGTCAGCCTGGAAGGTCCCGCTGCACGCTGTCGGCGCCCTCCTGGGCAGCCTTTTCAAACTCGTCCTGAGCATCGCAGTCAAGGACCCGGGCCACGGGTTCTCCCAACTGCTGGCCACCTTTGGCGCGCTGGGCCGCCCGGCCGCGGTGATCCGCGGACGGCGCAACGCCGCGCGCACCCGCAGGATCCGGCGCTCCGTCATGAAGGGCCTGCAGACGCCGCGCCGCGAGGTCTGGGCGCACCGGCGCTCCCTGATCGAGGCGCTCGGCGCAGACGACTTCGGCCCCGGGCCCGCGGGCGCCGACCAGCTGGCAGAGCAACCCACCGGCGACACCGACGACTTCGCCGCCATCGCCACCCCGGACCGCGGCTGGGTGGGCAACGGCGCCGTGCTGGCCATCGTCTTCACCCTGGCGGTCTCCCTGACGGGACTGCTCAGCCTGTTCCGGGCCCCGGCAGTTTCCGGCGGCGCACTGATCCCGGTCTCACTGCGCCTCTCCGAAATCTGGAACCATGCCTCCACCTGGTGGATCAGCCTCGGCGCGGGCCTTCCTGGCCACGGCGACCCCTTCGGCTACGTCCTGTGGGTGCTCGGCGTGCTCGGTGCCGGTGATGCCAACGGCGCAGTTGGCTGGCTGCTGATCCTTGCGATGCCGCTGTCCGCACTGGGCGCCTGGTTCGCTGCGGGCGCCCTGACCACGCGCAGGAGCCTGCGCCTGGCGGCCGCCCTCGTGTGGGCCGGGGCGCCGGCCCTCCAGGTGTCCCTCAACCAGGGCCGGCTGGGCGCCTTACTTGCCCATGTCATGATCCCGGTTGTGGTCCTTGCACTGCTCCGGGCGACCGGCACGGCGACAGGCCACGGCGTCCATGCCGCCCCGGCCCCGGGGCAGGGACGGCTCACGCCCCCGCCCGCCGCCCGCCCCGGCGTCAACGGAACGCCGTCGTGGACGGCTGCGGCCGCCGCAGGCCTCGCGCTGGCCGTGGTCACTGCGGCGGCGCCGTCGCTGCTGGCGCCAGCGGTCGTCGTCGTTGCCCTGTGCGGCCTGCTTTTGGGCCGCCGCGGCCGCACGGTCTGGTGGGCGCTGCTGCCGAGCCTGGCATTGTTCCTGCCGTTCGCCTTCTCTGTCCTGGACCGGCCGCGGGCACTCCTGGCCGACCCCGGCCTTCCGATCGGATTCGACGCCGCCCCGCTGTGGCAGCAGGCCCTGGGCCAGCCGCTCAGTTTCGACGCCGGCGGGGGACTGACCGGACTCAGCGCCTTCGCCGGGTCCGCCGCGGGCGCGACCGGGCTGGCGGGACTGCCGTGGGCATTGCTGCTGGCCCTGTTGTTCGGGCTGCCGGTGCTGCTCCTGGCCCTCACCGCACTTTTCATGCCGCGCAGGCTTGTCCTGGCGGGACGCACCTGGACGGCACGCTGCCTGTGGGCCGTGGCCGTCCTGATGCTGGCCGGCGGCTGGCTCGCCGGGCACGTCGCCTCCGGCGCCAGCGCCGACGTCCTGGTGACGCCGTTCCCCGGCCCCGCCGTTTCGGCGGCCACCTTCGCGCTCCTCGGCGCGGCCCTCATCGCGGCCGAAGGACTCCTGGACGCCGCCAGCCGGTCGGCCGGCACCGGGCTGGCACGCAAGGTCCTGATCCGCGGCACGGCCGCGGCAGCCCTGACCCTGCTGCTGGCCGCCCCGCTGGCCGGATTCACCATGTGGACCGCGCAAAACCTGCTGCAGCCCACCGCGATGTCACCCGCCCCGTCACAGCCATCGGCACCCGCCGGCCGGCCGGCCGGTCTCGGGACCCCGAGGCTCGTTCAATCGGCCCAGGCCCGTACCCTCCCCGCCACGGCAGTTGACCGCGGCGAGGGGCCGGAACAATCCAGGACGCTGCTGATCTCCAGCAACGAAGACGGAAGCTTCGACGCCTCACTCATGCGCGGCGCCGGCACCACCCTGGACGCCCTGTCCACCATCGCCGCGGCGCGCGGCATCATGGGGGAACCGGGCCACGAGACCGTCCGCGACGACGACGCCGTCGCCTCATCGCTCCGGAACGTAGTGGCCGCCATTGTGGCGGGCCAAGGCGTGGACCCGCGGGGAGACCTCGAACGGCTCGGCGTCGGATTTGTCGTGCTCCGGGTGGCAGATTCGGCCTCCGAGCTGACGGCCAGCCGCATGGACGCCGTCCCCGGGCTTGTCGCCGTCGGGCAGACAGGCACCGGCTGGCTTTGGCGGGTCAGCCCGCAAGAGGGGCCAGGCGTCAAGGCCTCCGACGTCGCGCACCGGGTCCGCGTGGTGGACGGCGCCGGCGCCACTATCGGCCTGCTCCCGTCAGAGGACTTCTCCGCGGCCGGCACCGTCCCGGCCGGCCCCGAGGGCCGCCTGGTGGTTCTCGCCGACCGGGCTGATCCGGGCTGGAGTGCCTGGCTCGACGGCCGCCGCCTGACCTCCACGACCTCGGGATGGGCCCAGGCCTTTACGCTGCCCGCCCAAGGCGGCCAGCTGAGCATCCGCTACGAAGCGCCTTGGGCCGTTCTTACCGGAATCGCGCAGGCCGTAGTGATTGGCCTGACCGTCCTGCTGGCCGTGCCCATGCCTGCCCGCCGGTCCAACGCCGGCCTGTCCAGGGACGAAGCCTCCCTGCGTAAGGAACATCAGCATGTCTAAGGGCAAGAACGGCAACCCAAACACCATGGATCCTGACGATGCGGCCCCGGGAACCACCGCGACCGCAGAAGCGTCCGACGCCGGTAACCCCTCAGCCGGTGGGACCTCAGCCGTTGCGAAGCAGCGGAAGAAGGGCGTGCCGCGGGGCGGGGTGATCGGGGGAGTCCTCTCCGCCGTCGCACTCGTTGCAGCGGGCGCAGGCCTCGTCTCGGCGGCCTCGCTGGCACCCCAAAGCACCGCCAGCCGACAACTTGAGGCTCCCGTTGCCGCGGTGCCGGCCGGCAGCAGCGTCGGAGTCTGTCCGGGCCCGGCCCGGCTGCTCGAAGGCACCCCCGTGGGCACCGACCCCCAGTTCAGCCCGGACTCCGGCACCGCGAAGACCGCCGTCAGCGCCGCCGTGCTCGGCTCAAGCGCGGGGGTCGTTCCCGGCAGCCGGCTGGCCCCACTCAAGGGCGCCCCGCTTGCCGAGATCGCCCAGGGCGCCGTTGCTGGATCCACCCCCGCGCCCGCGGTCCGCACCCCGGTACTGCTTGCCGGCGTCGTGTCCCAGCGCCAGGTGGACAACATCAGCGTCCTGAGCGCAGGTGCCCAGGACAACCACCAGGCAGCGGCCGGCGCTGTCCTGAGCTACACGGCCGAGGACGGGGACCTCCAGGGCTCCGCGGCCGCCGCCTGCCAGCAGCCCGGCAACGATCTCTGGCTGGTCGGCGCCACCACGGCCCTGGGCCGGTCCGCAGTCCTGAACCTCACCAATGCCTCCAGCACGCCCGCGACCGTGAGCCTGGATCTCTTTGGCTCCGAGGGCCCCATCCAGGCACCCGGAAGCCGCGGCCTGCTCGTGGCGCCCGGCAGTACCCGCGCCATCGTCCTGGCCGGGCTCGCGCCGGGACAGGAACGGCTCGGTGTGCGGGTCCGCAGCACCGGCGGCCCGGTGGCTGCCGTCATCCAGCAAAGCGTGCTCCGTGGCCTCACGCCCGGGGGCGTCGACTTCATCACCCCCGGCACCGCCCCGTCTGTCGGCCAGGTGGCGTCCGGTCTGCAGATCCAGGATCCGGCCGCCCTGGCCACGCTCACGGCGAAGCCAGGCTTCGCGGATGCTGGACCGGCCCTGGAAATCGCCGTGCCCGGAGCCGCCGACGCCGTCGTCGAAGTTAAGTTGTACGGGCGCGACGGCCAGAAGGCCCTGCCCGGCGGGGGCGTGGTCACGGCGAAAGCCGGCGCGGTCACGGAAGTTTCGCTGGCCGGGGTCCCGGCCGGGACCTACACAGTGGCGGCGAGCTCGGATGTGTCCTTTGCGGCCACCGCCCGGCTCACGCAGGGGCTGAAGCCCGAGGACGCAGCGGACATCGCGTTTTCCGCTGCCTCGGCCCGGCTGGGAAGCCAGCACATCGTCGCCGTTCCCGGCACGGGCGACCGGCAGCTCGTCTTCGGCGCACCCGAGGGCAAAGCAAGCGTCTCGTACACACCCATCACGGCGGACGGCAAGATCCGTGCCGCCGCCACCGCTGATATTGCCGGCGGAACCACCGTGGCCATCAAGATCCCCGCGGACGTGGGCGGCTCCCCGCTGGTGGGCTACGTGGTGTCCGCCGCCGGGGACCCTGCCTACGGTGCGCTGCTCCTGGGCCGCGACGGCGGGCAGGATATTTCCACGGTGGCCGTGGCCCCGGAAGCGGCAGGAGAACAGAAGGTCCCCGTCACTCTGGGGTACTGAACCAACTCCATAGGCCGGAGCGCGGGCCGGCTAGTACCGCCGGCGGTAGACCGGGTCCAGGGACTCGGGAGGCACGCCGAGCATCTCGGCCGTGTATTCCACCACGACGTCATGGACCAGGTCCTGGAGTTCGTCCCGGGTCCCGCACGCCTGCTCCACCACCCGGCGGTATAGCGTGATGACCGGTCCGTCCTCGGCCGTCGCTGGGGTGAAGGCGCCCATCGGCGCGGGCGCGCGGTCCGCCACGAGCTGTTCCAGGCCCGGAGGGATCTCGTCAACAGCGAAGCGGACCCCGTCTAGGGGTTTGCCCCAGATATCGTGAAGCCGCTGGGCCGAGTCCAGGACAAAGTCATCGAAACGGTCGGAACGGGTCCGGTAGCCCGGCAGCGTGGGGAGCATGAGCTCGCCGCGAAGCCCCCGGCCATGCCGGTTCCTGCGGCGCTGCCGGAAGTTCTTTCCCTGGACAGCGGTGGACGGCCCCGTCAGGGGCGCCCCGGCGGGGCCGTAGCCGGCGCCTGCACGGCCGGCGTCGGGGTCAGCCAACCGGACCGTAAATCCCGAATCGTGGTGCGATGACTGCATATCTTGACTCTAAACCCGCGCAATGATTTACGCGACAAGTGCCAGCCGGCGATCCGCCGCCACACCGCCGCGGAACAAACACCAGCGTTTCAATGCGGGGCCCCGCCCCGAGGGAGAGTAGTCTGTGATGTCGTGGGTGCAATTCGTCTTTGTTCGAGGTCTGCCTGCCGCAACTCTGCGGTGGCCACTTTGACGTACGTATACGCCGACTCCACGGCCGTCCTGGGCCCGCTCGCCACGTACGCAGAACCGCACTGCTACGACTTGTGCGAACAGCACGCCGACTCGCTCACCGTCCCTCGCGGCTGGGAAGTCATGCGGCTGGCCATGCCGGCCACACCGGCCGGTCCAGGCCCCGACGACCTCCTGGCCCTCGCCAACGCAGTCCGCGAGGCGGCCTCCCGTCCTGCCGCGGCGGAACCGGCGAAGGGGCAGCGCAGCCTGCACCCGGCCCTGGAAGCACCGGCCCCGGCCGAGGGCACCCGGCGCGGGCATCTGCGGGTCCTGCGCGAACCTTCGTAGCCGGCCAACTGGCGGTAGGGTGGAAACTGCAAAAAGCCGTCAGCCACCGGCGCCCTTTCCCGGCGCCCACCAGGGAGCGTTCACCATGCCCAAGCTCAGTCCCGAACTGTTGTCTGTCCTGCGATGCCCCGTCACCGGCTCCGCCCTGGTCCAGGAGGGCGAGGAACTTGTCGCCGTCACGGCGGATGAATCCGGGAACAAGCTGCGGTACCGGATCGAGGACGGCATCCCGCTGCTGCTGCCACCGGAACTCCTGCCCGCCGCCGCGGCGGCCCCCGCCGACCAGCACGACGCCGGTCAGCACGACGCCGGTCAGCACGGCACGGCGCCGCGCCACGCGGCGGAATAACGCGCGCCCACCAAAACCCGCCGGACACCCATCGCGGACGCCCCCGGCAGCGAATGACTGCTTAGCCCCAGAACCAGCAGGAATTACCCAGCTCCAGAGATGCCAAGCCACCGGCCACGACAAAGGATTCAGATGACTTTCGATTACAAGATTGCGGACATTTCCCTGGCCGAGGCGGGCCGCCACCAGATCCGCCTCGCCGAGCACGAGATGCCCGGACTCATGTCCCTGCGCGAGGAGTTCGGCGCCAGCCAGCCGCTCAAGGGTGCCCGCATCGCCGGCTCGCTGCACATGACGGTCCAGACCGCCGTGCTGATCGAGACCCTGACGGCGCTCGGCGCCGAGGTCCGCTGGGCCTCCTGCAACATCTTCTCCACCCAGGATGAGGCCGCGGCCGCCGTGGTGGTCGGCAACGGCACCGTCGAGAACCCGCAGGGTGTCCCCGTCTTCGCCTGGAAGGGCGAGACGCTGGAGGAATACTGGTGGACGGCCAAGCAGATCCTCACCTGGCCCGGCGCCGACGCCAACCCCGAGCTCGGTCCGAACATGATCCTGGACGACGGCGGCGACGCCACCATGCTGGTGCATAAGGGTGTCGAATTCGAGGCCGCCGGTGCCGTTCCCGCCGCCGCAGAGGACGAGTCCGAGGAAGGCCGGGTCTTCCTCGATGTGCTGCGCGCCTCTCTCCAGGCCGACCCGCAGAAGTGGACCCGCATCGGCGCGCTCCTGCTCGGCGTCACCGAGGAAACTACCACCGGCGTGCACCGCCTGTACCAGCTCGCGGAGCAGGGCAAGCTGCTGTTCCCGGCGATCAACGTCAACGACTCCGTCACCAAGAGCAAGTTCGACAACAAGTACGGCATCCGCCACTCCCTGCCCGACGGCATCAACCGCGCCACGGACGTCCTGATGGGCGGCAAGGTCGCCGTCGTCTGCGGTTACGGCGACGTCGGCAAGGGCGCCGCGGAGGCCTTCCGCGGCCAGGGATCGCGGGTGATCGTCACCGAAATCGACCCGATCTGCGCGCTCCAGGCGGCCATGGACGGCTACCAGGTGGCGAAGCTCGAATCCGTCCTCAGCGAGGGCCACATCTTCATCACCACCACCGGCAACAAGGACGTCATCATGGCCGAGCACATGGCCGGCATGCGTGACAAGGCGATCGTGGGCAACATCGGCCACTTCGACAACGAGATCGACATGGCCGGGCTGGCCCGCGTCCCCGGCATCAAGAAGGTCGAGATCAAGCCGCAGGTCCACGAGTGGGTCTTCGACTCAGACCCCGACACGGGAAAGGGCAGTCGCTCCATCATCGTCCTCTCCGAGGGCCGCCTGCTGAACCTCGGCAACGCCACCGGACACCCCTCGTTCGTCATGAGCAACTCCTTCGCCAACCAGACGATCGCCCAGATTGAACTGTTCACGAAGGCCGGCCAGCCGGAGGGGCAGCGCGAATACGAAAAGCAGGTCTACGTGCTGCCGAAGATCCTCGACGAAAAGGTGGCCCGGCTGCACCTGGGCGCCCTCGACGTGGAGCTGACCGAGTTGTCCAAGGAGCAGGCCGAGTACCTGGACGTCGAGGTGGCCGGGCCGTACAAGGCCACCCACTACCGCTACTAGGAACCCTCCAAAGGGTCCCGGACGAAGGTCCGGGGCCCTTTTTTGTGACCGTTTTGTGGGCCCTTTTGTAACCGGATCGTGGTCGAATCCGCCAGGGGTTCCAAGGTAACTCGCATATGCTGGCAAGATGACGTGTGGAAACGCCCGGGTCCTGTGATGGCCCTGAAGACCTGGAGTACCGGCCGCAAAATCGCCTTGCTGGGGGTGGTCTGCGCCCTGGCTGCCAGCGGCGGAGCCTTCGCCGCCGCGGCACCGGGGCTGGCCCAGTCCGCGATTTCCTCCGAGGCGGGATCCCCGGCCCGGTCGACGCCGGGACTCGCAGTCCCCGTGGTTGCCCCCGCTGAACTCGCCGTCACACCCGCCGATGACGCCAAGCAGGTCAACCCGGCGGCACCGGTGTCCCTCAAGGTCACCAACGGCCGCATTGACCGTGTGGCGCTCACCAGCGCCGACGGCGGCACCGTCGACGGCACCCTCAGCGCGGACGGGGCGGCCTGGACTTCGTCCGCTGACCTCGCGTTCAACACCCGTTACAGCTACACCTACTCCGTGGTGGACGGCGCCGGGCGCCAGACCCACAGCACACGGACGTTCACCACCGTCTCGACCGCCAACGAGGCCGACGCCGCCATCTACCCCCTGGACGGGATGAAGGTGGGCGTGGCCCAGCCCCTGCAGATCACCTTCAGCGAGCCGGTCCTGAACCGGGACGCCGTCGAGAAGGCCATCAAGATCACCTCCACGTCCGGCCAGAAGGGCGATTTCCGCTGGTTCAGCAAGAACACGGTCCGGTACCGGCCTGAGGCTTTCTGGGCCGCGAACAGCACCATCACCATGGAAATGAAGATGTTTGGCGTCGAACTGGGGAACGGGCAGGTCGGCAACTTCAACAAGACCGTCACCGTCCACATCGGGGACAAGAAAGTGGCCGTGGCCGATGCCAAGGCGCATACGTTCTCGGTGAGCATCAATGACAAGCCGGTGGGGCAGTGGCCGGCGACGATGGGCGACACACGGTTCCCCTCGGCCCGAGGCTTCCTGGTGTTCATGGAGAAGCACCGCGTGGAGCACATGGATGCCTCCACGATCGGGCTCAAGCCGGGGGACCCGGCCTACTACGGCCAGCTTGACGTCAATTACGCTACGCGCCTGACGCCGAGCGGGGAGTTCATCCACCAGGCCACGGACACCGCA
Organism: Arthrobacter sp. 05T47; assembly: GCF_056395825.1. Lineage (NCBI taxonomy): Bacteria > Bacillati > Actinomycetota > Actinomycetes > Micrococcales > Micrococcaceae > Arthrobacter > Arthrobacter sp. 05T47. The sequence goes on along the minus strand of NZ_JBFTKG010000009.1, from coordinate 104,075 downwards.
ATGCCGTACCTGGGCAAGGCAAACCTCTCGCACGGCTGCATCGGCCTGGGCCCGGACGGGGCGCAGTGGGTCTTTGACAATATGACCACTGGCGACGTCGTCCAAGTGGTGAACACCGAGGGGGACTACGCCAACTTCGACGACGGATTCGGGGATTGGAACATCCCTTGGGCCCAATACGCCAACTGACGGGGTGGCACCTCGCCGAGCCTAATCCTCTGACGGTAGGCTCGGAGCCAGATAAGTTGCGCAGCCGGGCGCAGGCCGGGCAGCACGAAAGCCTACGGAAGCGAAGCTCCACGTGACTGACAAAAGTCCTACCACTCCCGACCGTCCGGATCCGCACCTGGATCCGACGGACGACACCGACGAGCCGGCGTTCGACTGGATGAAGCCGGCCCCGGCCGCCAAGCCCGCACCCGATTCCACGGCGAAGTCCACCGCCGGGTCCGCCGCGGCGTCCGCAGCCGTTCCGGCGGCCCATACGGAACATGGCGCGCCAGAGGCCGGCGCAGCAGCAACCGGCACAACGGCAAGGGGCACAACGGCAGCGGCGGGCACGACGGCGCCGGGCACACCAGCGGCGGGCACGGCGGCGCCGTCGGCCGTGTCCACGGCGGGCCAGCCGGAAAGCCGGGCCGACCGCAAGGCGGCCGAGGCGGCCGCCACCGGTCAGGACGCTGCCCGGCAGGATGCAGGCCAGGTGGATGCCTCTACCGCGCAGGACGATCTCGAACGCCGCAATGCCGAGCGCCGCACTGCCGAACGCGAGCAGGCCGCCAGGACCAAGCCGGTCCTTCCGCGGGTGATGCAGGTGCTCCTGGCCGTGTTCTACCCGCTTATCCTGCTGGTGCTGGCCGTCCGCGCCGTGACCAGCCCCTTGTTCCTCTGGGTCGAATACAACCGTCCGGGCTTCCCCGGCGACGGCTACGGCTTCAGCACCGATGACCGCATGACCTACGGCTCCTACGCCGTGGACTATCTCAGCAACTGGTCGGGCCCGCGCTACCTCGGCGGCCTTGTGGACCAAAGCGGGGAGCGGCTGTTCCGCGACGGCGAGGTCAGTCACATGGCCGACGTCAAGGCCGTCATCCTGTCGACGTTCGGTGCCGGCACGCTGCTGATCCTGCTGGGCCTGGTTGCGGTGATCTACCTGAAGCGGAAACACACAGGCGGAGTCCGGCGCGGCCTGTTCGCCGGCTCGATCGTCACCCTCGCGGTCATCATCGGTCTCGGAACCCTCGCCATGCTCGGCTGGGAGCAGTTCTTCACCGATTTCCACCGGATTTTCTTCGCCAACGGGACCTGGACGTTTTCGCTCCAGGACACCCTGATACGGCTGTTCCCGGGCCAGTTCTGGATGGACGCCGGGATCGTCATCGGCGCCCTCGTCCTGCTGGCTTCCCTGATCACCCTCATCCTGACGTGGCCCACGCGCCGGCGCCGCGGCCTTGGCAAGAAGAAGGCATCGGACGTGTCCAAGGGCGCGGACACGGACACGGACTCCGGCGTCACCGCCGGGGCTGCGCCGGCGGACGGCACGGAAGGAATCGCCGGCACCTCAGGCAACACCGGCAACTCAGGCACAGAGGAAACCGGAACAGAGCGGACCCGGCACACCGTCTGAGGCGCCGGACGCCCGTGCGGGCTCAGCCGTAGATGCGGTTGATGTGCTCCTCGTAGTCCCGCACGACGGCGGCCCGCTTGAGTTTGAGCGAGGGCGTCAGGTGCCCTGATTCCACCGTGAAATCGGCGTCCAGGACGACGAAACTGCGGATGGACTCGGCCTTGGAGACCGTGAGGTTTGCCTCGTCAATGGCGCCCTGGATCGAGGCCCGGACGCTTTCGTCGGCAGCGGCTTCGGCCGGGGCCATGACGGGAACTTTCCGGGCGGTGCACCAGTTCTGCAGGCCTTCCGGGTCCAGGTTGACCAGTGCCGAGACAAACGGCCGGCCGTCTCCAACGACTACGGCCTGTCCCACGAGCTGGTGCTCGCGGATTTTCTCCTCGAGCGGGCCAGGGGCGACGTTCTTTCCGCCGGCGGTGACCAGCAGGTCCTTCTTCCGGCCTGTGATGGTCAGGAAGCCGTCCTTGTCGAGGGAGCCGAGGTCGCCGGTCCGGAAGAACCCGTCCACGAACGCCTCAGCGTTGGCGGCCGCGTTGGCGTGGTAGCCCTTGAAGACGCCGATGCCCTTGACCAGGATCTCGCCGTCGTCGGCCACCCGCACTGTGGTTCCCGGTACCGGGATGCCCACAGTCCCCACCTTGGTCTGGGCCGGGGTGTTGGCCGTGCACGGCGCTGTGGTTTCGGTCAGGCCGTAGCCTTCCAGCACGGGGATGCCCGCGCCGCGGAAGAAGTGGGCGTCATGGGAGCTCAGCGGGCTGGCACCGGAGACCGTAAACCGCAGCTGGCCGCCGAAGGCCTGGCGGAGCTTGGGGTAGAACAGCCGGTCGAACAGCGCGTGCCGGGCGCGCAGGAGGAACCCGGGTCCGGCGCCGTCGCCCCGGGAAGCAGCGTCCAGGGCCTTGGAGTAGTCGATCGCGGCCCCCGCCGCAGCCGTGAAGATCCGCTCCTTGCCTGCGGCGGCAGCCTTTTGCGCGGCTCCGGCATAAACCTTTTCGAAAATCCGGGGGACCACCAGCAGGAAGGTGGGCTTGAAGCTGGCCAGGTCTTCCAGGAGCTCTTTGGCGCTGGCGGTGTGGCCAACCGTGGTGCCGGAGCTCAGGCAGATCACCTGCACCGCCCGGGCCAGAACGTGGGCCAGGGGCAGGAACATCAGCGTCCGGGAGCGCGGCTGCATGAGGAGCTCGGGCAGGAAGAGGATGATGTTCTTCGCGACCAGGGCAAAGTTGGCGTGTGTGATCTCGCAGCCCTTGGGCCTGCCGGTGGTGCCCGAGGTGTAGACCAGGGACGCCACGTCCGCCAGGGACGCGGTGGTCCGGTGGCGTTCGAGCTCGGCGTCGGTGACCCCGGTTCCGGCGGCGGCGAGGCTCGCCAGGTTCGGCGCGTCGCCGTCGTGCTCCATCCGCACGACGGCGATAATCCGGTCGCCAAGGACAGTGGAGGCGTCCAGGACGTCCTGGACAAGGGCCGCCTTGGCATGGTCCTGGACGAACACCCGGCGGGCGCCCGAGTCGTGCAGGATCCACTCGACCTGGCCCGCGGAGGAGGTCTCATAGATCGGTACGGTGACCCCGCCGGCGAACCAGATGGCAAAATCCACCACCGTCCACTCGTACCGCGTGGCGGACATGACAGCGACGGTTTCGCCCGGCGCGAGTCCGCCGGCAATCAGGCCCTTGGCCAGTGCGGTGACCTGCTCCAGGAAGTGGTGGACAGAGACATCGGCCCAGCCGGCGGGGCCCTTGCGGGAGTAGAGGGCGTGCACGGGGTCCTTCGCGTGCTGCTCCAGGAGCAGGTCCGTCACGTTGCTCCCCGGATCCAGCTCCACCAGCAGTCCGGTGCTTGCTTCTCTCACAACCGAGTCTCCATTTCCTGGTCCGCCCGGAGTGCGGCGGACTTTCCCCTGCAATCCTGCCCTAGATCCAGGACGGCATCCACATCCGCATGCGCCAGTCCTGGTACGGGATCACCTCGGCAGTCCAGACCGGATAGAAGAACGCGGACAGCAGCACAGCCGCCACCACGAACAGCGCCACGAGGTAGAATCCGGACCGGCGGCGCCAGAGGGGGTCGGTCCGCTGGCCGAGCACCAGCCCCAGGCAATAGACGAGCCCCAGGATCAGGAACGGTTCAAAGGACACGGCGTAGAAGAAGAACATGGTGCGTTCCGGGTACATGAACCAGGGGAGGTAGCCGGAGGCCACGCCCGCCAGAATCGCGCCGGCGCGCCAGTCGCGGCGGCCGGCCCACCAGAACAGCAGGATGCCCAGGCTGACGGCCGCGCTCCACCAGATCAGCGGGTTGCCCACGGAGAGGATGGCGGTGGTGCAGTTGCTGAGATCGCAGCCGGGGCTGCCCTGCCCGGGGGATTCGTAGAAGAACGACGTCGGCCGGCCCATGACCAGCCAGCTCCAGGCGCTGGCCTCGTACGGGTGGTCGGAGTTCAGGCCCTGATGGAACTTGTAGGCCTCCAGGTGGTAGTGCGCGAGGGACCGGACGGCGTTCGGGAGCCAGCCCCACTCGGCCGAGGGGTTGGTCTCGGCCCAGTGCCTGAAGTACGCGTCCTTGGACCGGAACCAGCCGATCCACGTGGCGCCGTAGACCACGGCGGCCACCGGGACGATGCTCAGGAAGGCCGGGACGCCGTCCTTGAGGATGCCGGCGCTGATCCAGGCATGCACGCCGGCGATGCGCCGGGCGCTGAGGTCCCAGAACACGGTCAGCAGGCCGAAGCCGGCCAGGAAGAACAGGGCGGACCATTTCGTGCCGACGGCCAGGCCCAGGCAGACGCCGGCCGTGAGCCGCCACCATCGGATGCCGAGCCACGGCCCGGAGGTGAGCTGGAGCGCCGAGGGATGCCCCGTGGCCGAGGCCGCGGCCTGCCGCCCGAGCCGGGCCGCCAGCCGCCGCCGACCGTCGTCGCGGTCCATCAGCAGCGCGCCGAACGCGGCGAGGATCCAGAACATGAGGAAGATGTCCAGCAGCGAGGTCCGGGACATGACGAGGTGGTGGCCGTCCACGGCGAGCAGGACGCCGGCCACGGCGCCCAGGGTCAGGGAACGGAAGAGCTTCTGCGCGATCAGGGCCAGCAGGAAGACCGACAGCGTCCCCGTCAGCGCAGCACCGAACCGCCAGCCGAAGGGATTGTCCGCCCCGAACAGCCACATGCCGAAGGCGATCATCCACTTGCCGACCGGCGGGTGCACCACATACTCCGGCGTATTCAGCAGCACGCCGGGGTTGCCGGCAATGAAGGCGTCGTTCGCCCGGTCAGGCCAGCTGCGCTCGTACCCGCTGACCAGGAACGAGTACGCGTCTTTGACGTAGTAGGTTTCGTCAAAGACCAGGTTCCGCGGGGTGTCCAGCCGGACGAACCGCAGGACGCCGCCCAGCGCCGCCGTGAGGGCAGGAATGAGCCAGTACCAGAGCCGAAGCGACGCCGGGTAGTCCCGCCAGCTCTGGATGCTGCCGATCAGGCGTTCCTTGAGGGCATCCGGAGTGAAGGCCTCGGCGGGGCGGCCGATCCAGCGGTGTCCCTCCAGGTTGCGGCCGGTGCGGAAGCGGCCCCGGGCTTTGCCGGTTCTGCCGTTGGCGCTGTCCGAACCAGAGGTCTGCGATGCGGCGGGGCCAGCGTCGGGCTGCCGCGTGGGGGTCTGGGTCACGTTGCCCATGCTACCTTTCGCGGCTGTGCCCGCAGGGCTGCCGCCCCGGCGGCAGTAGGCTGGACGTGTGGACCACGAACCCAGCACCTCCCCCCTTCCTCCTGTCGATGACGATGCCCCCGCCGCCGTTCCCTCAGCCGGCGTTCCCGCCACTGATGTTCCCGCCACAGGCGGGCCCGGCAGGATCGTCCTCGCGGCGACGCCGATCGGGAACGCCGGCGATGCCTCGGCGCGGCTCGTGGAGTTGCTGACGACGGCGGACATCGTCGCCGCCGAGGACACCAGGAGGCTGCACCGCCTCGTGCAGAACCTCGGCATCACCGTGGCCGGCCGGATCATCAGCTATCACGAGCACAATGAGGCAGCCAAGACGGCGGACCTGCTGGAGCAGGTCCGTGCCGGCAAGACCCTGGTCATGGTGACGGACGCCGGAATGCCGTCCGTCTCGGACCCGGGGTTCCGGCTGGTTGAAGGTGCCGTGGCGGCCGGGCTCACCGTCACCGCGGCGCCGGGACCCTCCGCCGTGCTGACCGCCCTGGCCCTGTCAGGCCTCCCGACTGACCGTTTTTGCTTCGAAGGGTTCCTGCCGCGCAAGGCAGGCGAACGCAACTCGCGGCTGGCGGACCTCGACGCCGAGCGGCGCACCATGGTCTTTTTCGAGGCCCCGCACCGGCTGGAGCCCATGCTGCGGGCCCTGCACGAAAGCTTCGGCGCCGACCGCCGGGCCGCCGTGTGCCGTGAACTCACCAAGACCTATGAAGAGGTCATCCGCGGTACCCTTCGCGACCTGCTCGAATGGGCGGAGTCCAACGAGGTCCGCGGAGAAATCGCCGTCGTGGTGGGCGGCGCTCCCGAACGCGAACCCGGCCGTCCGGAGGACCACGTGGCCGCCGTCAACGGGCTGATAGCCCAGGGCATCCGGCTGAAGGAGGCCGTCGCGGCGGTGGCCGACGACGCGAAAGTCAGCAAGCGCGAGCTCTATTCCGCGGTGCTCGCCGCACGCTGATCCGGAAGCAGATTTTCGGGCCCGTCGGCCCCTGCGGGACGGCTTCGCCAGGGCCCGCATTCCGTTGTGCAGGCCCGCGCCGATCAGTTGTGCAGCTGCACAGCATATGCTGGATCGGGTAGTGCGCCCATGCATAGACTTGCCAGTGAGCGCAGCAGTACCGTGGCAGTAATCCAGACGCCCGGGCCTGCCTGTGGGAACGTGCGCCTGCACCAAGAACTATTTCAACAAACTAGTGCCAACAAACTAGGCAAACCGAATTGCTGACGAGGGAGTCGTTGTGACTGTAACTGCCCAGCCCATTGTTTCCGCGGAGCGGGAGAGCGCCCTTCTGGCCTCGGTCCCGACGGGCCTGCTGATCAACGGCGAATGGCGTCCGGCCGCGTCCGGGAAGACCTTCGATGTGGAGGACCCCTCGACCGGGAAGGTGCTGCTGAGCATCGCCGACGCCGGTCCTGAGGACGGAGCGGCGGCGCTGGACGCGGCCGCCGCGGCACAGGAGTCCTGGGCGAAGGTCCCGGCCCGGGAACGCGGGGAAATCCTGCGCCGCGCCTTCGAACTCGTGACGGAGCGTGCGGAAGACTTCGCGCTGCTGATGACCCTGGAGATGGGCAAGCCGCTGGCCGAAGCCCGCGGCGAGGTCACCTACGGCGCGGAATTCCTGCGCTGGTTCTCCGAGGAGGCCGTCCGCGCGTTCGGCCGGTACTCGGTCTCCCCGGACGGCAAGTCCCGGCTGCTGGTGACCAAGAAGCCGGTGGGCCCGTGCCTGCTGATCACGCCGTGGAACTTCCCGCTCGCGATGGCCACCCGCAAGGTCGCCCCGGCGGTCGCGGCCGGCTGCACCATGGTGCTGAAGTCCGCGAACCTGACCCCGCTGACCTCCCAGCTGTTTGCCGCAGTGATGCTGGAGGCCGGGCTGCCCGCCGGCGTCCTGAACCTCATCCCGACCTCCACGGCCGGGGCCACAACGGGTCCGCTGATCAAGGACTCCCGGCTCCGGAAGCTCTCCTTCACCGGTTCCACCGAGGTCGGCCGCCGGCTGCTCGCCGACGCATCCGAGACGGTGCTGCGGACCTCGATGGAGCTCGGCGGGAACGCCCCGTTCGTCGTGTTCGAGGACGCCGACGTCGATGCCGCGGTCGCGGGGGCCATGCTGGCGAAGCTGCGGAACATGGGCGAGGCCTGCACCGCCGCGAACCGGTTCATCGTCCACGCGTCCGTCGCGGACGAGTTCGCGACGAAGTTCGCCGCGAAGATGGCGGACATGACCACGGCCCGGGGCACCGAGCCCGAGTCAAAGGTCGGCCCGCTGATCGATGCCAAGAGCCGGGACAAGGTCCACGAGCTGGTGACCGACGCCGTGAACTCCGGCGCAGTCGCGATCACCGGCGGCTCCGCCGTCGAGGGCCCGGGCTACTTCTACCAGCCCACCATCCTCAAGGGCGTGACCGAGGGCACCCGGATCCTGTCCGAGGAAATCTTCGGCCCCGTCGCCCCGATCATCACCTTCGACACCGAGGACGAGGCCGTCCGGCTCGCCAACAACACCGAGTACGGCCTGGTCGCCTATGTCTTCACCCGGGACCTGAACCGCGGCATCCGGATGGGCGAACGCCTCGAGACCGGCATGCTGGGCCTGAACGCCGGCGTCGTCTCCAACGCCGCCGCACCGTTCGGCGGGGTCAAGCAGTCCGGCCTGGGCCGTGAGGGCGGCCTGGAGGGCATCGAGGAATACCTCTACACCCAGTACATCGGCATCGCCGATCCCTACGCAGGCTAGGCACTCAACCTAGGCACACAGCCTAGCCACGACGCACCCGGCTGACGGAGTTGCGGATCTTCCCCCAGGATCCCGCGAGTCCCCGCCGGGTGCGTTGTGCTGTCCGGGACAGGACCCTGCCGGGCAGCGCGAGGGCCCGTCGCCAGCCGGACATCACCGACGGCGGCAGCCAGGCCGCGCGCAGCCGGACCAGGGGACCGGCGTTGGACCGCAGCGCGGCCTGCACCAGGGCAATCCTGGCCGCGGCGGAGTCGGCCGGGTCCGCGGTCCCTGCGTTGTCCGCCGGACCGGCGCCACCCGGGCGGCCGTACTGCTCACGTTCAAAGTCCTCGGTCAGCGCTGCCGCGGCGCGCTGCCCGGGTCCGTCCGTGACGCCGGGTTCACCCAGCGCCGCCGAGGCGCGCAACCGCTCGGAGAAATGCCGCGGCGTCTCGCTCGCTCCGGGCGCCACGCCGTAGTCCGTGGCGAGGTCCCGCAGTTCCGCCCAAGCCGGCAGGGCCGTGCCGGCGCGGGGATAGCCGCGGGCCGCCGTCATAAGCCTGCGCCGCCGCACGCCGCTGCGCACCAGCCGCGGGGAGGCCACGATCAGGGCCAGCAGCAGAGCCGCGCCAAGGCCGTAGAGCGCCTGTGCCGGGTGCGTGCCCGCAGCCGCCGGATTTCCGGTGCCGGGCAGGGGAACCGCGCCGGGGGCGGGGACCGGTGACTTGGTGGAACCGTCCCCGGGAGTCAGGGCGTCGTTGCGTTCGTTGGTGCTGGCTCCGCTGGGCGCGGCGGCCTCCGTTGCGTAGGCCGGAACGACGCCGCGGGACGGCGTGGGCTCAAACGCGACCCAGCCGACACCCTGGAAATAGAGTTCCGGCCAGGCGTGGGCATCGCGCGCATCGACTTCGAACTCCGGCAGGGGACCCTGGCCGGAGACCGCCACGGTGGCTCCAGTGGGGCGCCCCGGTGCGTAGCCCACGGCGATCCGGCTCGGAATGCCTTCCAACCGGGCCATCACGGCCATGGCAGAGGCGAAATGAATGCAGTAGCCGCTCTTCTGGGTCAGGAAGTCCGCCAGCACCGACAGGCCGTTGCCGTCGTAGCCTCCCTGCACGGGTGATTGCAGGGAGTAGCTGAACTCGGTGGAGCGCAGGTACCGCTGGATGGCCATGGCCCGCGCATACGGTGTGGCGGCTCCGGCAGTCACGGTCTGGGCCGTGCTCCGCACAACCTCCGGAACGTTCGATGGCTGCCGGAGGAACTGCTCGGGAACTCCGCGCACCGGCTCGGAGGCCCGCGCCAGCAGCGCGGCGGTGAGCTGGGGCGTGACGGACGTGACCACATACTGCTGGTCGCGGGAGTTGGTGTCGATTCCCTTGATGCTCAGCGTGGCCGGATCCCAGCTCCAGCGCCCCGCGAGGCCGTTGACTGATTCCGGCGCATACGGCGAGGGCAGGTAGGGGCTTGTGTACTGGCCGGTGTTGACGGCGGTGATGACGCGGAACTCCGTCGCGGCGGTATCAAGACCGGATTCGATCCTGCCCGTGCCCGGCTGCCGGGTTGATTCCCGGTCATCCGGTGCCCAGGAATCGCCCTCGAAGCTGTCCACCGTCACAGAGCGGAGGTACGGCGTCGTCGGCGCGTTCGTCGCGAAGGTGATCCGGCCGTCCCCGGACGGGCTGCGCAGGCTGTTGCCCAGGCTGATCATCGGATTCAGGCCGGTGGCGCCGCCGAACGGGTTCAGCCGCGAGCCCTGGGGGAACGTGCCCTGGTCGAAACCCGGGATGACCGGCTGCAGCAGCAGCGTCAAGGTCAGCGCCGCGGCGGCCGTGACCGCGCCGCGCCGGAGCTGTCCGGGGTTCCGGGCGGTGTCGGCCAGGGTGCGGGCATCCGGTGTGAACCAATGGCTGCACCCCAGGATCAACAGATACCCGACGGCGGCGCCGAGGAACCCCAGCGCCCCCACGCTTTGCGGCTTGACGATGGCAGGCACCACGAGGATCGCCAGGATCCCCAGCCCGCTCGTGGCCGGCAGCGCCAGTGGGAACGCGAGGGCATCGATGAGGATCACCAGCAGCCCGAGGACCGCGCAGATCAGCATCACGATGCCGGCGTTGGGGGCCACCGGGGTGCTCTCGGCCAGGACGGTTTCGCTGGCGCGCCTGAGGAATTTGCCCAGGTAGGTCATGGTCTCCGGGGACGGGATGAACCCGGCGATGCTGTGCTGCCGGAAGAAAATGAAGGTCAGGGACACCACGAGAGCCACCAGGCCGCCGGCAGCCACGAGCCAAGTCCGGGTACGCAAGGACCGGAGCATCGCCATGGAGAATGCCACGGCCAAGACGGTACTGAACACCGGGGAGTACCAGGCCCACCCGCGCAGGACGCCGTTGAATCCGAGGGCGGCGCCGGCGACGGCCACCGCGACGACGGTCCCCATCACCCAGGGCTGGGCGCCGGGTCCTTCCCGCCGGGACCCTGCGCCGGGGGACAGGACTGTGGTTTCGTCCGTGCCGGCCTCGCCGGTGCGGGATGCGGAGCTGCGCTGCGGTGTGAGCGTCATCGCCGGCCTCCCACGCCTCGGCGGACGTCCGCTGCGGCGGACATCGTCGGGTCGGCCTCGTCGAATGCTGTCCACGCGGCGGGCAGCGGGCTCCGGTCAGAAACCGCCACGGCCCGCCATCCGCCCAGCCTCAGTGCCTCCAGCACCTCTGGCGTCGCGCCGTAACCATGCGTCTGGTCCGTGACGAGCAGCGCGAAGGCGTTCGCGCCGAACCCGGCCGCCGGGGACAGCGCCTGGGCCTCGGCCAGGGACAGGGTGCCCAGGATCGCCAGGACCGGTCCCCGCAGCCGGTGGGCGGAGAGCTTGTCCATCAGGGCGTCGTCGAAATCCCTCGGCGCGTTCCCGGCGGCTGCGGTGTTCCTTGCGCCCCCGGCGGTTTCGTGGGCGCTGGACATGGCAGGCGGTCCCGATGTCTCCTGCGGGCTTGTCCGCCGGCGGGAATCCGGGGTGCGGTTGCGGTTCGGGTGGCCGTGGTGCGGGCCGGAGAGCTCGATGGCGGCCAGGCTTTCCGCGATGGACTGAAGCCCGGCCGTGCCGGTGTATTCCTCGGCCTCCGGGTCGGGAGCGGACGGCGAATTGCGGAAGGCGGGGGCGCCCGCGCTGTCCAGGAACCGCAGCGTGTAGTTGCGTTCCGCGAGGTGCGCCGCGATCGACATCGCCGCCGTGACGGCCCATTCGAAGGCGTCGCAGCTCAGCAGGTCGTGGCCGTCGCCTTCCCCGTTGCCCGAATGCCCGGAGGAATGGCCGGCATGGCCAAATACGCCGTGCGGATACGCCGAGAGCCGCTGATCCAGGATGATGGTCGCCTCGGGGGTCGTGACGGATTCCTCCTGCCGCACCATTAGGGACCCGTGGCGGGCCGTCGCGGCCCAGTGCACACGGCGCATCGGGTCGCCATGGCGGTACTCGCGGGTCATGACGTCGTCGTCGCTGGGATTCGCCCGGGCGCGCGTGGCTGTCACACCGTCGTGTCCGCGGGCGCCGGCCAGCCCTGTCTCGGGGAGCTGGACGGCGGCGGGGGTCACGGTCAGGAGGTCGCCGTCGTCGATCGCGTGGCGGTGGAAGGACAGCCCGAAGGGGTCGCTGAACTCCGCTGTGACGGGCCCGATCAGGAACTGGCCACGATTGGCCGATCGGAGATGGTACTCATAGCGGCTGGCGCCGCCGGTGGCCCTGCGGGCCGGGAAACGGAAGACGGGGGATTCGCCGAACCGGGCCGGCAGGTGTTCCTCCATGACGGCGTGGCCGGTTCCCGGCCCGGTCCGCGCAACGGCCAGCCGGACCGTGGTCCGGGCGGACGTTTCGACCGGCGCCGGGCTGAATTCGCGGTAGACCCGGAACCTGGGCTTCAGGACCCGGCTTCCGGCCAGGGCCAGCAGGGGCAGGACCAGCAGCAGTACGGCCAGCGCGAGCAGGTCCCGGCGGCCCATGATCTGGGCGGCCAGCAGGGACAGCGCCCCCGCGCCGAGCAGGCCCCAGCCGCGGGTGCTGAAGATGTGTCCGGGGAACCGATCCCTCAACGCCACGCCGGGACCGCCTCCTAGCGCGGATTCGGCAGTTTGGGCGACGCCGCGGCAGCCATGGCCTTGTTCCGGCCAGGGCGGCCGGTTCCGTTGTTCGAGGCCGACACTTCCGGGGTGACGGGAATCTTGGCGATGATGGCCCGGATCACGCTTTGCGGCGTCTCGCCCGCGCTGGCCGCCTTGCGGTCGAGGATGATCCGGTGGGCCAGCACAGCCTCGGCGACGCTGACGACGTCGTCCGGCAGCACGAAGTCCCGGCCCTCCAGCGCGGCGGTGGCCTTCGCCGCCCGCAGGAGCTGCAGCATGGACCGCGGGCTGGCGCCGAGCCGGAGAAGCCCGCTTTCACGCGTTGCCCGGCCCAGGGCCACCGTGTACTCCTTGATGGACCGGGACACGTAGACCTGCTGCACCGAGGCAATCATCGCAGCCACCTCCGCCGCCGTGACAACAGCCGTGACGCGGGCCAGCGGAGAGGACGCCTGGTGGGTTTCGAGCATCTCCATTTCGGACTCCCGGTCCGGGTAGCCCATGGAAATCCGGGCCATGAAGCGGTCCCGCTGGGCTTCCGGGAGCGGGTAGGTGCCTTCCATCTCAATGGGGTTCTGCGTCGCCACCACCATGAACGGCTCATCCAGCCGGTAGGACGTGCCGTCCACCGTGACCTGGTGCTCCTCCATGCACTCCAGCAGGGCCGATTGGGTCTTGGCCGAGGCGCGGTTGATTTCGTCGCCGATGACGATGTTGGCGAACACCGCGCCGTGCCGGAACTCGAAGGTCCGGGTGGCCTGGTTGTAGACGGACACGCCGGTGACATCGGACGGGAGCAGGTCCGGGGTGAACTGGATCCGGCTGACGGTGCAGTCGATGGTCCGGGCCAGTGTCTTGGCCAGCAGCGTCTTGCCCACCCCCGGGACGTCCTCCAGGAGCAAATGGCCCTGGGCCAGGAGCACCGTGAGCGCCAGTTTCGCCGCTTCTGCCTTGCCGTCGATGACCGTATTGATGGCCGTCAGGATCCGGGTGCTGGCCGAGTGGAAGGCGTCCGCGTCCAATGCCGGGGCTGGGGACCGGTGTCCGCCTGCGTCGGGGTCAAGGGCTGATCGGCTCGGGAAGCTCTGTCCTTCGGGGAGGACGTCATCTACGGAAGTGCGCTGGTAATCCATCGGCAGCCTTTCAGGCCTTGTGGGTCCCGGAACGGACCGCCAGCGGCCGCCGGGCCCCGCAGTGGCGTTCGCCTGTTTCCTTACGGGGAAATAACAGAGTATTAACAGACTACTAACACAACTGCCGGACCTGACAGAGAGTTCCAAGGAATTCTGGGCGCCGGATAGGGTGGAAGAATGCTCAATCCCCTCACTCCCGTCCCATTCCGGGTGCCTGGAACCGACGGTACCGGACGCGGCGGGTATCCGCCCGCACCCGCGCCGCTTCCCGTGCCGGTCATGGACAACCACACACATTTGGACTTTCCCGAGGCGGAGCTCCTGGTGGGAGTCAAGGATGCCCTCGACGCCGCCGAGGCAGTGGGTGTCCAGGGTGCGGTGCAGGTGGGCTGCGACCTCGAATCGTCCCGGTTCACGGTCCAGGCCGTTGAGCTCGATTCACGGCTCCTGGGCGCAGTGGCCCTCCACCCCAACGATGCCCCCGACTACGCCCGGGGCGGGACCCTGGAAGAAGCCCTGGCCGAGATCGAGGCCCTGGCCGCCCACCCGAGGATCCGGGCCATCGGCGAGACGGGCCTCGACTTCTTCCGCACCGAGGGAGAGGGCCTGGTCCACCAGCGCTACTCGTTCCGCCGCCACATCGACATCGCCAAACGCCTCGGCCTGACGCTGCAAATCCACGACCGCGACGCACACGACGACGTCGTCCAGGTGCTGCGCGAAGAAGGGGCCCCGGAGCGCGTGGTCTTTCATTGCTTTTCCGGCGACGAAGCCCTCGCCAGGACCTGCAACGCGGAGGGCTGGTACATGTCCTTTGCCGGCACCGTGACGTTCAAGAACGCGGCGAACCTGCGCGCGGCGCTCGCCATTGCGGAGCCGGACCGGATCCTGGTCGAGACCGACGCGCCCTTCCTCACCCCGCACCCGCATCGCGGCCGCCCGAACGCCAGCTACATGGTTCCGTACACCGTCCGGGCCATGTCCGATGTGACTGGATCGGAGCTGTCCGGGCTGTGTGCGCAGATCGCCGAAAATACCGTGCGGGCATACGGATCCTGGGACTGAACCGGCCTCCTCCGGCCCTCCGGAGTGGATACCGGGTATGCACAATTACTTGGCCCCTTTATAACGCTTCGGTTACAGTGGTCAACTATTAGCCGGGGTCGGGGAAGGCCTACGGAGAATTTCACTCAAGCAGGGCGTGCATCGTGGCAAACGAACCACATGTGCGCTCTCGTTTTGGGTGAGGCAGTGCATGCATGTTTCGTGACGATCCGGACTCTGTTCGGAGCCGCCTTTGGCGCGCTCACGGAGGGTGGTCACGTGTACTTATCCCCGTGCCCGGAAGGTCCAAGAGATTCGGGCAATCGTGGTCAAGTTCTTCACATCGGACGGCAAGATCAGCTTCGTCAAGGTTGGCACGCAGCTCGTAGTGCTGGTGGCACTGGTGCTGGGCCTCGTGGCCTTCGTCGGCAACAACAAGACGATCACACTCAACGTGGACGGCAAAGTCAGCTCCGTCCAGACCTTCGGCGGAACCGTCGGACAGGTCGTCAAGGGTGCCAAGGTTGAACTCCAGCCATCTGACAGGGTGTCGCCTTCGGTGGACTCCCATGTGCAGGACGGATCAGTCATCAACGTCAACCTCGCCAAGGCCGTCAAGGTCAGCCTGGACGGCGCCGAACGGACCATCTCCACCACCTCGCCCACCGTCGAAGGGCTCGTGACCGAACTCGGCGTCGCCAGCGCCTCGCAGGTCTCCGTGCCGAAGGACGCCCAGCTCGCCGTCTCCGGCTCGTTCGTGTCCATCTCGACGCCGAAGACCGTGAGCATCGTCGCGGACGGCAAGGCAGCCGCGACCACCACCACGGAGGCCACCGTGGCCAAGGTGCTCGAGGACGCCGGCATTGCGCTCGGAGCCAGCGACCGCCTCTCCCAGCCCGGGAACGCGCCGGTCGTCAACGACATGGTGATCAAGGTTTCCCGCGTCGACGTCAGCAAGACGGCCAACACCACCGAGCCGGTCGCGTTTGAAACACTCACCACCGAGAATGCGGACATGTTCAAGGGTGAGAAGAAGGTCACCCAGGCCGGCGTCGCCGGCACCACGGCCAAGAGCTTCAAGCTGGTCCTGGTGGACGGCCGCGAAGCCTCCCGGACCCTGGTGTCCGAGACCGTCAGCGCCCAGCCGGTCACCGAAAAGGTGACTGTGGGCACCAAGGAAAAGCCCCAGGCCGCCGCCAACACCGGCGCCTCCGCCCCCGCGATGATGAACCAGGGCATGTGGGACAAGATCGCCCAGTGCGAGTCCGGCGGCAACTGGTCCATCAACACCGGCAACGGTTACTACGGCGGCCTGCAGTTCGACGTCCGGACCTGGCTCGGCTCCGGCGGCGGCGCGTACGCCCCCAACGCCGCTGCGGCCACCAAGGCCCAGCAGATCGACATCGCCAACCGCGTCTACGCACAGCGCGGCCTGGGTCCCTGGGGTTGCGGCTGGGCCGCCTCCAGCTAGCACACCAGCCAGCAAAGCCAGGCCGGCGCCTGACCATCAGCTACTTACCGCCGGCCACTGACCGCCCGAGTTCCGCCGCTGCTGACCACAGCCAGGGGACCGCACAGGCCGGGTCCGGATTCCTTCCGGGCCCGGCCTGCGGCGTACCGGGGCCGGGATAGGATACCTAGGTGACTGAACCGAGCCCCTCCGCCCCCGAAAGCCTGCCCGGAGCGGCGCCCGCACCGCTGATGGGTGCCTCCGATATCCGCCGGCTGGCAGAGGAAATCGGCGTGCGGCCCACGAAGACCCTCGGCCAGAACTTCGTCATCGACGGCAATACCATCCGGCGCATCGTGAACGCCGCCGACATCCGGGCCGATGAGACCGTCCTGGAGGTAGGTCCCGGGCTCGGGTCGCTGACCCTTGGCCTGCTGGACGCCGCCCGGACCGTGGTCGCCGTCGAAATCGATCCCGTCCTTGCCGGGCGTCTGCCGGCCACGGTCGCGGCGTGGCGGCCGGACGCCGTCGGGAATTTCCATCTCGTCCTGGCCGACGCCATGAAGGTCACGGAGCTGCCCGCTGAGCCGACAGCGCTCGTGGCGAATCTTCCCTACAACGTTGCCGTCCCCGTGGTGCTGCACCTCCTGCGGCACTTTCCGAGCCTGCAGCACGGCCTGGTCATGGTCCAGGACGAAGTCGCCGACCGGCTGGCGGCCGGGCCCGGTTCCAAGACCTACGGCGTGCCTTCGGTCAAGGCAGCCTGGTACAGCAGCATGCGCAAGGCCGGCGTGATCGGCATGAACGTCTTCTGGCCCGCGCCCAAGATCCATTCCGGACTCGTCGCGTTCACGCGGCGGGAGCCCCCTGTTACCACCGCCACCAGGGAACAGGTCTTCGCCGTCATTGACGCCGCTTTCGCGCAGCGCCGCAAGACCCTCCGGGCGGCGCTGGCCGGCTGGGCAGGCAGCGCCGCCGAGGCCGAACGCTGCCTGCGGGCCGCCGGCATCGACCCCACTTTCCGTGGCGAAGTGATCGACATTGCGGCGTTCGCCAGAATCGCCGAGGCCCACGAACAGCCAGCCTCCTGAGCCCCCGGTGGGCTCTCTGTGGGCTGTTTGCGAGCCCGGCAGGGGGCGTTACGTGCTTGGAGCCCGGGCCGCGATGCCATAGCGTGGAGCCATGAACGCAGTGAGAGGGCGCTTTGCCGCGAGGACTGTCCGGGTCAAGGCTCCAGGCAAGGTCAATGTCTCACTGGACGTAGGGCCGCTGCGGCCCGATGGCTATCACTCGGTGGCCAGCGTCTACTTGGCTGTTTCACTTTACGAAGAAGTTGCCGCCACCAGCACCGACACGGGTGAGATCACGGTCAGCATCAGCGATGCGAGCACCGTGGACCTTGACGGCGTGGACATCCCACTCGACCACCGCAACCTCGCCTACAAGGCGGCAGCGATCATGGCCGACGTGTCGGAGCACTCCACCGGTGTCCACCTGGAGATCACCAAACGGGTGCCGGTGGCCGGGGGCATGGGCGGCGGGTCAGCTGACGCCGCCGCCACCCTGCTGGCCTGCGACGCGTTGTGGAACAGCGGGCTGTCCCGCGATGAGCTGGCCCACCTGGCCGCCGAACTCGGCGCGGACGTTCCCTTCGCACTGCTCGGCGGCACCGCCGTCGGCCTCGGCCTCGGTGACGAACTGTCCCCGGCCCTGGTCAAGGCCCAAACGGACTGGGTCCTGGTCACCGCCGACTTCGGCCTGCCCACCCCGGAGGTCTACCGGACCCTGGACCGCCTGCGTGCAGCCGAAGGGGTGGCGGTGGACGAACCGGACGCGGTGGATCCCGGCGTGCTCACCGCGCTGCGCACCGGCGATGCCGACGCCCTCAGCCGGGTCCTGGTCAACGACCTGCAACGGGCCTCGATCGAACTGGCCCCGGGCCTGCGCGAGACCCTCGGGCGCGGCGAGGCCTGCGGGGCGATCGCGGGAATTGTCTCAGGCTCCGGACCCACCGTCGCCTTCCTGGCGCACAGCCCCGCCGCTGCCGCCGGACTCGCCGAAGAGCTCCGCCACCACAGCTTCGACGCACTGGCGGTGCACGGCCCGGTGCACGGGGCCCGCATCATCTCCGATACGCTCCTTTAGGAGCTTTTGGCGCACCGCACCTCCTGACTTAACAGCAACACCTTCACCGATACACCTAAGAAAGCAGTTCCCTGTGGCACACCTGCTCGGCGGCGAGAACCTCACGGTCTCGTATGCAACCCGTACCGTCCTCGATGGCATTACCCTCGGCCTTGAAGAGGGCGACCGGATCGGCATGGTGGGCCGCAACGGTGACGGCAAGTCAACCCTCATGCGGCTGCTGTCCATGCGCTCCACCCCGGACTCCGGCCGGGTGACCAAGCGCAGCGAGGTCAACATCGGCTACCTGGACCAGGGCGACGTGCTCGACGGCGACCTCACCGTCGGCGCCGCGATCGTGGGGGACCAGGCCGACTATGAATGGGCCCGCAATCCGCAGATCCGCGAAGTCATGGGCGGCCTCGTGTCCGACGTCGACTGGCACGCCAACGTCCACATGCTCTCCGGCGGGCAGAAGCGGCGTGTGGCTCTGGCCAAGCTGCTGATCGAGGACCACGACGTCATCATGCTCGATGAGCCCACCAACCACCTCGACGTCGAAGGCGTCGCCTGGTTGTCCCGGCACCTGAAGTCCCGCTGGCGGCCCAACCAGGGCGCCTTCCTCGTGGTCACCCACGACCGCTGGTTCCTCGATGAAGTCTGCAACAAGACCTGGGAAATCCACGACGGCATCATGGACCCGTTCGACGGCGGGTACGCCGCCTACGTGCTGGCCCGGGCCGAACGCGACCGTTCGGCGTCGGTCATGGAAAGCAAGCGCCAGCAGCTCGTGAAGAAGGAGCTCGCCTGGCTGCGCCGCGGCGCCCCGGCCCGCACCGCCAAGCCCAAGTTCCGGATCGAGGCGGCCAACGCCCTGATCGCCGACGTCCCCGAGCCGCGCGACTCGACGGCGCTGAGCAAGATGGCCACCGCCCGGCTTGGCAAGGACGTCCTGGACCTTGAGAACGTCTCGCTGGACTTCCTCGGTGGCGATGCCGGGCAGAAGCTCTTCGACAACATCACCCTGCGGCTGGCACCGGGGGAACGGCTGGGCCTGGTGGGCGTCAACGGCGCCGGCAAGACCACCCTGCTGAAGCTGCTCAACGGCGAGATCCAGCCCAGCTCCGGGAAGGTCAAGCGCGGCAAGACGGTGGTCACAGCCGTGCTGACCCAGGAGGTCAAGGAGCTCGACGATGTCTCGGACCTGCGCGTGATCGAAGTGATCGAACGCGAAAAGCGCTCGTTCAATGTCGGCGGCAAGGAATTCACCGCCGGACAGCTCGTGGAGCAGCTCGGCTTCACCAACGAGAAGCAGTGGACCCCGGTCAAGGACCTCTCCGGTGGCGAGCGCCGGCGGCTGCAGCTGCTGCGCCTGCTCGTGGGCGAGCCGAACGTGCTCATGCTTGACGAACCGACCAACGACCTCGACACCGACACGCTCGCCGCCGTCGAGGATGTTCTCGATGGCTGGCCCGGCACGCTCGTGGTGGTCAGCCACGACCGGTACCTGCTGGAGCGTGTCACGGACCACCAGATGGCGCTGCTGGGCGACGGCAAGATCCGTGCCCTGCCCCGCGGCGTGGACCAGTACCTCGAACTGCGCGAAGGCGCCCTTGCCGGCTCCACGATCACCGGCGGCGGGAACCCCGTCACCTCCTCCAGCGCCGGTTCCGCGCCCGCCGCCACGGGTCCGTCGGAGGCCGAGAAGCGCGACGCCCGCAAGGCCAAGAACCGGATCGACCGCCAGCTGGGCAAGCTCAAGCAGCAGGAAGACAAGATCCATGCCCAGATGACGGCCGGGGCCGGGGACGCCAGCAAGTTCGACCAGCTCGCCGAGCTCAACAAGAAACTCCTGGACCTCGCCGGGGAACGCGAAGCCCTCGAACTCGAATGGCTCGAGGCCCTGGAAGTGCTGGGGGAGTAGCCTCCTCGCCGCGGGACATGCCCAGAGTGTGTGAGCACGGATGGACATGCCCCTCGGAGAAAATGCCTTCCTCGGGACATGCCCCTCTTTGCGGGCCAACAATGGGCACGTCCCGAGCGCGGCTCAGTCCCCGCCGGACATGTCCCACGGTGCGGGCAAACAATGGGCATGTTGGTGTTATGTCCATTCTTCGAGGCCGTCGGCGGACATGTCCCGCGGTAACACGCGACCCGCCAGCCCGAACCCCTAGTCCTCGCTGCGGAGCTCCGGGTCCTTTTGCAGCCCGGTCAGGCCGTTCCAGGCCAGGTTTACCAGGTGCGCGGCGACTTCGCGCTTGTCCGGGGTGCGGCTGCCCTGCCACCACTGGCCGGTCATCGCGACCATGCCAACGAGCATCTGGGCGTACATGGCCCCGTCAGCCGGGCTGAAGCCGCGGCGGGCGAGTTCGTCCTCGAGGATGTGCTCCACTCGCGCCGTCACCTGTGACAGCAGCGTGGAGAAGGCCCCCTCCGGCTGGGACGGCGGTGCGTCTCGCATGAGGATGCGGAAGCCGTCGGTCCGGTCCTCGATGTAGGACAGCAGGGCAAGGGCGGCCCGTTCCACCAGGACGCGGGGCTTGGCATCCTCTGCCAGGGCGTCGTTGATCGAAGCCAGCAGGATGTGGAACTCATATTCCACCACCTGCCTATACAGGCCATCCTTGGAGCCGAAGTGCTCGTAGATCACCGGTTTGGAGACGCCCGCAGTGGCGGCGATTTCCTCGATGGTCGTACCGTCCAGGCCGCGGAGTGCGAAAAGCCCACGGCCGATGCCGAGCAATTGTGTACGGCGCTGCGGACCTGTCATGCGGGGCCGGGCAACGTGGCTGGGGACACGCTCGGGCCTGCCGTGGCCGCCGTCCGCCCCAACGGATCCGCCCGTACTGTTGATCACAGGACCATCATGCCCTACCGCGTGGCCGCGTTCGCCCGCTGCCCGTCCTGCCGCGCTGAGCCGCCCTGTGCCGCGCTGAGTCGCACGAGCATCATCGTTCGTGGCAGAATTGGTTCTCGTGCCACAGGTCAAGCCCGGCACGGTCCGCTCTGGTGTAATGGCAGCACCCCGGCCTTTGGAGCCGTGGAGTATAGGTTCGAGTCCTATGGGCGGAACTGGCGAGACACACCGCGCAACCAAGCAAGGAGAGCCAATACGTGAGCCCCGAGAACACTGGCCCAGCCGCCGTGATCGTCCTAGCTGCAGGGGCCGGTACCCGGATGAAATCCCGTACGCCAAAAATTCTCCATGAGATCGGCGGCCGCTCCCTGGTCGGCCACGCGCTCCAGGCGGCCCGCAGTGTCAACCCCCGCGAGCTGGCCCTCGTCGTCCGGCATGAACGCGACCTCGTGGCCGCCCACGTCACCGCCCTCGATCCGAAAGCCCTGATCGTAGACCAGGACGAGGTGCCCGGCACCGGCCGCGCGGTTGAAGCTGCACTGGAAGCCCTCGACGCGCTTCACACCCAGGACTCGCTGAGCGGCACCGTCGTTGTCACCTACGGCGACGTCCCGCTGCTCACCGGCGGACTTCTCGGTGAGCTTGTCGCCGCCCACGAGGCCGAGGGCAACGCCGTCACGGTCCTCACCGCAGTGCTCGAGGACGCCACCGGCTACGGACGGATCCTCCGTGCCGAGGACGGAACGGTCACGGGTATCCGCGAGCACAAGGACGCGACCGACGTCGAACGCGAAATCCGCGAGATCAACTCCGGCATCTACGCCTTCGACGCCGCCGTGCTGCGCGACGCGCTGGTGCACGTCACCACGGACAACGCCCAGGGCGAAAAGTACCTCACCGATGTCCTGGCCCTGGCCCGCGCCGCGGGCGGCCGCGTCGCCGCCGTCGTCACCGAAGACCGCTGGCAGGTTGAGGGCGCCAACGACCGCGTCCAGCTTTCGGCGCTCGGAGCCGAACACAACCGCCGCACCGTCGAAGCCTGGATGCGCGCCGGCGTCACCGTGGTGGATCCCGCCACCACGTGGATCGACGCCACAGTGACGCTCGAGGAGGACGTCCGCCTGCTGCCCAACACCCAGCTGCACGGCGCCACCACGGTGGCCCGCGACGCCGTCGTCGGGCCGGACACCACACTGACCGACGTCACGGTGGGGGAGGGCGCCACGGTAATCCGCACGCACGGCTCTGGCTCCATGATCGGTGCCCGCGCCAGCGTCGGACCCTTCACCTACCTGCGCCCCGGCACCGTCCTGGGCGAGACCGGCAAGATCGGCGCGTTCTACGAAACCAAGAACGTCACGATCGGCCGCGGCTCGAAGCTGTCCCACCTCGGCTACGCCGGAGACGCGGAAATCGGCGAGGACACCAACATCGGCTGCGGCAACATCACCGCCAACTACGACGGCGAGAAGAAGCACCGCACGGTGATCGGCTCGGGCGTGCGCACCGGTTCCAACACCGTCTTCGTGGCTCCGGTCAGCGTGGGCGACGGCGCCTACAGCGGTGCCGGCGCCATCATCCGCCAGGACGTCCCGGCCGGCGCCCTCGCCCTCTCCGTGGCCAGGCAGCGGAATTCCGAAGGCTGGGTGGCGGCCAACCGCCCCGGCTCCATCTCCGCCGCCCTGGCCGGAACCGCCATGGCCGGGACCGCGGTCCATGCAGCCGCCGAGGGCGCCGCCCCAACTTCCTCCACTACTCCGGCACCGACAGAAGAGGGCTAGCAATCATGAGCGAAATTACGGCACACGGCGAGAAGAAGCTGGTGCTGGCCGCGGGGCGCGCGCACCCTGAGCTGGCGAAGGAGATCGCGAAGGAGCTGGGCACCGAACTGCTGCCCCTGGACGCCTACGACTTCGCCAACGGCGAGATCTACGTGCGGGCAGGCGAGAGCGTTCGAGGCACCGATGCCTTCGTGATCCAGGCCCACCCCGCCCCGCTGAACAACTGGCTGATGGAACAGCTGATCATGATCGATTCGCTCAAGCGGGCCTCCGCCAAGCGCATCACCGTCGTGTCCCCGTTCTACCCCTACGCCCGGCAGGACAAGAAGGGCCGCGGCCGCGAGCCGATCTCGGCACGCCTCGTCGCCGACCTGTACAAGACCGCCGGCGCCGACCGCATCATGAGCGTGGACCTGCACACCTCCCAGATCCAGGGCTTCTTCGACGGCCCCGTGGACCACCTCATGGCCATTCCGCTCCTGGCCGACTACATCCGCACCCGCGTCGGCTCGGACAAGGTCACTGTCGTCTCGCCGGACACCGGCCGCGTCCGCGTCGCAGAGCAGTGGGCCGAGCGCCTCGGCGGCGCGCCGCTGGCGTTCGTTCACAAGAGCCGCGACCTCACCGTGCCCAACCAGGCCGTCTCCAAGACGGTCGTGGGCCAGATCGAAGGCCGCACCTGCGTCCTGATCGATGACATGATCGACACCGGCGGAACCATCTCCGGCGCCGTGCAGGTACTCAAGAACGCCGGCGCCAAGGATGTCATCATCGCCGCGACCCACGCCGTGTTCTCCGACCCGGCGGCCCGCCGCCTCTCCGAGTCCGGCGCCCGCGAGGTCGTGGTCACCAACACACTGCCGATCACCCCGGACAAGCGCTTCCCGCAGCTGACGGTGCTGTCCATCGCACCGCTGATCGCCCGCGCCATCCGTGAAGTGTTCGACGACGGCTCCGTCACCAGCCTGTTCGACGGCCAGGCCTGAGCCGGCCGGCGGGGCCCGGATTTAGGATCCGGGCCCGCCGCTGGTAGCCTTGTACCGAAACCTTGGCGAGGGAGAGCGCCGGCAAACCGTGTGAATTTTAGATGCACGGTCAACCGGATTGCTGGTCTCCGTTATCGACTGGGTCTGAATCTCCTTCTAAAGGTCAGCTGCACGGCAGCCCGGCGTTGAAGGTCGTGAAGACCTCCGCCCTTGCTGAACACCGTTTAGTCCCACAGCTTGAAATCCCACGAGGAGATATCCATGTCTGAGCAGAAGCTCGCAGCAGAAGTCCGCACCGAATTCGGCAAGGGCTTCGCCCGCCGCGCCCGCATGGCCAACCTGATCCCGGCAGTCATCTACGGCCACGGCGCCGAGCCGATCCACATCACCCTGCCGGCCAAGGCCACCACCCTGGCCGTCCGCACCGCCAACGCCCTGCTGACCCTGGACATCAACGGCGAGCAGCACCTGGCCCTCGTCAAGGACATCCAGCGCAACCCGATCAAGCAGATCATCGAGCACCTCGACCTGCTGACCGTCCGCACCGGCGAAAAGGTCACCGTTGACGTCCCCGTCCACCTGAGCGGCGAGCTGGCTCCGGGCAACGTCCACAACCTGGAAATGACCACCGTCTCCCTTGAGGCCGAGGCAACCCACCTGCCCACCGCCATCGAGGTCAGCATCGAAGGCCGTAGCGCCGGCGAACACATCCACGCTTCCGACCTCGTCCTGCCGAAGGGCTCCACCCTGCTGGCCGACCCCGAAGCACTCGTGGTCAACATCTCCGAGGCCGTCGAAAACGTCGAAGAGGGCGAAGAAGGCGAAGCAGCTGCCCCGGCAGCCGAAGCAGCAGCCGAGTAATTCCTGCGCATGTGGCTGCGGCCGGGTCCCTCAGGGGCCCGGCCGCCGTCGTCTCCGCGACCCACCCCACATCTTCCCTCCGCCGCGTCCCACCGAAGGACTGATCCATGACTGACACCTGGCTGATCGTAGGCCTTGGCAACCCCGGCGCCGAGTACAGCCATAACCGGCACAACGTCGGCCAGATGGTGCTGGACGAACTCGCCTCGCGCGTGGGCGGCGGCTTCAAGTCGCACAAATCGCGCGCCCAGGTCCTTGAGGGACGCCTGGGCATCGGCGGGCCCCGGATCGTGCTGGCCAAGCCGCTGTCCTATATGAACGTCTCCGGCGGCCCCGTCTCGGCCCTGGCCCAGTTCTACGGGATCGACCCGGCCCACGTCATCGCCGTTCACGACGAGATCGACATCCCCTTCGACACCGTGCGGCTCAAGATCGGCGGCGGCGAGGGCGGCCACAACGGGCTGCGGGACATCTCCAAGGCCCTCGCCACCAAGGACTACCTGCGTGTGCGGGTGGGCGTCGGGCGTCCGCCGGGCCGGATGGATACCGCGGACTTCGTCCTGCGCGACTTTTCCGCACCGGAAAAGAAAGAACTGCCGTTCCTCATCGATTCGGCGGCTGACGCCGTCGAGGTCCTGGTCAGGGACGGCCTCCTCGCCGCGCAGCAAAAATTCCACCCGGCCAAGGCCACCTAGACGCAGCTTAAACGCTCCTTCCACCCGGCCGGCCCGGTTCGGCGGCAGACGCCGGGCGTATTAGTTGTATCCGCCGGGCGGGTTTCCTTCCAAGGTTTCGGCATTCCAGTTATGATCTGTCTACTCTCATGTCGGGGGATAGGGATACGCTACTTCTAAGTGGGCAGCCCGGGGTTGCTGTCTGCAAAGCGGTACGAAGGAAACTACATGTCGAGGGATTCGCTGGGCTGGGGGAATGTTTCCACTACATTGGCACCCGCCGAAGAAGAACATGCTGCCAGCCAGGTCGCAAGGCACGGCTGGTCCGGTTTGGCGCGGAACGCCGACGCCGAGCATGTCCGCCAGGAACTGCTGTCCCATGACCGGATGGGCGTTGTCATCACCGGCGACCGCGGTGTGGGCAAGACACTTGTCGGCAGGACTGCCCTCGCGGGATTCGGCCCCGAGGTCTACACCATCCAGCTCCGCAGCTCCGGGCCGGGCTCGGCAACACCGTACGGCTGCCTCGCCTTCACCCTCGCGCGCCTCCCGCAGAGCTCCCTGGGCTCGCCGACCGCCATCCTGCACGGTATTACCTCGCTGATCCGCGACGACGCTGCCGGGCGCCAGTGCGTGATCCTGCTCGACAACGCCGGGGCCCTCGACGAACTGAGCACCGGCGTCCTGCTGAACCTGCTGCAGACCCGGACCGCCCGGCTGATCGCGACGGCGCAGCGCACCACGGACCTTCCCCCCGATTTTTACTGGCTCATCACATCGGGCCACCTCGCCGAGGTCCGGCTCGCCAACCTGACCGAGCTCGAAACGCTGGAGGTCCTGCAGTCAGCCCTGGGTCACCGGGTCTCCACCGCCCTGGCGAGCCAGCTGCACCAGCTGGTCGGCGGTAGCCCCACGCTCCTGCAGGCCGTCGTCTCCGAACAGATCGAGCGCGGAAACCTTGTCCTGTCCGGATCGGTGTGGACACTTGTCGACGAGGTCGTGCTGGATGGCCGGACAGCGCTGGAGGATATTGTCCGCGCCAGGTACGCCCGGGAGACGCCCGAAGCGCGGGAGGTAATCGACGTCCTCTCATGCGCCCGGACGCTTCCCCTGTCCCGGCTCGCCAGGATGTATAGTCCCGGCGTCATCGCCGACATGGAAGAGGCCGGCCAGATCGTCGTTGACCGCGCGGACCGGCACCTCGTCACCCTCGGCGACAGGTACCTGGGCGACATCGTCCGCAACTGGCTGAGCGTGGAGCGCCGGCTGGAGCTTCGGGACCAGGTCCCCGGGCACCAGAAACATGAGCTGGATGAACTCTCGGTCGAGGACCTGCTCGCCTACGCGGCGTGGACCCACGACTGCAACGCCCAACTCGCGCCCGCCCACGCCGTGGCGGCGGCCAGCGCCGCCGTGAAGCTCTTCGACCCGAAGTTTGCCCTTAAATGTGCCGGCAGCCTCTCTCCCGCGGACCCCGAGTGGGCCGAAGGACAGCTCCAGAAATCGGCCGCCTATCTCCAGCTCGGCCTGCCGCTGCAGGCCATGTCCGCGCTGGACGACGTCTCCGAACAGCAGGTCAACGATCTCGCGGCCGAGAACTTTGCCGAATTCATCGCGGCGAAGGCAGACTGCATGGCGTGGCTTCAGGACCGCTCCGGCCAGGTCCCCGAGATGCTCCGGCAGGCCAGGATCAGGCTCCAGGACTTGAGCCTGGACGAGCCGTCCACCGACCCGTCGGCCCTTTCCCGGGCGGGGCTGTGCCTGGATCTGTGCGAGTTCAACTATTTCTCCTTCATCGGCGATTTCGAGCCCATGATGGGTCGGCTCACGACGGCGGCCACCACGGACGTCCCGGGCGCCGACCCCGTGCACCGGCTCAGATCGGCCATCATCCTGATGGAGGCCTTGTCCATGACCGGCCATGAGCTCGATGCCCGCAAACTCATGCGGGAGATCGGCGGTCAGCTGGGCGAGTGGTCCAACGTGCCGCGCATCCGCGAAAACTTCGCCTGGCGTTCCTTCAACGTTCTGCTCCTCTCCGGCCTGTGGCGCCAGGCCATCGACATGCTCAAGGACGCGAGCGGCCGGGCAGGGCACGGGCTGCACTCCGGCAGCGCCGCCACGGACCTCGCCGTCGGGCTGGCCTACGTCTATGCCGGCCGCGGCTACATGGCACTGGACCCGTTGCTGGCCGCGATCGCCCAGCTTGAGGTCCGCGCGAGCCTGCAGTCCCTGCGCCAGGCCTACGCAGCCACCGCTTTTGCATACGCGCAGACCGGCAATTCGGTCCAGGCCACCATCTACCTGGACCGGGCCCGCTCTGCCGAAGGGCCGGCCCGCTTCACCGTGGGCAGTGCCACGGAGTTCTGCATGGACATGGCCTCGCGCTGGCTCGGCGACCCGGAGGCCAAGGACCGGCTGGTACGGTCGGCGGAGGAACATTTCCGCAAGGGCCGCCACACCCTTGCCGGCATCTGCATGTTCGGTGCCACGGTCAACGGCACCGTCAAGGACTTCCTGTTCATGGAGGAACTCGCCGGGCTGCGGCAGGGCCCGCTTGCCGAGATGTCCCGCACGGTCGCCGTCGGCAGCCGGAAGAAGGACGCGGCAATCATGCTCGAAGCCGCCGGGCAGGCCGCGGCCCTCGAACTTGACGCCGTCCAGGCCAGGTGCGCGGCGCTCGCGTTCGACTACGCCAAGGGCGCCGGGCTGACTGCCAGCGCGAATGCCGCGTACAGCATGCTTGAGAGCCTCTCCGAGTCGGTGCCGGCGCTGCCGGTCATGCCCCGCAACAAGGGTCCGCTGCTGACAGACCGGGAGCGGCAGATCGCCACCCTTGCCGGCAACGGGGTCTCCAACAAGGACATCGCCCTGGAAGTCGGCATTTCCGTCAGAACCGTGGAGGGCCACCTGTACCAGGTGTTCACGAAGCTCGGAGTTTCTTCGCGAAGTGATCTGCTTGGACTCATCTAGGGGGCCGGCGGGGGACCGCGGCATGGGGGCAGCGACCCGCGCCCTGACCGGGCGGTCTGATGATTTGATGTCGGCAGTCGAGGCCCTTCAAGGCGGCAGCCATGTGGCCGTGTTCGTCCTAGGCGACAGCGGGATGGGTAAGTCCCGGCTCATCGAGGCCGTGGTGGCGGAGCTGGGCTCCGAAGTGACGCCGGTGCCGATCCACGGCAGCGCGTCTCTGAGCAAGGTGCCGTACGGCGTTCTTGGTCCGTTCATCGTGGAACTGCCGGTCCAGGAAGCAACATCGCAGCTGGCCGTGTTGAGGACGCTGTGGGCGCACCTGGAAGAGCAGAAGCGAGCCACCCAAAAACCCCTGCTGTTGATCGTCGACGACGCCCACGACCTCGATGAGGCGACGGCGGGGATCCTGGCGGAGCTCGCCGCTGCCGGCTGGGCGAAACTGCTTGTGGGCGCGGCCGCCCGGCCCGGACTGCCGGAACCGCTCCTGCAGTTGTGGTTTGAAGGCATCGCCGAACGGCACGATCTCCGCCCGCTCACGCTCCCGCAGACCACGGAGATGCTGGAGGGCAAGCTCGGCTCGCAGGTGCTGCCGAACGTAGCGGAGATTCTTTGGGAGGCCTCCGGCGGCAACCCGATGCTGCTCAACGGGCTCCTCGACGACGCCAAGAACGACGGGACACTGCTGCGGCGCAATGGTGTCTGGTTGTTCACCCGGCACCTGAACAGCCATGGCGACCGGCTGACCGACGTCGTGCGCCGGCAGCTGCTGCTGCGCTCGCCGGACGAGCGGCAGGCCCTGAACCTGGTGGCGCTGGCCGAACCCGTCTCCAGGGAGCTGATCGAATCCGTGGCCGGCGAAGTGGCCGTGGGGGCGCTGATCGACAGCGAACTGATCCGTGTGACGGACTCCGGAACCGGAGAGCTGCGGCTCTGGCACACCGTGTACGGCGACACCCTGCGGAACCTGATTTCGCCGGCGAGGAGCCTGCAGCTTCGGCAGAGCCTGCTGCGCAAGATGGACAGCGAGCCGACGTCGGCCGAAGGACTGCTGCGGCACGTGAGCTGGTCGATCGAATGCGGCGCCGAGGTAGAGGACCGGCAACTCCTCAGGGCCGCCGTGCTGGCCAGCCGGCTCTACGAGGACGAACTCGCCCGCAAGGCCGCCGGCCTCGTCAAGGATCCGGAACTGCAGATGGCGGCCCGGGCCGTAATAGCACGCACCCGCTACAACGCCTCCGACTACGCGGCGGCGCGGGACATCCTCGACGCCGATTTCGGCCAGGGCACCAGCATCCCCGGGCTTCTCGCCGGATCGCTCCTGTGGGCAGCGGTGATGTCCGCACTGGGCCACGCACCGGCAGAGATCATGGACCGGGCACAGGTGCTTCAACGCGCCGCCGAGCGCCTCGCCGAGGCCACCCCGGACGACGCCGGGCACATTCTTGCTGCCGTCAGGGAACGCCTGGACACCATGGAAGCCATGGTTCTGGCGCTGGCAGGCGAGTACCAACGGGCCCCGGCGGAACGGGCTCCTGCGGAAGGGGCCCCCGCGGCGGGGGCGGCCGGTATCAAGCCGGCGGCGAACACCCTCCAAAGGGCGTTCCGGCTCTGCCTCGACGCGGCGAGGCTCCTGGCCGCCGGCAAGGGGCTCAGCGCCCTGGCCGTGATGTCCCAGGCGGTCGAGGCTGCCGGAGCCGACCACGACGAGCTGTACTTCCTCACCGACTTCCTCGTGGTCCGTTCGGCCTCTGCCGCGATCCACTCCGGGGACTGGCAGTCCGCAGAGAACCTCCTGACCGGCTTTGTCGCCGGATCCGGGCCGAGCCTGATTTCCTTCGGCGGGGGAGTCCACGCGGCCCACGGCATCGTCCTGCTCTACCAGGGCAAGGCCGCACAGGCACTGAACACGCTCAGCGCCGCCCTCGAAGCGCTGCGGCTGACCGACCCCCAGCAGTTGTTCCCCCTGACGGCGGCCATGGCCTTTGCTGCGGCCGCAGAAGTCGGGGCCCAGACGAAAGCGGAGCTCTTCCTCGGCGACTTCGAGTCGGCACCCGCGGCTTTGCCCCGGTACATGCGCTCATTGGCCGCGATGGCCGTGGTCTACGGAAAAGCCCGGCTCGGGAACTATCCCGGCGCCATCGCCGAACTGAAACGGCTCGGACGCCCGGACCCGGAGGTGGACACCGCCGGCCTCGAACTCGACGCGCTGGCCTTCTGCCTGGCCTTGGGGGACACGGAATCGGCGACGAGGCTGCTGGAACTCCGGGCCGGGCTTGAAGGCCCGCGGCCCGAGGCGATCTGCGCCTACGCGGCCGCCATCAGCACGGACAACGCCGCAGACCACCTCGAGGCCGCGAAGACCTGCGAAGCTGCGGAACTGTGGAGCTTTGCTGCCCTTGCCTATGACGCCGCGGCGCACGCCTACCGGGCCGCGGGCGACACGCTGAGGGAGCGCATGGCGAACGCCCAGCGGAAGCGGTGCCTGGACCGGGCAGACGACCTTCCCGGTGAGGACACGGCCAAGAACGATGATTCGCTCGGCATCCTGACCCGCCGCGAACGTGACATCGTGGCGCTGGCTGTACGCGGCCTCACCGACCGGCAGATCGCCGCCGAGCTCCAGGTGTCCGTGCGCACGGTTGAAGGCCACCTCTACCGCAGCTACGCCAAGCTCAACGTCAAAGGCCGTGAACAGCTGCCCGGCATTGACGAACGCTAGCGGCACCTCAGCGCGCCGGGCGGCAAAGGGCCTTTTTCGGCCATCAGCCGGGCCGGCGGCGGGCTGATTTTCCGGCGCCCGGGACGCTACGGTCAGGGACACGTGAAGCTTGATTCCGACTACTTGGTTTGGACCCTGCAAGGGTGCGGGTCCAACTGAGTACAGCTACGTAGAGCGGGCCGAATACTCGTTGCGTATTCGAGTACTACTTACGCATACCCAAAATACGCTTAGTCCCTACGGTTGTTGTATCACCGCTCACACTTTTGATTGCGAAGGTCTCTCATATGTTCCAGCAAGACGCCGGCTTGCCTGCGGGCAGCGGCCAGACAGAAACGATATATCCGGCGCCAAGAAACGGATACGGCCGGAACAAAGACAAGCCCTTCACCCGCCAACAGGTAGTTGCCGAGGTGGTTGAGACCCTGACATCCGGGTCCGGCTGCGGCATAGTACTCGTGGGCGACCACGGGGCCGGAAAATCCTTCATCGCCCAGCGTGCCTTGGAACAGCTCGGCGACGAGTACCTGGTAGTCCAGGTCAGAGGCAGCTCCATTTCCTCCAAGCTTCCCTATGGGGCCCTGAGCGTCCTGCTCAATGACCTCGACGCCTCCCATCTCGAACACCCCCTGATGGTGCTGCGCGGGCTGACGCAGCTCCTCCACAACAAATCCGACGGGCGGCGGATCGTCCTGTTCGTGGACAACGCCCACGACCTCGACGAACTCTCGAGCATGATGGTCGCCCAGCTGAGCGCAGGGGCCCATGTCACCCTGCTGGCGGCGTGCGTGGACATGCCACATGTCGGCGGTGACATCATGGGCCTCTGGAAGGATGACCTGCTCCGGCGGATGGACCTCGGGCCGTTCGACTTCGCCGAGACGGCAGCAACGCTGCACCACGAATACGGCGGCCGCTTCTCCCTGACTGCTGCCCGGGCGCTCTGGAGCGCGAGCGGCGGCAACGCCCTGTTCCTGCATTCCCTCGCCCGGGAACAGATCAAGCTGGGCACAGTGGTCCGCCAGGACAGCGTGTGGTTCCTCGGCAACGGCCCCATTGCCCTGACCGGTGAGATCCGGGACGTCGTGAAGGCCCGCCTCAACCGGCTTGGCGCCGGCCAGCGGGACGTCTTCGAGCTGCTGGCACTGGCCGGCGCAGTTCCGCTGCAGACCCTCATGCACATCGCCAACCCCCAGGACATGGACGCGCTCCAGGAACGGGCCCTGATCCGGGTTACCCACGAGCATCCGCCGATGGTCAGCGTCGCCAACCCGGTGACCGCCGGCATCGTGGCCAGCGTTGTCCCGCCGGGCCGCAGCGCCGAACTCCGCCGCCGGCTCACAGCGGTGCTGCAGGACTCGGATGCTCTGGAGGCCGGCGGCGCGACCGGCGTCGCGTGGGCCCTGGACTGTGGAGAACAGGTGCGCCCGGAAGTGGCGCTGGCCGCGGCCCACACCGCGAACAGCGCATCCGACCCCGTGGCCGCACTGCGGTTCATCCAGGAGGCGGTAGGAAGCGAACGCGACGTCCAGGCGGCCATCGAATCGATGAACGCCCACATCCTGGTCAACAACGAGGAATCGGCGCGCCGGGTCCTGGAAGCACTGGATGAGGCCGCCTGCAGGGAGCTGCCGCTCGCCGAATGGACCGCCCTGCAGCTTCTGCGCACAGAGCTGGAAAAGCGCAGTACGGCCCCCGGAGCCGATCCCAAAGCCCGGCTGCGGGAGCTCGCGGAGCGGCTGGCCGCAGAACCGGAGCGCAGCGCCGCGGTGGGAGCGGCCCGCGAACAGCTGTCCCTGGCCGAGGCCGAGCTCGCCGCATTCCAGGGACGCTACGCCGATGTCCTGGCCGCGACCGACCACATGGACACGACGGACCTTGGCAGCGAACTGCGCATCGTGACGGCCAGCGTGCGCTGCGAGGCCCTGGCCGTCACCGGCAACGTCGTCTGGGCGCTGGCCCTGGGCAAGCAGGTCCTGGCGGCCACAGCGAACGTGCAGCTCACGGACAAGGCGGTACGTGAAATCAGGGGCAGGTTCCTGCTGCTCCTGCTGCTTTCGGCGAAGTTCCGGGAGGCATCGGCCTACCTTGACGAGACGTACGGCGGCGGAGAGCCCCAGACGCGGCTCGGCGGCATGTTCGAAATTGGCGCAGGCGTCATCGACCTGAACGCCGGGCACCTCGACGACGCACTGTCCCGGCTTCAGGCGGGCAGGTGGCAGCTCCGCGCCCAGGACCCCGATGCCCTGACCGCCCTGGCCACCGCTGCCTGCGCCTACGCGGCCGCACTCCAGGGAGAAGAGGAGACGGCCGGGCTCCTGCTGGGCGATTTGGACCAGCCGCGGCCACCCACGGCCTGGCTGGCGGAACGGCTCACGCGCTATTTCGAACTCTCGGCCCAGGCCGAGCTCGGCCAGCGGGCAGCATCAATCCGCGCACTGGCCGCCGAGGCGGACAACGACTCCCAATCCTCGGCCGTGGCCCCGGCGCTCCTGTTCATGTCCGCGGCCACCAGGCTGGGGGACCGCCAGATGGGCCACAGGCTGGGCGACCTCGGCGCACAAGTGACCGGGCAATTCGCCGCCCTGTGCTCGCGGCTGGCCGAAGGCATGCGGGACGCCGACAGCGAACTGTTGCTGGCGGCATCCAAGGACGCTGACGCCAACGGCAACGCCGTCTTCGCCCGGGACGCGGCCCGGAAGGCCGTCAGTTGTGCGAACGACGCCGGCAACCGGATCGCGCTGCGGATCGCCCAGCGGGCGCAGCAGTCACTCGATGACAAGTTCGGCAGTCCCAAGAACGGCCTCCATTCGCTCACGACGTCGACCCTGACGGCGAGGGAATGCGAAGTAGCCGTTCGGGCCGCTGCCGGCACATCGAACCGCAAGATCGCCGAACAGATGCACGTATCGGTTCGCACGGTGGAAGGACACCTCTACCAGGTGTATTCGAAGTTGCATGTAGCCAGCCGAACGGAACTCAAAGATGTCATCTCAACGCCGGCTGACAGCGCCCGACTCGGCTGACCCCGGCATAAATCTGGCGGCTGCCCGGGCGGCGCCCCGGGCAACGCAGCGGGCGGCAGGAAGAACCTGCGATGGAAAGCCTGGCTGAGGCCGCCCGGCTCATCGAGCGGTCAACGCTGGTCAAGGACCTGATGCGTTGCCTGCGCGATGACACACGGTCAGGTGCGATCGTCGTCGGTGGCGCAGGCACGGGCAAGACCGCCGTCGTCAAAGCCGCCATCCGCGAACTCGGGCCCGGCAGACACCTGATCCGGCTGACGGCCACACCGGCCCTGGCCGCCGTACCCTTTGGCGCCCTGGCGCCCTACCTGTCCCGGCTCCCCGACCGGGAGCTCGACTCGTATGCCGCCGTCGTCGAAGCAATGGCCGACAGTCTGAAAGCGGAGGCGGAGCGCCCCCTGTTCGTCGTCGACGACGCGCACTGCCTGGACCACGGGACCGTCCGGCAGCTCGCCCAGGCCGCGGCCACCGGCGCAGCAGCCATCCTAGCGACGTGCCGGCCCGGGCCCCTGATCCCGGAAGAATTCCTCTCGCTCTGGGACGACGGAATCATCGCCAAGTTCGATCTCGTCCCCCTCAGCCGGACCGGAACACACCAGCTGTGCGAACAGGTGCTGCGGGCCGACGTCTCGCCGTGGGTCAGTGCGCTGTTTCACGACGCTGCCGACGGGAATCCGCTGATGCTAATGTCCCTGATCCAGCATGCCCGCTCCACCGGCGCACTGGGCTGCCGACACGGCGTGTGGTTCCTCCTCGCCAACCCCGACATGGCCCAGGTTCCTGCCGCCGACGTCGTTGACCGGCAGTTGCGCTCCATGACGCCGGAGGAAAAGACCGCGGCCACGATCGTGGCCCTGGCAGGACCGCTCTCCCTGGCCCAGATCCTGCGGATCAGCGGTCCCAAAGCCGTCGATGCGCTCGACACGGCAGGAATAATCGCTGTTTCCCCGGGGCACGACCGGCTCGTTCGGCCCGCGAGCCCGATCGTTGGCGAGATCATCCGCCACCGGGTCCCGGCCGGGCGCAGTTCGGCCCTGCGCTCCAGCGTGCTGTCGCTTCCCTCGGAGCGCGCCGCGGTGCCCGGAGCTGCCCTGAACAGGCTGCGCTGGTCGCTGGACTGCGGCGTGGAGATTCCTCCCGCGCAGCTGCTCCATGCCGCTGTTGCCGCCAACACGGCCCTGGATCCTGCCACCGCGGCCCGGGCCGCCGGTGCCATCCGGGACGCCCGGTTCCTGTCAGAGGCCAGGATCCAGCTCGCATACTCCCACTTCATTGCCGGGCGCCCGCAGGCCGCTGTGGCGTGCCTGGAGACCGCGCAACCGGTGCGCGCCGGACGGCCGTCCTATCTGGCCGCCCTGCTAGCGGCCCGGCTTGGATCCACGACGCCGGCCCGGGAGTCCCTGCCGTCCGCGCGCGCACCGGGACGTGCTCCGGAGGATAGACCGTGGGCCGAAACTGCCGCGGCGGGAGTGGCCGCAGAACTCCTGAACCGGACCTGGGACGGCAGATTCATGGCAGTGGGGACCGGGTTGCGCGAACTGGTCGAGACCACCGGCATCCCGCCCGAAATCCGCGTCCCGGCAGTTTCCCTCCTCGCCGAGCTGCTGACCGCCCAGGGCCGGCTGCGAACAGGGCTGCGCCTGGACGGGGAGGCGTGGAACGGTGCCCGCAGCGGAAGCCAGGGGCTTCCCCTGGTGTTCGAGGACCTTGTGGTGCGCCACTGCCTGAACCTGATCCGGGCCGGGGACTGGGACGCGCTGGGGAGGGTCCTTGACGATTACGCGGCCCGCGAGCCCGGACGGCTGCTGTACAGCGGCGGCATGCTGCACCTCATGCGCGGATACTCGAGGCTGCGCCAGGGCAGGATGCGTGAATGCCTGGCCGAAGTGCGGCTGGGCGTGGAGGAACTCACCATCGCCGACCCCTTGAACCTGCTGCCGTTTGCGCACGCCGTCGCAGCGTACGCGGCCGCCGCCGTGGGACGCCAGTTTGAGGCCAGCCAGCACTGCCTGGACTTCCGGCTTTCGGACTACCGCGAGCCAAAGACCCTGCGCCTGCTGGCAGAGGCGTATTGCCGGGCGGCGGAACCGGGGGCCGGACCGCTCGCCAGCGGCCTGGATAGTGCCAGCACGGACCGCGCCGGCACGGGCAGCGCCGGCTTAGAGGGGCCGGGCGTATCGGCCCTGTCCCGGCTGGCGGACGAAGCGATGCGCGAGGGCCTGCGCGGCGTTGAAACCGATATCAGGAGGCTCGCGTTCCGAAGCGGTGACGTCTCGGGGGCCGAGGCCCTCGCCATGAGCAGCCGGGCCGTGGACGGCCCGGAGGCGCGGCTGCTGGAATCCTACGCGCTGGCGGTATCGGCGTCCGACGCGGCCGACCTCATTGGCATCAGCGACGACGCGCTCGGCGGCGGCCACGGACTGCTGGCCCTCGAGGCCGCCCAGCAGGCGGAACGGATCCTGGCAGATGACCCGGACCGGTGGAGGCTCACCGCGGTCCAGCGCCGTGTCCACCACCGGCTAGTGGAGGCCGGAATGTCGGCGCACTTGGAGATCGTCCACAGCGATCACGGCGCGGCGCTGACCGGCCGCGAATCAGAAGTCCTGGACCTGGTGTCCCGCGGCGCCACGAATGCCGAGATCGCCACGTCACTCTGCCTGTCCCACCGGACGGTGGAGGGGCATCTGTCCCGGATCTTCGCCAAACTCGGCGTCGGTCGCCGCGCGGACCTGCTGGACCACAGCACTCTGGACCACGGCTCTCTGGATCACGGCACCCTCGAGCAGGAGAGGCAGGCGCAGCAGACGCCGGCCCAAGGAACCCTGGCACCTGAGTCTTGAGTCTTGAGTCCTGAGCCCTGTTTCCTGAGTCCTACCTGAGAAGTGTGGGCTGGGAATGCGGTCTGAGACCTGGGGCCCGCCCACCATCAATCCGCCGTCCGTTCCGCCGGACTGCCGCCCCTGTCCCCGCCGGTTCCTGCCCGCACGGCCGCAGCTGCGGTGGCCACGTGCCGCCCGCAGGGCACCAGGTGCGGCGGCCGCGTACCGCCCGCAGGGCCGCAGGTGCGGTGGCCGCGTACGGCCCCGGGTGGCCCGGGGGACCGGCGGCAGTATCCCCAAGTAGTGCCATCCCGGCCAGGACAACAGAAGTCGGGTAAACGCTACTCGTGTGCAGATCCGGCCCCGGGGATTGACTTAAGTCAGTCCCACGAACTACTCACAAAGGTCTCAAAATGAGGAACTTCAGGGCGGTAATCGACCGCGGGTTTGACCTGCAGGGAAGTTTGGTCTCGCAAACCATCTTGCTTGCTGAAGCAGCCACTGCCACCATTAGAGGTGGTCGTGCCGTAACCTCCCTATACCGAACTCCTTCATTGGAATCGTACGGTGCCGAAACTGGCAGCCGTACGCCAAGGTCGGAGCCGGCGGCGTCAGAGCCTTCTGAGACCGAGGCTCTCCCCCCAGCCGCCGCCGGCTCCCTTAACCGGTCTACACACGGGTCCGCGCCCCGAAGAGACGCGGACCCGGCATGAGCGCCGTTGACGAGCGCCGCAGGGGGTACACGGCCCGGGGAAGCCGTTTGACCGGCCGGCCCGCACCGGTGCTGGCCTCAAGCGCCGGCCCGCTCGGCCAGCCCTGGACCGCCGCCCCGGGTGTCGGCAACGACGTTCCCGCCGCAGTTGTGGATTCGGGCACGTCCTGGGCCAAGCGCTATCGCCGCTGGCTCCGACTTTCGGACACCGCCATCGTGATGATTGCCGTTGCGGCAGCCTACGCCTTCCACCTCGAAGCGGGCGAACCCTTCCTGACACGCGCCGCCGCGGGCGGATCGTACCTGGCCGTCAGCATTGCCATTGTCCTGGTCTGGGTCCTAGCGCTGGAGGTGCACCGCACCCGCGAAGAGACGGTCCTGGGAGTCGGCTCCGAGGAATACAAACGGGTCCTCGACGCGACCCTGGGCGTCTTCGGCGGCATCGCCATCGTGGTAATCCTCTTGGGCATCGATGTGGTCCGCAGCCACTTCGCCCTCGCGCTTCCGGCCGGTGCCCTGCTCCTGCTGGTCAACCGCTGGCAATGGCGGGCCTGGCTGAACCGCCAGCGGCTCTTCGGCCACTACCTTTCCAAGGTGATCGTCGTCGGGGAACCCGCGGACGTCGAGTACGTGATCCGGCAGTTCGGCAAAGTCTCCGGCGCCGCCTACGAAGTCGTGGGGGCCGCCCTGCCGGCCGGCTACACCGAAAACCACCTACAAATTTCCGCCGACCGGATCCCGGTCCTGTGCGACGTCGACTCGGTCGCCGACAAGGTCGAAGAGACAGGGGCGAATGCCGTCGTCGTGGCAGGACGCCTCGAGGGCGGCACCCGTTCCATCCGGCAGCTGGGGTGGGCCCTGGAAGGCACACCGGCCGGCCTCGTCCTGGCCTCGAGCCTGACCGACGTCGCGGGACCCAGGATTCACTGGCGGCCCGTCGAGGGCTTGCCTCTCATGCACGTTGAACTGCCGCGGTTCACCGGCGGCAAGCACACACTCAAACGCCTCGTGGACATCGTGGCAGCCGCCGCGGCCCTGCTGGTCCTCTCACCGCTGCTGTGCGCCCTGGCCTGGATCATCGTCCGCGACAGCAAGGGACCGGTGTTCTTCCGCCAGGAACGGGTCGGACTCAACGGCAAGCGGTTCAAGATGGTCAAATTCCGCTCCATGGTCACCACGGCCGAACAGGACCTGGCGGCGCTGCAGGACCTCAACGAGGCTGCGGGGCTGCTGTTCAAGCTCAAGAACGATCCCCGGATCACCACCGCCGGACGCTGGCTCAGGAAGTACTCGCTGGACGAGCTGCCGCAGTTCTGGAACGTACTGAAGGGCGACATGAGCCTGGTGGGACCGCGGCCGCAGCTGCCCGTCGAGGTGGAGGGCTATGAGGGCGATGTGAGCCGGCGGCTGCTGATCAAGCCGGGAATCACGGGTCTGTGGCAAATCAACGGCCGGTCCAATCTGGGCTGGGACGAGAGCGTCCGCTGGGACCTCTACTACGTGGAGAACTGGTCATTGACCGGCGACATCATGATCCTGTGGCGAACATTCAGGGTCATTCTTCATCCGGTGGGGGCCTACTAAACACACTAAACGCCGGTACTGGGCCGGCGTCACACGGGAAGGCAGCAGAACACAATGGGTCTCAAAATTGGATATGCCCCGGGGGCTTTTGACCTGTTCCACATTGGGCATCTGAACATCCTCAAGCACGCCAAGAGCCAATGCGATTACCTGATTGCGGGGGTCGTGTCCGACGAAATCCTCGAGGGGGCCAAGGGCAGGCTGCCCCTGGTCCCGCTCGCCGAGAGGATGGAGATTGTCGGCAGCATCGGCTACGTGGACAAGGTCTTCGCCGAAGTCGTCCCGGACAAGCTCCAGGTCTGGGAGGAACTGCGCTTCAACATCTTCTTCAAGGGAGACGATTGGAAGGGCACTCCGCAAGGAGACCGGCTGCAAGCGGCCTTTGGCGCCGTCGGCGTCGAGGTTGTCCACTTCCCGTACACCGTCCACACCTCAAGTTCAGCCCTGCGCACGGCCCTGGAACTGATCAACCAGTCCGTGTCGCCGTCGCACCTCAGGCAAGGAACACGGCGGTGAGCGGCCTGCATGTCGCCATGGTGGGGACGCGCGGCGTCCCGGCACACTACGGCGGCTTCGAAACTGCGATCGAGGAAATCGGGCAGCGCCTGGTGCAGCGCGGCCACCGCGTCACGGTCTATTGCCGGGACATGGGGGAAGGCACAGACAAGCCCTCTGAACACCTGGGCATGGAACTTGTCCACCTTCCGGCGATGCACAAACGGTCCCTGGAGACGTTGAGCCACACCGGCCTCTCCGTCGCCCACCTGCTCCGGCACCGGCCGGATGCGGCCATCCTCTTCAACGCCGCCAACGCTCCCTACCTGCCGGCCTTCCGGGCGGCGCGCATCCCGGTGGCCACACACGTCGACGGGCTGGAATGGAAACGCGCCAAGTGGGGCAAGGGCGGCCAGAACTACTACAGGGCCGTGGAACGACTCGCAGTCAGGCTCTCGGATGCTCTGATCGCCGACGCCGTCGGGATCCAGGACTACTACCGGCAGAAATTCGACGCCGACACCGTCTACCTCGCGTACGGCGCACCGCTGCTGGCCGGGGGCAACTCGGACAAGCTCGGGCAACTGGACCTCAAACCGCAGGAATACCACCTGGTGGTGGCCCGGTTCGAGCCGGAGAACCACGTCCACCTGATTGTTGACGGCTTCGTCCGGAGCGGGTCGGAGCTGCCACTGATC
The DNA here is from genome assembly GCF_056395825.1 of Arthrobacter sp. 05T47. Classification (NCBI taxonomy): domain Bacteria; kingdom Bacillati; phylum Actinomycetota; class Actinomycetes; order Micrococcales; family Micrococcaceae; genus Arthrobacter; species Arthrobacter sp. 05T47. The sequence continues at coordinate 63,972 of NZ_JBFTKG010000009.1, read as the reverse complement.
GTCGTGGGTTCAGCCCCCTATTCGAACCGGTACACGAGCGAGGTCCACGCCCTGGCCGATGCCCGGGTCCGCTTCGTCGGCGGGATCTGGGACCAGGGGCTGCTGGACCAGCTGTATGCCAACGCACTCGTGTACTGGCACGGCCACTCGGTCGGCGGAACCAATCCCTCGCTCCTGCGGGCCATCGGCTCGGGAACGGCGACCAACGCGTTCGACGTCGGATTCAACCGTGAGGTCCTGGAACACTCCGGCCGGTACTTTTCGGAGCCGCAAGAGGTGGCCAGGCTGGTCTCTGACGCCGAGCGGCCCGGGTCCGATGTGGCGTGGCGGGGTGAGCAGGCGCGGATCATCGCGCACCGCTACAGCTGGGACCTCGTCACGGACGGCTATGAGGAGCTGTGCCGTGACCTTGCCCGGCTGCGGGTGCGTTCAGCGCGCGGCGCCTACCGCCGGCTCCCCGCGTCGGCCCAGCAAAGCATGGGGGCCGGCCAGTGACCGCCATCGACCCGCACGTCGAACGTGCCGCCGACGGGTATTGGGCCATCGTGAGGTCCCTTTCGGTCGGCCAGAAGGCCGCCGCACGCAGTGCCCCCGCGTACTCGCGCTACATCAACCGCCGGCTGGGACGGCTCCTGGCTGCGGCAGCGATACGGGCAGGCCTGAGCCCGAACGTGGTGACAGCCATCAGCGCGGCCTTCACCTTCGCCGGGATCGCCCTGCTGATGCTCTACCCGCCCTCCGTCGTGCTCGGCATCGGCGTGGCACTGTGCCTCGCGGCCGGCTACGCCTTTGATTCGGCCGACGGCCAGGTGGCCAGGATGCGGGGCGGCGGTTCGCCGGCCGGGGAGTGGCTGGACCACATGGTCGACGCCGTCAAGACCTCGGCGATGCCGCTGGCGCTCGCCGTCGGGCTCTATCGCTTCGACGCCGTGGACCCTTGGTGGCTCGTGGTTCCGCTGGGCGCGGCGATGGTGTCCGCCGTCCTGTTCTTCGGCATGATCCTCACCGAACAGCTCCGGCGCCAGGCCGGACGGGTGTCCGTGGCAGAAACCGGCAGCCGCTCCTGGATCCGTTCGCTGCTGGTGATCCCGATGGATTACGGCGTCCTCTGCCTGTCCTTCGTCACCTACGGCGTGCTGCCTGTCTTCCTGACCGTCTACACGCTGATCTTCGCCGCCACGGCCGGTTTCCTGGTGCTGGCGTCGGTGAAGTGGTTCCGGGAGCTCTCCGCGTCCCAGCCGGCATCCCGGCCGGCCGGACAGCACGTCATGCAGGGAGACCGGCTATGAACAAGCAACCGAGCACCCCCGCGGACAAGCGCCGGACGGCCGGCCGACGCACCCGCCTGGTGGCGACGGCACTCGGAGTCTCCGCACTCCTGGCCATTGGCGGTGTCGCGTGGGCTTCCGGGCTCAAGTATTCCGGCAGCGACGCGCCGGCAGCCCAGGACAGCACCGCGGGCGCTTCCGCCCAGCCCGGCACCGCCAGCCCTGACCCGGCCGGCGCCGCTGCCGCGCAGACGGGCTCCGGAACGCCGGCCCCGGCAGCCGCTGGACCGGCGACAGCGGTGAAACCGTCCGGTCCGCCGGAGGTCGACCCCGCACCCGTGGACCGGAAGGGCAAGTCGGACCAGGAACTCGCGGCGATCGCGCAGCCCACTGCCGCCCCCGTGGAGCTGACGGCCAAGAAAGCCGTCAAAGGCGGTGTAACGGCGACCATCACGGAGATGACGGCCGTCCAGGGCGTGGCAACTGGGATCGGCGAAGTGGCCGGACCTGCCGTGCGGTTCAAGATCACTGTGGTCAACGCCACCGCGACACCGCTCTCGCTGGACCGGGCGCTCGTGGACGTCAGCTACGGCAAGGACGACGCCCCGGCGAGCCAACTCAGCGGACCGGACCCCGTCGCATTCCCGGCGAGCGTCGCGGCCGGGGCCTCCGGCGCCGGCGTGTTCGTCTTCGCCGTGCCGCTCGAGGCGCGGGACACCGTGAAGATCCACTTCAACCTGGAAGCCGATACGCCGATTGCGACGTTCGCCGGCCGTGCCCCGGCCGGGACCAAACCATGACGCCGGCACCCGGCGGGCCGCCGGTCTCCTTTCCCGTCTCTATTCCGCGGCGCGCAGTCCGGCGGGCACGCAAGCTGGGCAAACGGGTGCTGGCCGCCTGCGCCGTGGCCTGCCTGCGGGTGCGCAACCTGCTGGCACGCGGGCCGGTCACGGGAGCCGCCGGCGTCGTGGTGTCCCTGACCACCCACGGCGACCGGATCCGCACGGTGTCGATCGCAATCGAGTCGATTGCCCGCGGCACGGTACGGCCGCAACGCCTCGTGCTGTGGCTGGATTCGCCCGAAGACCTTGCGGCGTGCCCCGCTTCGCTGCGCCGCCTCGAACGCCGGGGCCTGGAGATCCTCGCCGCCCCCAACTACGGGCCGCACACCAAGTACTACCCCTACGTCACCTCCATGCCACGGCACACCGTGCCGCTCGTGACGGCCGACGACGACATCGTCTACCCGCCCAAGTGGCTGGCCCAGCTGGTGGATGCCGGCGAGCGCCACCCGGGCAGTGTGGGCGCGCATTGGGTCAGCATCATGGGGGTCGAGGGGGACCGGGTAGCCAGCTACGGAACCTGGTCCCGGGCCCGTGACACAGCCGAGCGGGCGGCCAATTTCGCCACCGGCGTGTCCGGTGTCATCTACCCCCCGGCGATGCTCGAGGAGCTGCGGCTGCGCGGGGACGGCTTCAAGGACTCGTGCCGGCGCGCGGATGACATCTGGCTGAAGTGGGTGGCACTGCGTGCCGGCATTCCGGTGCGCCAGGTCGGCCCGGTGCCCCGGCACTTTCCGATCATTCCCGGCAGCCAGGGCCAGACCCTTATGAGTACAAACGTGGGAGAGAACCAAAACGATCACTGCATTCGAGGCCTCTTTTCGGCCGAGGATGTGGCGGCGCTGGGTGCCAGTGCGGCCAGTCATCAACTGACCTAGGGGGACGAGAAAAGATGCTCAGGAACGCAACGCTGGGGAGCGCTCGGGGGAGAGGGACACGGCCGCCGGCCGGCCCGGCACCGACGACGGCACCTGCAACGGCAACTGCAACAGCAACAACTGCGAGGACGGCCTACACCACCGCGCGGGCGGGTGCGAAAAAGACGCTGGCGCTGCTGCTGGCCGCCGCAGTCGCGCTGTCACTGGGGCTGGTCGGCAGCCAGCCGGCCGCGGCGGACACCGCCCCCGCGGACCCCGTCAACCCGGCCACCCCCGTCACCGTGTCCGCCGACGGCCTGCCCACCGCCCAGATCAACGGCGTCGCCTGGGCCCAGGTCATCATCGGCAACACGGTGTTCGTAGGCGGCAATTTCACCGAGGCGCGGCCCGCGGGCGCTGCTGCCGGCACCGGCACCGTCCCGCGGAACAACATCCTGGCCTATAACCTCACCACCGGGGAGTTGCTGAGCACGTTCACGCCCAGCTTCAACGGCGAGGTGACCGCACTGGCAGCCTCCCCGGACGGATCACGGCTGTACGTCGGCGGCGCGTTTACCGCCTACAACGGCTCCACCGTGTGGCGGGCAGTCGCCCTGAACCCGGGCACCGGCGCCCTTATCACCAGCTTCCTGCCCCGCATGTCCGCGTCGGTCCGCTCGATTGTGGCGACCTCCACCACGGTGTACCTCGGCGGCCTGTTCAACGCCGTCGGCTCCGTCACCCGCGACAAGCTCGCCGCGGTGAGCGCCTCCAACGCCGCGCTCCTGCCCTGGAACCCGGTTGCCGCCGGCGGCCGGGTCAACGCCATGACCCTCTCCCCGGACGGCGCGAGTATGGTGGTGGGCGGTGCCTTCACCTCCATCAACGGATCCACTAACCCGGGCTACGGCGTGGCCAAGGTGGACGCGTCCCTGGGCGCCCTCCTGCCCTTCCAGATCAACACCATCGCCCGTAACGGAGGCAGCACCGGCTCCATCACCACGCTGGCCACTGACGGCGTCAACGTATACGGCGCCGGCTACACCTTTGGCCGCAATAGCACGCTGGAGGGAATGTTCTCCGTCAAATGGGCGGACGACACCACCACCTGGCTCGAGGACTGCCACGGGGACACCTATTCCATCCAGCCAATGGGGGATGCCGTCTACCTGGCCGGCCACGCGCACTTCTGCGGAAACATCGGTGCGTTCCCCCAGGCCGAGCCCTGGCAGTTCAACCGCGGCATAGCCTTCAGCAAGAAGGCCACCGGCACCGTGACCGCCGAGAGCCATGGCTATGCAAACTTCGCCGGGAACCCGTCGCCGTCGCTGCTGAACTGGTTCCCGATCCTGAATTCCGGCACCTTCACCGGCCAGGACCAGGGCGCCTGGTCAGTGGGCGGCAACGCCGACTACATCGTGATGGCAGGCGAATTCACTACCATCAACAATCAGCCGCAGCAGGGACTGACCCGCTTCCCACGGACCGGCCTCTCGCCAAACCTGCGGGGCCCCCGCCTGAGCGGCGTGAACTTCAATCCGACCCTGTCCACCCCTGCCGCCGGTACCGTGCGGGTCCGCTGGCAGGCGAACTGGGACCAGGACAACGAAAACCTCACCTATGAGGTCCGCCGCAACGGCGCCGTCGTGTCCACCGCCAACCAAGCCTCCACTTTTTGGAGGCGACCGGGCATGACGTTCCTGGACTCCGGCCTGACACCGGGCCAGAGCTACGGCTACCGCATTTCCGCCCGTGACGCCTTCGGCAACGAGGTTCGCAGCGACATCGTGAGCATTACCGCAGTGGGATCCGTAGCGGCACCGGGGAGCTACGCGCAGCAGGTCCTCGCGGACAAGCCAGGCAACTATTGGCGCCTCGGCGAAACCGGCGGGGCCACCGGCGTGGACCTCGCGGGCAAGGACGATTTGATCGTCCGGCCGGGTGTCAGCTTTGGGGCCGCGGGCGCAATGACCGGAGACTCAGACACGGCAGCCACTTTCAACGCCACCACCGACGGGGTCGCCAGTAGTCCGACGCTCTCCACCAGGCCCCAGGTGTTCAGCACAGAAGCCTGGTTCCGGACCGGCACCAACAGGGGCGGCGAGATCATCGGCTACGGAAATTCGCAGACGGGGGTTTCCACGGACTTCGACCGCAACGTCTACATGGACAACATCGGGCGGCTCTTCTTCGGTGTCCGCCCGACCGGCACCAGCGGAGCGGCATCCCGGATCACCGTCAACACGACCACGAGGTTCAATGACAACCAATGGCACCACGTCGTGGCGACCCTTGGTCCGAACGGGATGCAACTCTTCCTTGACGGCGTCCTGGCTGCTGGGCGGACGGACACCACATCCGCCTGGCCGATCGACGGTTTCTGGCGCCTCGGCGGCGACAACCTGACCAGCTGGCCCAGCGCTCCGACCAGCCGCTACCTGACTGGCCAGATTGACGACGTTGCCATCTACCCGACCGTGCTGCCCCTGTCCCGGGTGCAGGCGCACTTCGTGGCATCCGGCCGCACAGTCAGCGCACCTCCCGCGAATCCGGTGGCCGCCTTCACATCAGCGGTCAACGGACTCACGGCCTCGGTGGACGGCACGACGTCCTCGGACGCCAACGGGCCCATCGCCGCCTACGCCTGGGACTTCGGCGACGGCGGCACCGGCACGGGGGTCACGGCGCAGCACGCCTATGCGGCAGGCGGCACCTACTCGGTCCGGCTGACGGTGACGGACAACACCGGAAACACCGCCACGATCGTCCGTTCCGTGACCGTGGTGGCTCCGCCTGCGAACGTGGCCCCGACGGCCGCGTTCACATCGACCGCTGCCAACTTGGCCGCTTCCTTGGATGGTTCCGGGTCTTCGGATTCGGACGGGACCATCGCTGGCTACGCCTGGGACTTCGGTGACGCAAGCACTGGGACCGGGGCCACGACGTCGCACACCTATGCCAGTGCCGGTACCTACACCGTCACCCTGACGGTGACCGACGATGACGGCGCGACGGGCACGCTCAGCAAGGCGGTCACCGTCACGGCCCCGGCATCCAACACCGTGGTCGCCGCGGACGCCTTCGGGCGGACCGTCGCCGGCGGCTTCGGCACCGCGGACGTCGGCGGTGCGTGGACGCTATCGGGCGGAGCTACCAACTTCGCGGTCAACAACGGCGCCGGAGAAGTCACCTTCGGGGCCGCCGGGGCCGGCCGGAGCGCATCCCTCAGCGCCGTGTCGACGGCAGCGTTCGACGGGCGGATCACGGTTTCCGCCGATAAGCTCGCCGGCGGAGGCGGCCTGGACGCCTCCCTGTTCGGCCGGCGGGTGAACAACAACGACTACCGGGCCAAGGTCAAGATCTCCAGCACGGGGGCGGTTTCGCTATACCTCACCAAGACCGTCAACAACGTCGAAACCAATGTCGCAGGGCCACTGGCGATCGCCGGGCTGAAGATGGCGGCCAACGACCCCCTCGTCATCCGGCTAAAGCTGGACGGCGCCGGCCCCACGGTTCTCAGCGGAAAGGTCTGGCGGGCTTCCGCCGCAGAGCCGGTCGCCTGGCAACTGAGCGCGAGTGACTCGACGCCTGCCCTGCAGGCGGCCGGAAGTGCGGGACTCTTGGCGTACCTCTCCGGAACCGCGGCCAACTTTCCGGTTGTGGTGCGCTTCGATGACTTCTCCGTAAAGATTCCGTAGGCCCGGGTGGAGGAGAGGAAGATCATGTTCAGCAACGAAGCGCCGGGGAGCGCCCGGAGGACGGGGGCAGCAGCGCCCCGTTACCCGGCGCCGGCTGGTGCCGGGCGCAGCGTCGCGAAGAAACTGATGGCTCTCCTCCTCGCTGGGGCGGTCTCAATTCCGCTGGGACTCTACAGCGGCCTGACGGCTTCGGCAGACACCGCGCCGGCTGATCCACGGAATCCCGCCACCCCCGTGACCGTCTCCGCGGACGCCCTTCCGACGGCGCAAATCAACGGAGTGGCCTGGACCCAGGTCATCATCGGCACCACGGTCTACGTCGGCGGCAGATTCACCCAGGCCCGCCCCGCCGGTGCGGCACCAGGCTCCAGAACAGTGGTTCGCAACAACATCCTCGCCTACAACCTGACCACCGGCGAGCTGCTGAACGCCTTCACGCCGAGCTTCAACGCCGAGGTCAACGCGCTGGCAGCCTCGCCGGACGGATCGAGGCTGTATGTCGGGGGCGCCTTCACGACGTACAACGGCGCGGCGGTGTGGCGGGCCGTCGCCCTGAACCCTGCCACGGGTGCCCTGATTCCTGGCTTCCTGCCTCGAATGTCGTCCTCGGTCCGTGCCATTGTCGCGACGCCGACCACCGTCTACCTGGGCGGTCTCTTCAACGCAGTCGGCTCCGCGGCCCGGGGGCGGTTGGCTGCGGTCAGTGCCTCCAACGGCGCGCTCCTGCCTTGGCACCCGGTCGCGTCCGGCGGCCGCGTCAACGCCCTGGCCCTCTCGCCCGACGGCGGCAGCATGGTCGTGGGAGGCGCCTTCACCTCGATCAACGGTTCCAGCAACCCCGGCTTTGGCCTGGGCAAAGTGAACACCACAACAGGGGCCCTCCTTCCCTTCCAGATTAACAACATCGTCCGTAACGGCGGCACCGCCCCAGATTCAGGTGGCAGACCCTCCAGCGGAGCGATCACCTCGCTGGCCAGCGACGGAGTCAACGTCTACGGTTCCGGCTACACGTTCCTGCGGGTGAGCACGCTCGAGGGGATGTTCTCGGTCAAGTGGTCCGATGATTCCACCACCTGGATCGAGGACTGCCACGGAGATACCCATTCGCTCCAGCCCATCGGGGACGTCGTCTATGCGGTGGGCCATGCGCACTACTGCGGCAATGTGGGGGGTTTTTCGCAGACGGAACCCTGGGGCTTCAACCGTGGAATCGCCTTCAGCAAGCGGGCCACGGGAACTCTGACGACGGAAAGCCACGGCTACACCAACTTCGCCGGCACCCCGTCGCCCTCGCTGCTGAACTGGTTCCCCATCCTGAATAACGGGACTTTCACCGGCCAGAGCCAGGGTCCGTGGACCGTGACCGGGAATGCGGATTACGTGGCGATGGCCGGCGAATTCACGACGGTTAACAACCAGCTCCAGCAGGGGCTTACCCGATTCGCCAAGAGCAACATCGCGCCTGACCGGCGTGGCCCCCGGGTGACCGGGCTGAACTTCAACCCGACCCTTTCCGCCCCTGTCGCCGGGGTGGTGCGTGTCCGGTGGCAGGCGAACTGGGACCAGGACAACGAAAACCTCATCTACGAGGTGCGGCGCAACGGCGCCGTGATCTCCACAGTCAGCCAGGCTTCCACGTTCTGGCGGCGGCCGGGCATGACCTTCGTGGACACCGGCCTGATGCCGGGGCAAAGCTACGGCTACCGGATCTTCGCACGGGACGCCTTCGGCAACGAGGCCCGCAGCGACACCGTCACGATTACGGCGGCAGGATCCGTCGCGACGCCGGGCAACTATGCCCGGCAGGTGCTCGCGGACAAGCCCGGCAACTACTGGCGCCTCGGCGAATCCGGCGGGGCCACCGGCGTGGATCTCGCGGGCAAGGACGACCTCACGGTGCGGCCAGGTGTCACCTTCGGCGCCCCGGGAGCGCTGAATGTTGAGTCCAATACCGCCGCGGCCTTCAACGGGACCGCCGAGGGTGTGGCCAGCAGCCCGACGCTGGCTGCCCGGCCCAACACGTTCAGTGCCGAGGCGTGGTTCCGAACCGCCACCAAGCAGGGCGGCCAGATCATTGGCTACGGCAATTCGCAGACGGGCGTCTCGGCGGACTTCGACCGGAACGTCTACATGGACAACACCGGGCGTCTCTTCTTCGGTGTCCGCCCGACCGGCACCAGCGCAGCGGCAACCCGGGTCACCGTCAACACCACCACGAGCTTCAATGACAACCAGTGGCACCACGTCGTGGCAACACTCGGTCCCAACGGGATGCAGCTGTTCGTTGACGGGACCTTGGCGGCCGGTCGAACCGGCACCACATCGGCGTGGCCCTTCGACGGCTACTGGCGGCTCGGCGGCGACAACCTGGCGGGCTGGCCCAGCCGTCCGACGAGCCGGTACCTGAACGGCCAAATAGACGAAGTTGCCATCTACCCACAGGTGCTTTCCCTGCTGCGGATCCAGGCACACTACGTCGCCTCGGGGCGGACCCTAATCCGGTGAACAACCAGCAGGTCAAGGCCTCGTGGGAAATCCATGACTGCGTTGAAATTATCCCGGGGAACCGCCGGGGGCACCGCTCGGGGACCGGTACCTTCCCAAACCATAAGGCGCTGGCTAGACTTCGACGCACAATACGGGGATGCCAGCTGCATTGTCCGACGGGGGCGGCCGGGCTGGCGTTCCGGCGCCCAACCTGGCGGATCCCTTTCACCGAGCATTACGCATTGTCAGCACGTCCGAGGAGGGTCCCATCCGCTCATTAGACTCCACGACAGCCGAAGCCGCCGCACCAACCCCAACCGTGGGCGCTGTCTGGCCGCCGCAGGCGAAACCCTTGACCATGGGCCGACTCAGTGACGTCCATCTGGCGCTCCTCAGTGCTGCGCTGGCCTGGGCGCTGTCAACCGCAGGCTCGTGGAACGCATCGCTGTGGACCGACGAGGCAGCGACGATTTCAGCGGCACGTCGGAGCCTGCCCGAGCTGTGGGCCATGGTCCAGAACATCGACGCTGTGCACGGGCTTTATTACCTGTTCATGCATTTCTGGGTGGGACTCACCGGCGAATCGGCTTTTTTCCTTCGCATGCCCAGTGCCGTGGCTATAGCGGCAGCCGCGGCAGGCGTCTTCCTGATGGCCCGTAGGCTGGGGGGCCGGGTACTTGGACTGACGAGCGCCGCTGTTTTTGCTGTCCTTCCACGGATCACCTGGGCCGGCATGGAGGCCCGGCCGTTCGCTTTTACCGCCGCCGCTGCCGTGTGGCTCACCATAGTGCTCATGGTGGCCCTTCGCCGTCGGACTGCTCGTTGGTGGTTGGCCTACGCCGGACTGGCAGCCATCGCCATTGGCATCAACCTCTATCTCGTGTTCATTCTGGCCTCACATGCGCTGACTCTGCTGGCGCTGAGCCGTACCGCCTGGCGAACGCGCATCGAATGGGCGTTCGCGTCGGTGCTCGGTGTCCTCATTTCCGCGCCGGTCGTTTACCTGTCTGCGATGCAGCGCGGACAGCTCAACGACGACGAACTGGGGTGGTCGCGCTGGCTGCGGAACGTGGTCGTGAATCAGTGGTTTCTGGGTGATACTCCGACCGGCGGCTATCCACAGACGGGGCCGGCCGGGCTCTGGAAGATCAGCGCGGTCCTGCTGGCGGCGGTGTGCGGGCTGATTATGATCTATGCCCTGGTGGTTATTCTTCGTACCCACGGCGAGGGCAGCAAACGCAACTACCTGGCGTGGATCGTTCCCCAGATCGCGTTGCCTACCTTGGTCATCGGTTTGTATTCCCTGTATGTCCACCCCATGTACAGCCCCCGCTACCTCACCCTGAGCGCCCCGGCCGTCGCCGTCCTGATCGGAGCCGGGATGATCTGGCTGCGGCCGACGTGGCTGAGGGGAGGTGCGGGGATTGCGATCATCCTGCTCGCCATCCCGGTTTATATCTCCCAGCGGGAGGTCAACGCCAAGAGCGGCGCCGACTGGAGCGCTGTGGCCGGCTATATCCAGGAACACAAGGCCAGCAATGATGCCGTGTATTTCAGTCCGCGCTACCCACCCGGGGACGGCCGGGTCCTTCTGACCCTCAGACGGATTGCAGTGGCGTATCCTGACGCCTTTGCGGGCCTGCGCGATCTGACTATTGATACTCCCGGAGCCCAGGACGGAACCCTTGACGGAACGTCACGGCTTCTCGCAGCTTCAACGGCGGGCCTCGAAGGAGTGGACAGAGTATGGGTTATCCGCCGCCTCGATTATCCAGTCGAAGCGGCCCGCCTGGACGACAGCCTTCTTAAGGCGGCGGGATATCAATCACGGGCTGCGTGGGCGGGACCCGTCAACTCAATAGTTGAATTCTCTCGGTAGCTCGGGCCCGTCGAATTGGTGCTTTGGCCGCCCAAAGGGCAAAAGGTACGCCCCGATCCGAAGACCGGGGCGTACCTTTTAGGGCTAGCTGTCGTACTCGATGCCGAGGCCCTTGCCGACCTTCAGCGGTTGGCCGGTGTCCGCCCAAACATTTGTCTCCAGGCCGTGAACGATCGTTCTCGCCTTGACGTCGATGCGGATCACGTACTTGCTGACCCGGGGCGGTGCAAAGTAGTTGTACTGGTTTTGTCCGAAGCGGTTCTTCTGGAAGGTGATCTCGCCTGGTTTGATGCAGGCCGAAGCCAGCCCGTCGTCGAACCAGTTCTGCTCAACGACGGTGTTTTTCAACGGTGCACCGGTGTTGTTCTGCAAAATGATGGTGCAGCCGTGCCCGTGGGGAAACAGGCGTGGTTTCGCGGCATCAGCCCTGGATCCCGAACCGAGGACGCCGTCGTTGACAATGGTGTTGCCTGCAATACGGATGTTCGTTCCGCCCTGGACCTGGATGCCGTCATTGTGCGTACCGTCGGCCGAAGGCCCGGGATCGTTCGCTGCGTCATGGTAGACAGTCGTGTGGATGTAGTTGCCTTCAATCCGAACGTTGGCGTTAACGCTGCCGCCGGGCTTGTTGAAGACACCCATCCCGTCGTTGGCGCCATAAACATGGTTCCGAATGGCGTTGTACTCGTGGCCCACTATGCCGTCCCGCAGCGGGCTGGGCATGATGGGGTGGATCGTGCTGTCCTGAACGGTCAAATTGAAAACCTTCGCACTGTTCGCGTCGACGCAGCCAGTGTTAGTGCTGGGCTTGTAATTACCGCAGTGCAGAAGGCTGTTCTTGATAACAACGTTCTTCGCTTGGACTTTGACGTCACCGAAGATCTCTTTGCCGTCCAAGACAGTGCCGTCAACAGTGATCACGTACGGCTTATCGTAGCTGCCGACCTTGGTAAGCGCCCTTCCGGACGGGACACCAGTGGTGGACGCGTCGGGTTTGTAGCTGCCGACGACGAGCGCGGCGCGCGGTGTCGCAGCCTCTGCCGGTGCGCTGATCATGGCGCCGGCGCAAACCAGCCCGAGCAGGCCGAGTATGGGGGCGATTCTCTTTCGAATAAGCAAAACATTCCTTCGTTTGCTGCGACATCGTGTTGGAAGCCGATGACGTCGCATGGAAACAACCGCCACACCGTCGGATGAAACCGTTGTTGCCGCACCGGCAAATCAAGTTAATAAACGGATGACCGCGGGCCGTTATCGGGTCAGGGCCTGAAAACAGCGCCGACGCGATGTCGTCGACCGCGACAAGCCATGCCTGCCATCGCGCGTCCGCCCCCGGGTCCTGCCACTGGCGTCCACTGCGCGCAGGTAACTCACTTCCGGCAGGCGTACCCGCCCGGCTACTGATCCAACACCGTAGTCGACGTGCCGAATGGTTGCAAATCAGTAACGGTTAGTTCTGAGTGGGCGTGCCCCTGCGCCGGCTTAGCCGATGGGGTATAGGCATTGCTTCAAAATAGCGCGGCAGGCAGGGCCCCGTTCCTCGCGACCTACCTTCTGCTGTACTCGCTGTACACATATCCGAAAGCCCCGGTCGTCATCCCCAGGCCCCTCGCAGCGGTTCTCATTCCCAGCGCTTTTTGCGCCGGCGATCCGCTCACCAGGCCAGCCGCCACCCGCACTGAGCCTCCCAGTAGTCGAACGGACCCCGAGCCCAGCGAAATGGCTCTGGCCGTAAGGCGTTTTCGAGAGCTGCCTGCGAGTTCCAGGTTCACGCGGGTCGCGGAGTTCCCGCTGCGGAGGGCGCGGCGGAGGACCCAGTCGCGGGTGAGCCGCGAGGACGGGACCCGGTCCACCACGATGGCCTCGTCGCACCACAGCATGGAACCTCCGCGCTGGACGAGTTGCCGCGTGAAGAGTGTGTCAGAGCCACCGCTGAGGCCGAACCGTTCATCAAACGAGAGCCGTAGGTCACGGACCTGCCGCAGGTCCAGGAGCAGGTTGTTCGTCGCCGCCACGTCAAGGCGGGTCCCGGTGGCGAGCCTGCGGCGGTGGAAGAACTTTCCGGCTTCGATCCAGGGCTCGGGAGCGTGTTCGTATTCGCTGATGACCGGGCCCACGACGGCGGCGGCGCCGCTGGAGCGCTGCAGGCCCACCAGCTGCGCCAGCCACAGCTCCGAGGGCACTTCGTCGTCGTCGATGAAGACCAGCAGCGCACTTGACGCCGCCTCCCGCAGGGCGCGGTTCCGCGCCGCCGCGATCCCGGGCCTTGGCTCGTGGACGTACCGGACCAGCCCGGGCCGGAGGGTGCCGGCCAGTTGTTCCACGATGGGACGGGCGCTGGCCTCGGGGTCGTTGTCGATGACCAGTACCGTGGCCGGCGGCCCGGCCGGCCCGTCCAGGGACTCCTGTCCCGGACCGGCCTGGCCTGCTGCGGCATGGCCGGTTCCCGCCTGGTCCGCCAGCCGCGGCAGCGCCAGGGCGATGTCCTCCGGCCTGCGGTAGGTCAGCACCGCAATGACCAGGCCGTCCGCCGGGATCCCGACGGCGGGTTCCTCGCCCGTGGGGCGGACTCCGGGGTGGGTGATGTCAGACATTGTGACCTCTTGTCGTCGTGTGGGCTTGCCGGCGGGCGGGCCGCCCAATGAGCGCCCGCGCCTGCCCGAGGTAGCCGGAGAGCGTGCTTCGGTGGAATACCCGCAGCGCGGCGAGGGCGAGCCCGGCATAGAGCGCCAGCCCGCCGAACAGCTGCCAGGGGCCGTGCACGGTGGCCAGGGACAGCGCCCAGTATCCTGCCGCGCCCCAGGCCGCGGCGTGGACTGCGGGGAAGATGGCGGCCAGCTGGGTCATCGCCGTCACACCGGTCAGCCGGTACTGGATGCGCAGGAGCACGGGTGTGAGGATGAAGCCGGCGGTTGAGTAGCCGACGGCGACGCCGAACACGCCGGACTGGAGTCCGATCACGATTCCGCCCACCTGCACGACGGCGGCCAGGATCTCGTACCGGACGATCAACCCGCTTTGCCCGAGGCCCTTCATCAGGGAGGGGGTGACGTAGAAAACGGTCTCGCGGGCGCCCCCGATGGCGAGCACGCTCACCAGCCCGGCTGCGGGCAGCCACTCTGGGCCCAGGACCAGGCCCACGAGCTCGGGGGCGGCGCAGGCCACGAAGATCATCAGTGGGACCGCGGAGATCGCCAGCAGCCGCGTCGCGGCCACGAGGCTTGCGGCCACTTTCTCCGGGCTGCCGGCCGCGCGGGCGAACGCGGGAAACATGACCCGGTTGACGGTCTGGCCAATCAGCTGGACCGGGATGACCAGGATGCGGTAGGCCATTCCGTACAGCGATAGGGCGGCCACGCCGAGTACCCGGCCCACCAGGATGTTGTCCAGATTCCGGGAGAAGTAGGCCAGGCAGTCCGTGGCAAAGACGCTGACGCTGAATTTCAACAGGGGCGCCACGGTCCGGAAGGCAACATTGGGGACGGGACCCCGGTTGGCCGCGAGCAACAACGCGCTGCAGACGAGGTCGGTAGTGACCACCTGGTACACCATGGACCATGGGCCGGCGCCGGCAAGCGCGGCGCCGATTCCGGCCGCGCAGCCCGCGGCGGCGGCCGCAATGTCCGCCGCGCCGACCCGGTGGAGGGCAAGGTTGCGGGACAGCATGGCCCGCGGCGTGATGGCCAGGGCCTTGATGGGGACGGCCAACGCCAGCAGCCGCAGGATCGGCTCAAGCTCCGCTACGCCGAAGAACTGCGCGATCCACGGCGCGGCCCACCATGTCACCGCCCCGAGCAGCACCGCCACCAGAATGTTCAGCATGGCGGTGGCACCTGCCATGCGGCGGCTGACATCGGGCCGCTGGACGAGGGCCGCGGAGAGGCCCTGGTCCAGCAGCAGCGCCACCAGGCTGATGTAAACGGTGGCCGCCGCAATGACTCCGTAGCTCTGCGGGCCCAGGATCCGGGCCAGGACCACGGCGCAAAGCATCTGGAATCCCTGCCGGGCCAGCACTGCCCCGAAGCTCCACCGGACGCCCCGTGCGGTCTTGGGCGGCGCGGCCGGGACCGCGGCCGCGCGGGGGGCCGGGCTTCCCGTCACAACAGCCTGCCGGCGGCCTGGGCCAGATGTCCGGCCATGAGGGTCCCGTAGTGTTCCGGGCTGTGCCTGCGGCCCGCTTCGGCGGCGTCGAGCACTGCGCTGGACTGGTACTCCTGCCACCGGCCGGCAACGCGGGCGAGGGCGGCGGCCAGTTCACCGGGATCGCCGGGTTCGACGAACTGCGCCGAACGGTAGCCGGCCGCGGCCTCCCTCAGGCCCGAGGTGTTGCTGACGATTACGGGCCGGGAAGCCAGGACCGCTTCGACGGCCGTGTTGCCGAACGGCTCGTCGAGCCGGGAAGGCACCACGACGACGTCGGACTCGGCAAGGAACGGCCAGACGACATCCTGGAAACCATGGAACGTGACGTGCTCTTCGGCGCCATGGGCCTGAACCTGGCTCCGGAGGCCGGCCTCGTAGTCCTCGTAACCGGGGAAGACCGCCCCGACCAGCGAGAGCCGGGCGGACACGCCATCGCCGCGCAGCCGCAGCAACGCGTCGATGGCCACATCCACGCCCTTGCGGTGGGACAGCCGTCCGACGTACAGGATCCGGAGCCCGCCGTGGAGCTCGGGCCGGGGCGGGACCGGCTCGGCTGGCCCGGGGACTCCGTTATAGAGCACGTGCGGGCGGCCCTGGAGCGCCGGGAGCGATGCGGCCAGCGTGTCAGAGCTGAACTGGCTGTTGGTCAGGATGCCGCGAGAGAACAGGAGCGGCAGGGCCAGGGCTGCGCGGAGGACCCGCGGGGCGTTGGCCTCCGCCTCATGGACGTGGGTGACCACCGGGACCCCCGTTAGCCGTCCCGCAACCGTCCACAGGGGGACAGTAATGGTGTTCGCCAGGATGACGTCCGGACGGGAGCCTCGGATCACACCGACGCTGCAGAGCAGCCCGTACACCGAGGTGGCCGCGAGCTTCACCAGGCCAGGGGGCGTGAGCAGGCTCTTGCGCAGCACCGGCGTCGGCGAGAAGACCACCGCGGCGCCCCGGCGCTTGAGTTCTGCCACGAGCGGCCCGGGCGACGGCAGGGCCACCAGGACGCGGGCCCCGCTGCGGTGCAGCCCGTCGATGGTTTCCAGCAGCACCCGGTCTGAGCCGTAGAGATCGGCGCTGGGGTGCGCCACCAGTACCGAGAATTGCCCGTCGTCAGTCGTCATAGTGCCCCCCTCGATCCGGAACCCCGGCGGAAGGCATCCCTGAACGGGACCGCGCTGCTGCTGGCGCAGGAACACAGGTCCGGCCGCCGGGGACGTGCCCCGGGACCCGTTGCTGGAACCCTGCCGCTGAGATTTGCTGCTGAGACCTGCTGCTGAGACCCGCCAGGATCTGGGTCCAAGTCCTGCTTCCAGGACTTGATGCCCAAAACTGTTGCTGGACCTGCCGGTCCGCCCTGGCTAGGGCAAGACTACGGCCGGTGCCGGAATTTGGCTAGGATTCATGCCCCGCAGGCGGGACAGTCCGCCGACCAAAGCAGCCTTCGTTACGGCGCCGGGGGGCGTCAGGGCCCGGACCGACCCGAAAGACACAAGCCAAAAAGCTTCCGCACGGCACGGACGCAGTCAATAATGGTGCGTCAGGGACCATGAAGGACCGTGCTGCTGCAGGCACGGCATGGTGGCCACAGGGGGGTTCGCTTGGAACTGTCTGAATACGGGCGCGCAATTGCGCGGGGCTGGCTCATAGTGCTCCTGTGCCTGCTGGCGGGCGTAGCCGTCGCCTGGGGCGTGACGGAGAGGACACCGCCGGTGTACCAAAGCACCGTCAAGTTCTATGTTGTCTCGCCGCCGTCATTGGGACAGTCGTCCCTGCAGTCCCTCGAGTTGTCGCGGGGGCGTATTGCGTCTTATGCGAGCCTGATCAAGGGCGACAAGTTCGTGGAAAAACTGGTCAGCAGCAGTTCCACGGGCCTGTCGGCAGCGGAAATTGCGCAGAGCGTCAGTGCTTCGGCGGACCAGGACACCCTGTTGCTGACAGTTGTGGTCAGTCTTCCCGACCAGGCCAAGGCCCTCGAGATCGCCCGCGAGATCGTAGCCGGCCTCAACTCGGCGCTGGATGACGTCGGAGCCGGCCGGACGCAGAGCGGCGGCGGGCAGACTGTCCTGAACGTCGTGGCGGGACCCACCGACGAGGCCGATCCGGTGTCACCCCGGCTTTCCTTGAACCTTGCCCTTGGTGCGCTGCTCGGCCTCGGCGCTGGCATCGCCATCGTGGTCGCCCGCCGGATGACGGACCATACCCTCCGGACCCCGGAAGAGGTCGAAGACGCGTCCGGACTGCCGCTACTGGCCCGCGTCCCGGCCAGCACACAGGCACGGCCGCTCTCAGCCATTCTGGAACGCCGCCCGGCCTCGCTGCTCGACGAAGCGGCACGCCGCCTCCGCACCAACATGGAGCATCTGCCCGCACTGCCAGCCTCCGGCGTCGTGCTCATCACCTCGGCGCGGGGAGGCGAAGGCAAGACCACCGTGGCACTCATGTTGGCCCGCGCGTGGGCTGAAGCGGGGGAGAAAGTCCTGCTGGTGGAAACAGACCTCCGCTTCCCGCGGCTGGAATCGGAACTCAAACTCGGCAACGCGCTCGGCCTGGCCGACGTCCTCGCCGGTCGGGCCGCTCTGCCCCGTGTTATCCAGAAAACAGCGAGCGACCGGCTCCACATTTTGGCTGCCGGTTCGGTTCCCGATAACCCCACCGAGCTCCTGGCGAGCCAGGCCATTACGGCCGCACTGGGCGAGATGCGGGGCAGCTACAGCCGCGTCATCCTCGACGCGCCAGCCATGCATCCGTTCAGCGACGCCGCCCTCCTGGCCGTGCAGGCGGACTTAACGGTGCTGGTGGTGCGGTACCAGAAGGTGACGCGCGAACTGCTGGGCGCGTCCCAGCAGAACCTGGAACTGGTCAAAGGCGCCGTGGCCGGTGCCGTACTGAACGCCCTTCCGCTCCGCCTGTCCGAAGGCCGCAAACAGCCCCGGACGAAGCTGCGCAAGCCGAACAAACGCACCAAGGCGGCGCCCGCGGAGGCCCCTGCGGAGCCGGCTCCGGTCAAGCATTCTGCCGCCCGGCGGTGAGCGTGGACGGCGTCGTTGTTGTGGTCCTCGTTCCGGGTCTGTTCGTGAAGTCCGGCCGGGTGGCCTAGATGCAGCTGACGGCCTGGATCGGAGTGTGCCTCGCGGCGGCGTTCCTCTTCCGCAAGCGCGCCAGGGTGCCGTTGGCCGCGGTGCTGGGCCTGTGGCTGCTGGTGCCGGCGATCGGATCCCCGACGCTCACCGGGGTGTCCTCCGGCCCCATGTCCGTCCATGCCGCAACATGGCTGGTGCTCTCGATCGTTCTGGTGCGGCTGTTTCACGATCCGGCCAGCATCCGGATGGTCTTGGGCGCTCATTTCCTTCTGTTCCTAATTCTGGGACTGGTCATCGTGGCGGCGTACCTGGCCACGTCGACCTCCGGCAATGGCGGCGGCATGGTGCTGTTGGTGGACCAGATAGTAGTGCCAGTGCTGTTTTTCCTGCTGCTGCTCGCCGAAGCCGTTCGCGGCGAGGGCCTGGTGACGATGCTGCGCACGGTGCTCCTGGCTCTCGTTGCGCTCGTGTGTGCCGTGGCCGTCGCGCAGTGGCTGAGCGGCAATGTCCTGTTCTACGAAGCAGGGTTCAAGACCCAGTACTGGTTCGCCAGGCAATCCGGGCGCTGGATGGGAACACTGGACCAGCCGCTGGCTTTGTCGCTGTTCATCTGCTTGGCGGCGCCGCTCCTTGGCGGGGTGAAGCGCCGCTGGCTGCAGCTCCTCCTGCTGGCGCTGATGGCGGTGGGTATCCTCATCTCCCAGTCGCGCGTGGGGCTCGCTGCCCTGGCCATGACGGTGGTGGCTACTGTGATCTTCGCCCCCTGGCGCACCTGGATCAAGACGGCCACGCTGCTCGTGATGTCCGGAGCCGGCGGCGCCCTCATAGCCTCACCACTGGTGGCGGGCGTGTCGGCGAGGGTCGCCGACGACGCCGGCTCCGCAGAGGCCCGGGGCCTGGCCCTCGAGTATTTCCTGGGCAGATGGAGCGACTACGCCGTGGCCGGCGAAGGCAGCGGTGCCAGCTTTCTGCTGGGTGCCCGGGCGGGGCTGGCAACCAGCTTCGAGAACCCCACAGTGATGTACAGCGTTGACTTCGGCGTCCTGTTCGCGCTGCTCTACTTCGGTTCGATGGTCGTTCTCGTGCTGGGCACCGCCCTGAGGACGGGATTCCGTAGTGGATATCCGGGGCTCCTGCTTGCCGGCCTCATGGCAGTAGTCATCCCGCAGACCTACAGCTCCCTGGCCACCAGGTCCGCAGCCGGCATTCTGGTCTGGACGGTGCTGGCCATGGTGGTCATCGCGACCGACGAGGCCAGGGCACACCGGGCGTCCGCGCGCGCACGGGTCCCCGCGGCCGTCCCCGCCCGCACCGCCGTGGCCCTGCATGGCGCAGGATCGCCGTGATCGCGCGGCGGCAGTTCCTGGGCTTCGCGGCAGCCGGGGCCGTACTGGGCGTGGCCGGCTGCTCGGCCTGTCCGGGGAGCCCCGCCGCGGGCGCCACCGCCCGGCCGCGGCCCCGGATCGTCCCCGCGGCGTCCGCGGCCAAGGAATTCGTCACCACGGGCGCCGTCGCCGCGCCGGGGGACAAGGGGCCCTTCACGATCGCCGCCTTGCTGGCAGCGCCGTCGTTCTTCGTCGCGCACCGGGGCTCGGGGGACAACTGGCCGGAGCACACGATGCGCGCCTACAAGGGGGCGGTGGCCTCAGGGCTGAAGGCGATCGAAGTGTCGGTTTCCGCCACCTCGGACGGCGTGCTGGTCTGCCACCACGACCTGAACACCCAAAGGCTGACCGGCATTGACCTGACTATTGCCCGGGCGCCCTACGCCGCGCTGGAGCCCCTGCGCAACGATGCCCGGGCCTGGCTCGGCCCGGCCACACCGCTGGAACCCATCGCGCTGCTCTCCGACGTCCTGGACACCTTCGTGGCCAGCCACGTGATCTTCCTTGAGGACAAGCCCGGGACCAACGCCGACGAAATCCTGGCCCTGCTGGAGAAGTATCCCGCGGCCCGGGAACACGTGGTGTGGAAGCAGCCGTCCGCTTCGCCGGGGCACAAGCTCGCCGCCGCGAAGGGCTACACGACCTTCGGCTACATGGTCGCGCGCGACCAGGCCAAGGTGCCGGAGCTCATCCCGCGCACGGACCTGCTGGGGATCCACTACACCGTGCCGGAGGCCATGATCCGGCAGGTGGTGGCCTCCGGAAAACCGGTGCTCGCCTGGGAACTGCACCGGCGCAGCGAGTACGCCCGCCTGCAGAACCTCGGTGTGCGGGGCTTCATTTGCGCCAACATCCGTTATGTCCTGCACCAGGACGAACCGCTCAGCGAAGATGGCTTCGCCGCCGGGCGCCGGGGAACCGGCGACCTGCCGTGGGCCGCCGACGCCGTCTGGGACGGGCAACCGGCATTTGCCGACGGCGCCGTCAGCATCTCCAGCCCGGGCCAGTCCGGCTACGTGCTGGGCTCGCTGGCGGAGGCGGTCAACTCCCCGGACTGGGAGTACGAGTTCGAACTCCGCTGGCCCTCCGGACTCCCGGCGGCCGGCCCCGGCGCGGGGGTGGCCTTTGGCCAGGACGGCGACGCGCCGTACCGTCCCGGGTCCGCCCCGAAAGTCTCCGGCTATTCCCTGGACCTCGCCGCGGACGGCACCCTGGCGCTCTACCGGCACGACGCCGGGACCACGGATCCGGTCCGGCTCGCCCAAACCGGCAGCCCCGCGCCGCGGGCCGGCGAATGGATGAAGTTCGTGGTGTCGCTGCGGCCTTGGAGCATCGCCGTGCGCCGGGACGGGGGTGGTTCTTCCGGCTGGAGCGTCTCCGCCGAGGACACCCGCTACGGCGGGGCATGGCTGACCCTGCTGAAGAACTACGACGCCGGACCCCCCGTCGAGTTCCGCGGCGTGCGGGTCCGCGCGGTGGCCGCGCAGGAGGGCTGCGGGAACGTGGGATAATTAGGTTTAATCTGTGTGACGTATTTCGCACCGGCTGCCAGGCCGGCAGGGGTACGCCGCAGCGAACGCCGATCCAGGAGTCTCCGCCATGGTTGCCACCCCAGCCCACCTCCGCCGCTCTGCCGCCACGCTCGGAAACGAAGAGGTCCTGAGGATCCGCAACGACTTCCCGATCCTGCAGCAGCACGTCAACGGCCAGCCGCTGGTCTACCTGGACTCCGGGGCCACCTCGCAGAACCCGCTCAGCGTGCTCGAGGCCGAACAGGAGTTCTACGAGCAGCGGAACTCCGCGGTCCACCGCGGGGCGCACCACCTCGCCGTCGAGGCCACCGAAGCCTTCGAAAACGCCCGGGAAACCGTGGCGGACTTTGTCGGGGCGCAGTGGGATGAACTGATCTGGACCTCCAACGCCACGGAGGGCCTGAACCTGCTCACCTACTCCTTCCTCAACGCGTCCCTGCCGGGCGCCGCACCCGAGGCGGCCCGGTTCGCCCTGGCCCCGGGCGACGAAATCGTGGTCACGGAGATGGAACACCACGCCAACCTCATTCCCTGGCAGGAACTGGCCGCTCGGACCGGCGCGAGCGTGAAGTTCATCCCGATCGACGACGCCGGCGCCCTGGACCTGGCCGCCGCCGCCGGCATCGTGGGCCCCCGCACCCGCGTCCTGGCATTCACGCACGCGTCCAACGTCCTGGGCACCATCAACCCGGTGGCGTCCCTGGTGGCCCTGGCCCGGTCCGCGGGCGCCCTCGTGGTGCTCGACGCGTGCCAGTCCGCGCCGCACCTGCCCTTGAACGTCAAGGCGCTCGATGTCGACTTCGCCGTGTTCTCCGGCCACAAGATGCTCGCACCGACCGGAATCGGCGCGCTCTATGGCCGCTCGGAGCTGCTCAACGCGATGCCGCCGTTCCTGACCGGCGGTTCCATGATCACCACCGTCACCATGGAACGTGCGGGTTTCCTGCCGAGCCCGCAGCGCTTTGAGGCCGGCACCCAGCGCATTTCGCAGGCCGTGGCGCTCGCCGCTGCGGTGAACTACCTCAGCGAAACCGGGATGGACCGCATCCACGTCTGGGAAGCCGAGCTCGGCCAGCGCCTCGTGCAGGGCCTGGACTCCATCCCCGGCATCCGCGTGCTGGGTCCCGCTGCGGGGCAGGAACGGATCGGCCTGGCGGCGTTCGACGTCGCCGGCGTCCACGCGCACGACGTGGGCCAGTTCCTGGACAGCCGCGGGATCGCCGTGCGGGTGGGCCATCACTGCGCCCAGCCGCTGCACCGCCGGCTCGGCCTGACGGCCACCACGCGCGCCAGCACCTACCTGTACAACACCACGGACGATGTGGACGCGTTCCTCAACGCGGTCGCCGATGTCCGTGCCTACTTCAAAGCCTAGGACGGCCATCCATGAGTCTTGACCAGCTCTACCAGCAGATCATCCTGGAGCACTCCAAGGCCCGGCACGGCAGCGGCCTGGCCGCCGCGGCCGCACCCAATGGCGCGAGCAGTGGCCAGTCCCACCAGCTGAATCCGACCTGCGGGGACGAAATCACGGTCCGGGTGTCCGTGGCCGGTGGGAAAGTCAGTGAGCTGCGCTGGGACGGCGACGGCTGCTCCATCTCAATGGCGTCGGCCTCCGTGCTGACGGACCTCGCCGAGGGCATGACCGTCGGGGAACTCCGCACCGTCATTGACAGCTTCCGCGAAGTGCTGCGGTCCCGCGGCAAGGTGCCGGCCGATCCGGAGATCCTGGGCGACGCCGCCGCGTTTGAGGGTGTGTCCCGCTACGCTGCCCGGGTCAAGTGCGCCATGCTCTCATGGGTTGCCGCGGAAGACGCCCTCGGCCAGGCGCTGGCGTCCTGACCGCGTCCTGACCGCACCTTGAACATATCTTGAAGGCGTCCTGACCGCACCGCGTCAGGGCCGGCCCAAGCCCTTGTAGGTCCAGCCGGCGGCCCGCCACTTGGCGGGGTCCAGGACATTGCGGCCGTCCAGGATGCGCGGCGCGGACACGAGCGCCTTGGCCGCGTGCGGATCGAGCTCCTGGTAGGCCTGCCACTCCGTCAGCAGCAGCACGGCATCGGCCTTGTGCAGAGTCGCCTCAAGGTCCGGCTCCAACTGCAGCTCCGGGAAGCGCTTGGCGGCGTTGGACAGCGCCTGCGGGTCGGTAACGGTCACGACGGCGCCCTGCAGCTGCAGCTGCGCGGCGGCGCTCAGCGCGGGCGAGTCCCGGACGTCGTCGCTTTCGGGTTTGAAGGCCGCACCCAGCACGGCAATCCTTTGTCCCATCAGGGTGCCGCCACAGAGCTCCCGCGTAAGCTCCACAACGCGGGTGCGGCGCCGCATGTTGATGGCGTCCACCTCCCGCAGGAACGTCAGCGCCTGGTCGGCGCCCAGTTCACCGGCGCGGGCCATGAAGGCCCGGATGTCCTTGGGCAGGCAGCCGCCGCCGAAGCCGATGCCGGCGTTCAGGAATTTCCTGCCGATCCGATCATCGAGGCCGATCGCGTCAGCCAGGCGCGTCACATCGGCGCCCGTGGCTTCGCAGACCTCGGCCATGGCATTGATAAAGGAAATCTTGGTGGCCAGGAAGGAGTTGGCGGCCGTCTTCACGAGCTCTGCGGTGGCGTAGTCCGTCACCAGCCGGGGCGTCCCGCCCGCGAGGGGAGTCTCATAGACCCGGTCGAGGACGGCCACCGCTGGATGGTCTTCGCTGCCGTCCGGCACCCCGTAGACAAACCTGTCCGGGTTCAGGGTGTCCGTTACGGCATGGCCTTCCCGCAGGAATTCAGGGTTCCAGACCAGCGTGGCGCCGGGCTCCGATTCTGCCAGCACCTCGGCCAGCCGGGCAGCGGATCCCACCGGCACGGTGGATTTCCCGGCGACAATGTCGCCGGGGGACACATACTGCGCGAGCGACGCGATGGCCGCGTCAACGAAGTGCAGGTCGGCACCGTTCTCGCCGCGTTTCTGTGGCGTTCCGACGCAGATAAAGTGGACCTCGGCACCGCGGGCGGCTGCCATGTCGGTGGTGAAGCGCAGAAGGCCCGATTCTTCCAGCTCGGAGAGGAGATCGTCCAAGACAGGTTCATAAAACGGGGCGTGGCCCGCCGAGAGCTGCGCTACTTTGTGCTCGTCGACGTCGATGCCGACAACCTCATGACCCAGCTTTGCCATACACACGGCATGAACCGCGCCCAGATATCCGCAACCGATAACCGAGATCCGCATACTTTCGTTGTCCTCCCGTGGTGGCCTGTTCACAGCGTACGCGGTGGGCGCCGGAACCGCACAGCAGCAGAGAACGCCATGAGCAGCAGGGCAGCGAGGGCGCCGATCATGGCGCCAAAGGTGTTCGCGGCGACGTCGGCCACTGAGGCGAAGCGTGCCGGGAGGAAGATGAGCTGGGCGAGCTCAATCAGGGCCGAGGCGACGAAACCGACGGCAACCCCGCCCCACCACAGCCGTGGGCCAAGGATCCGGGCGACGAGGGCGCCCAGGGGGAGGAACAGGATGACATTGGAAGTCAGTTCCACCACCCGATAGTCGAGCCAGGTGGGGACGCCCCAGCGGTGCAGCTTCCGCAGCGACCGCATCAGCAGATCGGATGCGCCCTGGTCCACAGGAACGGGCCAGAGGGCGATGACGCCCAGGACCAGCACATAGGCGCCCAGTGCCCAGATGGCCGCGCGGCGAGATAGCAATTGGCGTCCCCTTTCAGCGGTCCACCTTTTTTGCCGATTCTAGCCGTCGGTACGCCTCCAGGGCAGGAAATCCGGCACACCGGCGGCGGTATGGCCGCCGGTGCGCCGGATGCTAGCTGAACAGCCCGGCAATGCCGATCGCCGCCGTCGCAGCCCCCAGCAGCATCGAGATGCTGACGAGGACCACATGGACGGTCAGGAAGCGCGTGGCCTTGCCGTTGGCGTCGCGGGCACGCGGGTCCTTCATGACCCGGCGCAGGAACTGCGGCCAGACGGCCAGGGACCAGACGCCGGCGACGATCAGGACGACGGCGAGGACTGCGGGCAGTTCCACGGCGTCAGTGGCTTTCGAGCCAGGCCTGGGCCTGCTGGGACTGCAGGTTCAGGGCCTTGCCAACCATCGGTTCGGCCGCGTCGGCGATCTTGCCGCCAAGGAACGGAACCGAGGAGGTCACGTTGCCCTCGAGCTCGATCCGGGTGCTGCCGCCCTCGGACACAAGGCGCTGGACAGCCTTCACGTCCAGCGGGGCGCCGGCGACCTTGAGGGAGATCTGGCTCTGCCGGGAGCCGTCGGCGGCGGGAGCTTCCCATGCCTCGAGCTGGGTGACCTTCAGGGTTTCGCCGACAAATTTCCGGGCGAGGTCAGGCATCCGGGTGGTCGGGATGGTGCGCACGGTGGTGGTGCTGAAAGCGCCGGCGGGGTCTCCGTCAAGGGCAAAGGATTCCAGGGTGCCGCCGACGAGTTCGCTCGTGTGGCGCAGGAAGTCTTCATTGACGAAAACCGCGGTAACGCGGTCGACGCTGTGCGGAACGTTGGTGGATGCACTCAGGGCCATAGGGGTCCTCCGGGATGTGGAAGTGGACGATTCGGGCTCCAACATCCTACGTGGTGGGCCCGGCAGGCTCCGATTCGAGATGGTCCAGCTCCCGGGCGGCGGCGGTGATATTCCGCGACATGGCGGGAAATATGACGCTGTGAAATGGCAGCACCGCGAGCCAGTAGAGGCGGCCGCTGAGGCCCTTGGGGAAGAAAATGGCGCGCTGGCGGTACCGGCTGCCCGTCCCGTCCGGCTCCACGGAGAGCTCGAGCCAGGCCCGGCCCGGGGCCCTCATTTCGGCCCTCAGCCGCAGCAGAGAGCCGCGGTCGATCCGCTCGACCCGCCACCAGTCCACCACCTCGCCCTCCGCCAGCAGGTGCGGGTGCCGGCGGCCGCGCAGCAGCCCCGCCCCGCCGGTGAGCTTGTCCAGCCAGCCGCGTACCTGCCAGGCAAGGGGCAGGGAGTACCAGCCGTTCCGGCCGCCGATTCCTTCGATGACGGTCCACACGTGCCGGGGGTCCACGTCGCTGCGGAAGCTGCGCTCGTCCACGTACACCGTGTGGCCGGACCAGTCCGGGTCGCTGGGCAGGGGATCGGCGTCCACGCCGGCACTGGCCCATGTGGTCTCCACCTGGCCGTCGCGTTCCTTGCCCAGGGCCAGGGCCACGGCCCGCCGGTAGGGGGTCAGTCCGCCGTCGGGCACCGGGATGTAGTGATCGATGTCGTGCTCCCGGGAGACAGCATCGTGCTGGAGCGATTCGACCAGTGGCAGCGACATGGAGAGCGGGATGGGCGTGGTCAGCGCCACCCACATGCCGGCCAGCTTGGGCGCGGGCACCGGCAGGGCCAGCACCACCCGGTGTGGCAGGCCCGCCTCGGCCGCGTATTCCTGCATCATTCCGGCGTAGCTGAGCACCTGGCGGCAGCCGATATCGAACGACCGGTTGATGCTCTCTTCCAGTGAGGCGGCCGCCACGAGGTAGTACAGGACGTCGCGGACCGCGATTGCCTCGATCTTGTTGCGCACCCAGCTTGGGGCCGGCATGAGCGGGAGGGTCTCGGACAGGTGCCGGATCATTTCGAAGGACGCCGAGCCGGAGCCGATGACGACGCCGGCCTGGAACACCACGGCGTCCACGGGGCTGTCCAGGAAGACTTTTCCCACCGCCTCCCGGGACCGCATGTGGGTGGACAGTTCGGCCCCGGCCGGGTGCAGGCCGCCAAGGTAGACAATCCGGCCCACCCCGGCCGAGGCCGCGGCCCGGGCGGCCGTCCCTGCCATCGCCTTTTCCTTCGCCTCGAAACCGGCCCCGGCCGCCATGGAATGGACCAGGTAGTACAGGACGTCGACGCCGTCGAGGGCTTCCCGCAGGGCGTCGCCGTCGTCGAGGCTGCTGTGGACCACCTCGACGTCCTCCAGCCACGGCACTCCGGCGATCTTGGCCGGCGTCCGGACCACGACTTTGACCCGGTGCCCGGCTTCCAGCAGCCGGGGGACAAGCCGGCCGCCGATGTAGCCGGTGGCGCCCGTGACCAGCACGGTTTTCGGGGTCGAATCGTGGTTCGGGCCTGGGGGCTTGCCGTTCATGGGAGGCTCCTGATCGTTGCGCATGCAAGGCATTCGGATACAAGGCATTCGGAGTGTGGCCGGCTGCGGACTGCCGCCAGGCCCGCCGCGGTCCTTCCAGCCTAGCCCCGGCGGCCGCGAACCTGCTGGCCCGGATGCAGCCCGGGTCCGGGGTCGGTGCGGGCCGCCCCCGGCCGCGCGGTACGCTTGGAAGACCCGGGATTCTCACGAATTTCGGCTATTCGTGTTGCCTGCATCCCCGTGATCCCATCAGGAGCTCCAGCCATGAGCCTCAACGGCCCCTCTCTCACCGGCTTGCGCCGTGTCCTCGCCGAAGACCGGAATTACGCCCGGATCCAGGCCGAGGCGGCCCGCGGGTTCGCCGGCCGCAGCGAGGACTACCAGATCAGCGCCCCGGCCGGCATGCGGTCCACGTTGCTCGCGGAAATGGCAGACGGGCTGGCCACGCTCGCGGGGAAGGAAGCAGGCAGCCCGGTGCCCGTGGTCCTGGCCGTCACCGCTACCGGCCGGGAGGCCGAGGACCTGACCGAGGCCCTGCGCGCCTTCCTGCCGGCAGACGCCGTCGCCGAGTTCCCCAGCTGGGAGACCCTGCCGCACGAGCGGCTCTCCCCGCGCTCGGACACCGTCGGCCGCCGGCTGTCCGTGCTCCGCCGCCTGGCACACCCCGAATCGGCCACCGCCGGTGCGCTGCGCGTGGTGGTGGCCCCCGTGCGCGCCGTCGTGCAGCCCATCGTCGCCGGCCTGGGCGAACTGGTGCCCGTGACCCTGAAGGTCGGCCAGGAGGCCCCCTTCAGCAGCGTCGTGAAGAGCCTCGCCGACGCCGCCTACGCCCGGGTGGATATGGTGACCCGCCGCGGCGAATTCGCCGTCCGCGGCGGCATGCTGGACGTCTTCCCGCCCACGGAGGACCACCCCATCAGGGTCGAGTTCTTCGGCGACGAGGTGGACCAGATGCGCTGGTTCGCCGTCGCCGACCAGCGCTCGCTGACCGCGCCCGGCCTGCACCACCCCACCGAGCTCCACGCCCCGCCGTGCCGCGAAATCCTGATCACCCCCTCCGTCATGTCCCGCGCGGCGACGCTGAAGTCCCAGCTTCCGGCCGCGGCGGACATGCTGGAAAAGATCGCCGGCGGCATCACCGTCGAGGGCATGGAATCCCTGGCCCCGGTCCTGGTGGACGCCATGGTGCCGTTCCTGGACCAGCTCCCGGCGGGCTCCATCTCCGTGGTGATCGAGCCGGAAAAGGTCCGCACCCGTGCCCACGACCTCGCCGCCACCAACGAGGAATTCCTCGAGGCCGCCTGGTCCACGGCGTCCGACGGCGGCAGGGCACCTTTGGTGCTGAACACGGATCTGACCTCCGCGGCGTCCGAAGCCCTGCACTCGGCCAGCTTCCGTTCCCTGACCGAAACCCGCACCGCCGCCCTGGAACACGGCGTCTCCTGGTGGTCCATCACCTCGCTGGCCAGCGACGAAGAGTTGCTGCCCGACGTCGACGTCCTGAACCTGCACGCCCGCGAACCCCGCGGCTACCAGGGCGACGTCGCGGAAATGATGGACTTCATCGGCTCCCGCGTCCGCGACCAGTGGCGGATCGTCGTGGTCACCGAGGGCCCCGGCCCGGCGCAGCGCCTCGCGGAACTCTTCCACGACAACGACATCCCCTGCGCGCGGGTGGACACCCTCGAGGCGGATCCGCAGGCCGGGCTGATCGAGGTGACCACCGCCGCCGTCGGCCGCGGCTTTGTCCTGGACCCGCTCAAGCTGGCGCTGCTGACCGAGGCTGACCTGCTGGGCAGGACCTCAGCCAGTTCCACCAAGGACATGCGCAGGATGCCGTCCAAGCGGCGGAACGCCGTGGACCCGCTCCAGCTCGTGGCCGGGGACTCCGTGGTCCACGAACAGCACGGCATTGGCCGGTTCGTCGAGCTGATCCAGCGCCGGGTGGCGGGCGGCGGCGACGGCGTGCGCGAGTACCTGGTGCTCGAATACGCTCCGTCCAAGCGCGGCGCCCCGGGCGACCGGCTATTCGTCCCCACCGACCAGCTGGACCAGGTCACCAGGTACGTCGGCGGCGACACCCCGGCGCTGAGCAAGATGGGCGGCGCGGACTGGGCCAGCACCAAGTCCAAGGCCCGCAAGGCGGTCAAGGAGATCGCCGGCGAACTGATCCGGCTGTACTCGGCCCGGATGGCCTCCCGCGGCTACGCCTTCGCCCCGGACACCCCGTGGCAGCGGGAGCTCGAGGAAGCCTTCCCCTACGTGGAGACGCCGGACCAGCTGACCACCATCAACGAGGTCAAGGCCGACATGGAGCGCGAGATCCCGATGGACCGGCTGATCTCCGGCGACGTCGGCTACGGCAAGACCGAGATCGCCGTCCGCGCCGCGTTCAAGGCCGTCCAGGACGGCAAGCAGGTGGCCGTGCTGGTGCCGACGACACTGCTGGCCCAGCAGCACTACGAGACGTTCACCGAACGTTTTTCCGGCTTTCCGCTGGTGGTCAAACCGCTGTCCCGCTTCCAGACTGGCAAGGAGGCCAAGGAAACGGCCGACGGCGTCAAGGCCGGCTCCGTGGACGTCGTGATCGGCACGCACCGGCTGCTGTCCAAGGACTTCGGCTTCAAGGACCTCGGCCTGGTGATCGTGGACGAAGAGCAGCGCTTCGGCGTCGAACACAAGGAGGCGCTCAAGAAGATGCGCACCAACGTGGACGTCCTGGCCATGAGCGCCACCCCCATTCCGCGCACGCTGGAAATGTCCCTGACCGGCATCCGCGAGACTTCCACTCTGGCCACCCCGCCGGAGGAACGGCACCCCGTGCTGACCTACGTGGGCCCGTACACGGACAAGCAGACCTCCGCAGCGATCCGCCGCGAGCTCATGCGCGAAGGCCAGGTGTTCTTCGTCCACAACCGGGTGTCCACGATCGACCGCACCGCGGCGAAGATCCGCGAACTGGTCCCGGAGGCCCGGGTGGAGGTGGCGCACGGGCAGATGTCCGAGAGCCGGCTGGAACAGATCATTGTGGACTTCTGGGAAAAGCGCTTCGACGTCCTGGTCTGCACCACCATCATCGAGACCGGCCTGGACATCTCCAACGCCAACACCCTGATCGTGGACGGCGCGGACAAGTACGGCCTGTCCCAGCTGCACCAGCTGCGCGGACGGGTGGGCCGCGGC
The DNA here is from genome assembly GCF_056395825.1 of Arthrobacter sp. 05T47. NCBI lineage: Bacteria > Bacillati > Actinomycetota > Actinomycetes > Micrococcales > Micrococcaceae > Arthrobacter > Arthrobacter sp. 05T47. The sequence continues at coordinate 33,535 of NZ_JBFTKG010000009.1, read as the reverse complement.
CGTGAACGCGCCTACGCCTACTTCCTCTACCCCTCGGAAAAGCCGCTCGGCGAGGTGGCGCTGGAACGGCTCAAGGCCGTCGCGACGCACAACGAGCTCGGCGCCGGCATGCAGCTGGCCATGAAGGACCTGGAGATCCGCGGCGCCGGCAACCTGCTCGGCGGCGAGCAGTCCGGCCACATCCAGGGCGTCGGCTTCGACCTCTACATCCGGCTGGTCGGCGAGGCCGTGGCCGAATACCGCGGCGAGGCCGAGGAAAAGGCCGCCGAAATGAAGATCGAGCTGCCGGTCAACGCGCATCTGCCGCACGACTACGTACCGGGCGAACGGCTGCGCCTGGAGGCCTACCGCAAACTCGCCAGCGCCATCACGTACGAGGCGATCGACGAGGTCCTCGCCGAGCTGGTGGACCGCTACGGCGAACTGCCGCTGCCCGCAACAAACCTGATCGACGTCGCCCGGTTCCGGGTGGGCGCCCGCGAGGCCGGTCTGTCCGACGTCGCGCTGCAGGGCAACTTCATCAAGTTCTCCCCGGCGCAGTTGCCCGAGTCCAAGCTCATGCGCCTGACCCGGATGTACCCGGGCGCCCAGGCCAAGCCTGCCCTGGACGCGGTGCTCATCCCCAAGCCCAAGACCGCGAAGATCGGCGGACGGGACCTGCAGGACGCCGAGATCCTCGAGTGGGCCAACGGCGTCATCCGCAACATCTTCTCTGACACTCCTGTAGCAGCAACACCGGCGGTGAAGTAAAAGAATGATGGGAGGACATCACGCCGCGTCGGGAGCCGCGGCGTGGGTAGCCATTGCCTCGACCGGCCCGTACGCGCTCGGCTGGTACCCGCTGGATCCCACGGGAATCGTGATCGGCGCCATGGCGACGGCGGGGACCGCGCTGGTCTGCGACTGGGACCACCGCGCCAGCACCGTGGCGCACGCGCTGCCCCCGCTGTCCAACCTGGTGGCGCGCGGCATAGAGAACGTCAGCGGCGGCCACCGCCAGGGAACGCATTCGGTGCTGGGCGCGGCGTTTTTCGTGCTGCTGGCCACGGTCGCCGGGCAGTTCCAGGTGCAGACCCAGTGGGGGCTGTTGTCCGTCGGGGCCGGCCTGCTGTGCATGTTCATGATCAACATCGCCGCGAAGGCGCTGAAGCTCTTTCCGAAATCCGGGGTGGTCAGCAACTGGATCTTCGCGCTGCTCATGGCAGGCCTGGTGACGTGGTTCGCGCCGCAGCAGTGGACCTGGCTGCCGGTCTCCATGCTCACCGGCGTGCTGGTGCACATTGTGGGGGACATGATCACCACCGGGGGAGTGCCGCTGCTCTGGCCGATCGTGATCAAGCCGCCGAAGGTCCTGCGGAAACTGCCGCTGCTCAAGAACATCTGGAGAGCCAACGGGGCGTTCTCCATCCCGCTGCTGGGCCGGGCGGGCTCACGGCGGGAATGGTTCGTCCTCATCCCGGTCAGCGGCTACGCGATGGTGGGGATGTTCGGCGCCGGCCTGGCCGTGGCCAAGGCGCACTTCCCGGCAGTCCTGGCGCTGGGCGCGGGGCTGGTGAAGGGCTTACTTAGGCTCGCTTAAATGGCTGAAGCTCCGGAAATGTCCGGAGCTTCAGTCTTTTAAGCGTGGCGCCTAGTTTTCGCCGGCCGAATCCGAGCGGCCCAGCAGCGTCTGCGGGATCCAGAACGACAGGGCAAAGAGGACCAGGCAGATGGCCATCGGCCAGACGTTGTCCAGCGTCAGGAAGGACAGCGAGTAGATCGCGCCAAGGAACAGGACCATCATCGGCACGAACACGGCGATGCTGGATCCGAGGCTGTTCTCGACCTGCCGGGACTGGGTGTTGTTGCTGGACATGTGTTCCTCCTCGGCCCCTGGGGGCTCAAAACTGTGGGCGCTGCCGGCGTGAATCAGTACGCGGACGAACCCTGTTCACCCTTGACGATCGCGATGCCGGAGCTGGCGCCAATACGTGTTGCACCTGCAGCAATCATAGCCTGAGCATCGGCCAGGGACCGCACGCCGCCGGAGGCCTTGACACCCAGGTCCGGGCCCACGGTGCGGCGCATGAGCGCGACGTCCTCGGCCGTGGCACCGCCGCCGTTGAAACCGGTGGAGGTTTTGACGAAGTCCGCGCCGGCTTCCACCGCAGCCTGGCAGGCCAGCACCTTCTGGGCGTCATCCAGCAGCGCCGTTTCGATGATGACCTTCAGGATGGCCCCGCCTTCGTGGACGGCCTCGGCGACGGCGGCGATGTCATCCACCAGGGCGCCCTTGTCATTGGCGCGGGCCGCGGCGATGTTGATCACCATGTCCACCTCTTCGGCCCCGTCCAGGACCGCGCCGCGGGCCTCAAAGGCCTTGACGTCGCTCGGCGTGGCGCCCAGCGGGAATCCCACCACGGAGCACGTCAGGACACCGGAGCCCTTCAGCGCTTTCTTGACCGTCTTGACCCAGACCGGGTTCACGCAGACGGACTTGAACCGGTACTCGGCCGCCTCGGCACAGACCTTGAGGATCTCCGCCTCGCTGGCTTCCGGCTTGAGCAGGGTGTGGTCGATGTAGGAGGCAATGTCGGGCGTGCCCCCGGTGGCGGCTTCGTGGCTCATGGTGGTCCCTTTCCTGGCGGGCCTGGGGACACGGCGGTCCCTTCCCGGGCCTTGTGGGCCTGCGGGCCCTTGGCGGCGCCGCATGGTGCGCGGCTTATCAGGTGACCATCTTGCCATAGGAACATGCCCGGCCGATGCCCCGGCCGGGCATGCTCCATCCGCTCAGGCGGCAGCAGCCAGGGGCCGGGCCATGGTGGCCTGCAGCAACTGGGAAGCGCACACGGATGCGGCCGAACCGGAGGCCACCAGCAGGCCCAGCCGGACGCCGTCGTACGCTGCCGCGTCGCCGATCGCCCAGATGCCCGGCACGGAGGTGCGGAAGTCCTGGCCAATGACAATCCCGCCGCCGGGAGCGGTGGCCAGCCCGGCCGTGGCGGCCAGTTCGTCGCGGGCGATGCGCTCCTCGGCAAGGATCACGAGGTCGCCGTTCATGCTGGAGCCGTCCTCGAAGACGATGCCGGACGCCGGCAGGACGGACCCGGCGATGGTGGGAACGATGGCGGACGGGCGGACCGTCGTGCGAATCGGGCGAACGCCGCGGGCCCGGAGGACGGCCTCGGCCTGGCCGGCGGCCGAGCCTGTGCCGACGAGGATGCCGAGGGGACGCCGGCCCAGGACCCGGGTGACGTCCTTGACGGCTTCGCCCAGCCGGGCGGCGTCGTCGATCGTGGCATAGCTCAGGCACCGTGCGGCACCTTCCACCGGCGTCTCGGCGGGAGCGGACCCGGTGGCGATCACGAGCTCGTCGTAGGTGAAGTCCATGCCGTCGGCCGTCGTGACGACGCGGTTGTCGGCGTCGATGTGGCTGGCCGGCTGGCCGAAGCGGACGGAGACCTGGGGCAGGGCTGCCAGCTCCAGCAGTTCCTCGGGGGCGTCATCGCGGTTGCTGAGGACCGTGACGGCGCCGGCGAACGGGGTCCGGGTGAGCTGCCGGACGAGGGCCTGGGCGGCCGGACCCGCGCCGGCGATGACGATCCGGGGCCGGACGGCCGTTGTGAGGTTCGTCGGAGAGGCGGTGCCGGAGGCGGCTGCGGTCAAGGAAGACGTGCCGGAGGTGGGAGACAATGCCGGAGCGGACATGTGCTGGCCCTTTCGCTGGGGTGGCCATCGTGTGGCCGGTGTGCTTGATGAAACCCAGCGTAGGCTTCCGATTTTTCCGGGGTGTTTCCCGGGTGTTGCCGCTTCTGACCTGCCTGTTCGCCAGTATTTACCGGCCGGTAATGTCGTGGGTCACACCCAGCGGAGAGCCGCCGGCCCGCCGCCATTAGACCCGGATCCGGTAGCCGCGCTTCACCACGGTTTCCACCAGCCGGGTGTCCGGCAGCGCGGACCGCAGCCGGCTGACGGTCATGTCCAGGGCGTGCACGGAGCCGCGCAGTTCCAGCAGGTCCGAGAGCGCCTCGCGGGAGAGCACGGCCCCGCCGGCGCCGATCAGAGCACGCAGCAGCAGCAGGGGCGCGGGGGCCATCTCGACCGGCTCGCCGTTGATGCGCAGCGAGCGTCCGCGCAGCTCCACGCTGCCGGACGCGGTGTCCAGCCGGCGGACGTGGTTCAGCGCCAGGTGCTCGCAGACCAGCCGGATCAGCGCGCCCATCCGGAACCGTTCCGGGATCAGCGGGTGCAGCCCGGCGTCGATCAGCGGCTGCGCGGTGATGGGGCCGACGACGGCGGTCGCCACGTTGGTCTTCAGGCTCTCCACGAGCTGCTTATAGACGCCCATCTCGTGGGCCGTGCTCCACATCGCGTCCACGGCGGGGGCGCTGGTGAAGGTCAGGACGTCCAGGTTGCCGCTGCAGGCGGCTTCGATGAGCTTGGGCAGCCGGTCGGCGCCGTCGGGTTTGACCCAGCGGTACGGGGTGACGGTCAGGACGGTGGCGCCGGACATGCGCAGGCGTTCGAGCTGGCGGACGTCGGTGTAACCATGCAGCTGCACCGCGACGGTCTTGCCGCGGACACCCTCGGCAAGGAGCATGTCCACGAGGGTGGCGGTGGTTTCGTCGCTGCTGATGCCGACGTCGGCGAGCCCGGCAGCACGCACGGCGCCGCGGGCCTTGGGCCCGCGGACGAACATCCGGGTGGCGGAGAGGGTCTCCAGCAGCTGGTCGCCAATGCCGAACGTGTCCGCGGCCTCGCACCAGCGGCGCATGCCGTAGGCGGTGGTGGCGACGCAGAGATCGGGCCGGGCGGCGATGATGGCCCGGGTGTCCTCGATCAGGCTCTCGTCCTCCCGGACCGGGGCGATCTTCAGCGCCGGGGCGTGAAGCACCTCGGCACCGCGGCGCTCGAGGGCCTCGATGAGGTCCTGCGAGCGGCGGTGCGAGGTGACGCCGATCCGGAAACCGTCCAGGGGAAGGTCCCGGTCGGCGGCATCGTCGGCAGGTTCAGGCGGGGGCGTCCCGGCGGACGCCGGGATCAGGGACGCCGGGATCAGGGTGGCCGGAGTCAGCGGGGTCAGGGGTGCGCCGGGCTCCGGAAAGGTTGCGGCGGCGGCGTTCAGTGCGCTCATGAAAATCCTTATGCTTCCAGCAGGGATGCGGCCAGGCGGTCAAGCTCCGCCGAGGCCTCGGCACAGCCCCGGTTGGCCTCGGCAACCCGGACAACCTCCCCGATCACCAGGACGGCGGGGTTGCTGCAGCCCGCGGCGGCGGAGGTGATGGTGCCCAGTTCGGCGATGGTAGTGCGCTGGCCGGGGCGGTAACCGCGTTCAACCACGGCCATCGGCATGTCGGCCCGCATTCCGGCCCGGCGGAGTCCGGCGGCGAGGTGGTGCAGTGTGCCGATGCCCATCAGGACCACGATAGTCCCGCCGAGCCCGGCCAGATGCGTCAGTTCGTTCTCCGTCAACGGGGCATGGCCTGAAACCACCGTGAACATGTGGCTGACTTCGCGGTGGGTGACCGGGATGCCGGCGGCGGCCGGAACCGAAATGGCGCTGGTGACTCCGGAGATGACGCGGACCGGAACCCCGGCCGCGACGCAGGACGCGACTTCCTCACCGCCGCGGCCGAAGACGTAGGGGTCCCCGCCCTTGAGGCGGACCACGTTGTTGCCCGCCAGCGCGCTTTCGACCATGAGCTTTTCGATGTCGGTCTGGCTGACCTTGTGGTGGCCGGGCCTCTTGCCCACATCCACGAGTTCGGCCGAGGTCAGGGACGGCAGCTCCTGGTAGGGGGCGAGCCGGTCGTAGAAGACGACGTCGGCATCGCGCAGCGCCGTCACGGCGGCAACGGTGAGCAGCTCGGTGGTCCCGGGGCCGCCGCCGACCAGCGTGACATGTCCCACCGGGCCGGCAGCCGGCTCGGTTGCGACCGGAATGCCGGTGGCCCGGCACCGGTCCAGGAGGGCCTCCCAGCCGGGCTGGCCGTCCTCGACGGCCGCCACCAGGAACGGGCGCTCGGGCAGCGGCCCGTCCATGCCGGCGCCGTGCGGGGTGCTCAGGCGGTGCACGACGGCGCCGGCCGCCTCGTAGCGCCGTACGGCCTGCCGCGCGGCGTGGTCCGCGCCGGTGACCAGGACTTCGCGTCCGGTGAGGTCAATGGTGAGCTGCATGGCTATACCTCGTTCTGGTCAAGCAGTTCAGGGGTGGTGGCCCGGACCGGAATGGACGAACCGATCAGGACTGGCTGCTGTCCGGCCAAGGCCTTCTCTTCTGCCGTGGCCGGGCGCATCTGGCCGCGGTCGTCGGGGACGAAGGTGATGGAGTCGTCCTTCTGGTCCGGGGCGTTGACGAAGGAGCGGAAGCGGCGCAGGCGCTCGGGGTCCTTCAGGGTGTCGGCCCACTCGTCGATGTAGGTGTCCACGTGCTTGGCCATGGCGGCCTCGAGGTCCGCGGCGATGCCGAGGGTGTCGTGCACCACCACGTCCTCGACGTGCTTGATGCCGCCGTCGAGTTCCTCCTGCCAGCGCGCGGTGCGCTGCAGGCGGTCGGCCGTGCGGATGTAGTACATGAAGTAGCGGTCGATGTACTTGATCAGGGTTTCGTCGTCGAGGTCCTTGGCCAGCAGCTGGGCGTGCGCCGGGGTGGCTCCGCCGTTGCCGCCGACATACAGGTTCCAGCCGTCAGCGGTGGCGATGACGCCGACGTCCTTGCCCCGCGCCTCGGCGCATTCGCGGGCGCAGCCGGAGACGCCCATCTTCAGCTTGTGCGGGCTGCGGAGGCCGCGGTAGCGCAGCTCAAGCTGAATGGCCATGGCCACCGAGTCCTGGACGCCGAAGCGGCACCACGTGGAGCCGACGCAGGACTTCACCGTGCGCAGGCTCTTGCCGTAGGCCTGGCCGGATTCGAAGCCGGCATCCACCAGCAGCTTCCAGATTTCCGGCAGCTGCTCCAGCCGGGCGCCGAACATGTCGATCCGCTGGCCGCCGGTGATCTTGGTGTAGAGGCCGTATTGCTCGGCCACCGCGGCGATCACGCCGAGTTTTTTCGGGGTGATCTCGCCGCCGGCGATGCGCGGAACCACCGAGTAGGTGCCGTCCTTCTGCATGTTGGCCAGGGCACGGTCGTTGGTGTCCTGCAGGGTGCCGCGGCCGGCGTCCAGGACGTAGGCGCTGTTCTGGCTGGCCAGGATGTTGGCGATGGTCGGCTTGCAGATATCGCAGCCGTCCCCGGTGCCGTACTTGGCCATGATCTCCTCGAAGGAGGTCAGTTCCAGGACGCGGATGGCGTCGAAGAGTTCCTGGCGGGAGAGCTCAATGTGTTCGCAGAGGGCCTTGGAAACTTCAACGCCGGACTTGGTCAGCTCGGTCTCGAGCAGCTTCTTGAGCATCGGGACACAGGAACCGCAGCTGGTTCCGGCGCGGGTGCAGCCCTTCAGCTCGCCGAGTTCCTGGACGGGTGCGTTGCCGTCGCAGGCCCCGCAGCCGTTGACGGTGTCGCGGATGGTTCCCGCGGAGACGTTGTTGCAGGAACACAGGATGGCGTCGTCCGGCAGTTCGGTTTCCGGGGCGTCGCCGCCGCCGGCCGCGGTGAGGTACGCGCCGGGCTCGGCGGCCAGTTCGCGGCCCAGCATGGGGCGCAGGGAAGTGTAGGGGGTGGCGTCGCCGACGAAGATGCCGCCGAGCAGCGTCTTGGCGTCATCGGTGGTGACGATCTTCTGGTAGACGCCGCGGGCGGGGTCGGCGTAGACGATCTCGAGGGAGTGTTCGGTGCGGGCGAACGCGTCGCCGAAGCTGGCGACGTCGACGCCGGAGAGCTTGAGCTTGGTGGCCGTGTCGAAGCCGGGGAAGGTTGCGTCGCCGCCGTGCAGCCGGTCCGCGACGATTTCGGCCATGGTGTTGGCCGGGGCCACGAGGCCCAGGCACATGCCGCCGAAGTTGGCGACCTCGCCGATCGCCCAGATGCCGGGAACCTCGGTGGAGCAGTCGTCGGAGATGACGACGCCGCCGCGCTGGCCGAGCTGGAACTGCTGCACTGCACCCTCTGCGGCCCGGAACAGCTCGTCGCGGGGCCGCACACCGATCGCCACGATCACGATGTCGGCGTCGATGGTCCGGCCGTCGGCCATGAGGACGCCGGTGACCTGGCCGTCGTCGTCGGAGAGGACCTCGGAGGGGAACACCCCGCCGTGGACGGTGAAGCCCTTGGCCTCGATGAGCCGGCCCAGCGCCTGCCCGGCGCCCTCGTCCAGCTGGGTGTTCACGAGCCAGGGCGAGCCGTTGATGACGATCGGGGTGGCGCCGAGCTGTTCGGTGCCGGCCGCTGATTCCAGGCCCAGCAGACCGCCGCCGATGGTGACCGCCTTGACCTGGCGGCCCAGCTTCACGGTGAGGTCCGCGATGGCCTTGTTGATGGACCAGACGTCCTCAAGGGTGCGGTACACATGGGTAAGTTCGGCGCCCGGGATGGGCAGGCGGGCCGCGTCCGAGCCCGTTGCGACCACGAGCTCGTCGTACGGATAGGTGGTACCCGCGGCGGTCGTGACGGTTTTGCCGACGGCGTCGATGCTGGTGACGCGCTCGCCGGTCTTCAGGTCCAGGGCCGTGTGTTCCCACATGGAAGCGCTGCCCAGGGTGAGGTCGACGTCGCTGTCGGTGAGTGCCTTGCTCAGCGCGACGCGGTCGTAGGGGAGGTGGGCTTCCTCGGTGAGGACAGTAACGTGCCAGCCATCGAGTCCGCGGGCGTGCATGGCATCGGCGAATCGGTGCGCCGCGGGGCCGCCGCCGGCCACCACAATACGGCGCGGGGCGGCGCTGGCTGCACCCTGATTCGGGTGGCTTGAAGGGAGTCCGGTCACGGTGGGCCTTTCGCATGGGCCGCAGACGGTGCTCTGCAGCTTGTCGTCCCAGACTAGGCAAACGGAATTTCGCTTCAGTTTCCCTTATGTTTCGTGATCTTAACTTCTGCATCACGAATGCATTTCCGGCCGTGTGAGCTCTCTTTTACGCGCCGGACACATCCGGCGCGCCCGGATGAAACACCGCAGGCCTAGCTTGAATATGTGGCCGCAGCAGCGGTTGAACCCGCAAGGGATGTATCAGAGAGGGGCCGGGATGACCGCCGTACTTGAAACCGCAGCACACGACGCACAACCCGACATCGCAGGTCAGATTTCCGGATCCGTCGCCGGCTGGCACCGGGTTTGCGCCGTCGCGGACCTGGAACCCGCGTGGGGCGAGGCCGCACTGATTTCCGGGCGCCAGGTCGCCGTGTTCCAGACGGCGACCGGTGAGGTTTTCGCCGTCGCCAACGAGGACCCGGCAACCGGGGCCAATGTCATGGCCCGCGGCATCACAGGGTCCCGAGGCGACCGCCCCACCATCGCCTCGCCGCTGCACAAAGAGGTCTACGACCTCGAAACCGGTGAGTGCCTCGGCAACCCGGACCTCCGGCTCGCAACCTTCGGTACCCGGATTGTGGGCGGGTACATTGAGGTTGAGCTCTAGCAGCTGATCCTTGGGGGTTGAGCCCTACAGGCCCAGGGCCTCTCGGACGTCAGCCAGCACGCTGTCCAGCGCGGCGCGGGCCTCGTCCCGGGCCGCCGGAAGTTCGGCCGCCGAGTCCACGCTGCGGATGACCTCCAGGTAGCACTTGAGCTTCGGTTCCGTGCCGCTGGGACGGATGATGACGCGGCTGAGGTCCCTGGTAAGGTACAGCAGACCTTCAGTGGGCGGCAGCTGCTCGGTGCCCACGGCCAGGTCCGTGACGGCCTCGACGCCCGAACCGCCGAACGATTCCGGCGGGCTGACGCGCAGCCGGTTCATCATCGCGTCCAGCAGGCCAAGGTCCGCTACCCGGATGCTGAGCTGGTCGCTCGCGTGCAGGCCGTGCACCAGGTAGAGCTCGTCCAGGGTGTCGAAGATTGTCTTGCCCTCGGCCTTTGCCGCCGCCGCGAGTTCGGCGATGAGGACGGCGGCCGAAATGCCGTCCTTGTCCCGCACCAGGGACGGGGCCACGCAGTAGCCCAGCGCCTCCTCGTAGCCGTAGACCAGCCCCGGCACCCGGGCAATCCATTTGAAGCCGGTCAGGGTTTCCTCGTGTGCGTAGCCTGCCGCTGCCGCGATCCGCGCCAGCAGCCGGGAAGACACGATCGAGTTGGCGAACACGCCGGCCGGGGCCTCGCCGCCCGCGGCCTGCCGCGCCACGACGTGGGCACCCAGCAGGGCACCGACCTCGTCGCCGCGCAGCATGCGCCACGCGCCGGTGGCCGGATCCTTCGCCGCCACGGCCGCCCGGTCGGCGTCGGGGTCGTTGGCGATCACAATGTCGGCGTCCCCGCGCGTTGCCGCCTCGAGGGCCAGATCCAGCGCCCCGGGCTCTTCGGGGTTGGGGAAGCTCACTGTGGGGAAGTCCGGATCCGGGAGCGCCTGTTCCGTGACGAGCGTGACGTCCTCGAATCCGGCGGCGTTCAGCACCGCCACCGCCGTTTCCCCGCCCACGCCGTGCATGGGGGTCAGGATGATCTTCAGCCCGCGGGCCGGGAAGTGTTCGGGGATGGCCAAGGCCGCGACGGCGTTCTGGTACTCGGCGGCGATGGAGGGCTCCAGCACAGTCCACCCGTCCGCGGCCAGGATGATCGAGTCCAGGGCGCCGACGGCGTCGATCTTCGCCGCTATCAGCGCATCGTAGGGCGCCACGATCTGGGCGCCGCGGCCGCTTTCCTCAACCGCGTGGCGGCCGAGGTAGACCTTGTACCCATTGTCCTGGGGCGGGTTGTGGCTGGCGGTGACCATGACGCCGCCGTCGCAATCCAGCGCCCGCACCGCGTACGCGAGCAACGGGGTGGGCAGCGCGGAGGGCATCAAGAACGTTTCCACGCCGGCCGCGGTGAGGATCGCGGCGGTTTCTTCGGCGAAGATATCGGAGTTGTAGCGGGCGTCGTAGCCGACGACGGCGCGCGGCCGGGTGCCGGGGGAGGCCTGCTCGACTGCGCTCGTGAGGAAAGCGGTGAAGCCGGCGGCGGCGCGGCGGACCACCACGCGGTTCATCCGGTTCGGACCCGGGCCGAGGGCCGCCCGCAGTCCGGCGGTGCCGAACTGGAGGGTGCCGCTGAAGCTGTCTGCCAGCTCCTGGCGGGCCGCCCCGACGCCCCCGTCGGTGAGGCGGATCAGCTCAGAGAGGGCGGCGGCGGTTGCGGGGTCCGGGTCCTGGTCGGCCCAGTCGCGGGCATCGCTCAGGAGTCGGGCGAGTTCGGCATCAGAAGACGTCATAGGAACCAAACTATCGCCAATCCTGGGAGAAGCTTGCCCAGACGGCCGGGAATTGGCATTTCACGTGCCAATTTGGGGCGTTCAGAAGGACCTTGACACCCAAATTTCCGGACACGTAACGTCTGGAATATGAAGATGGGGCGTGGCGTGGAATGGGCCGTGCACAGTTGCGTCAACATGGCCTGGACACCGCCGGGTGAGCCGGTGAACAGTGCACGGCTGGCGGAGTTCTACAAGCTTCCGGCCGCCTATCTGAACAAGCAGTTTCAGTCGCTGGTCCGGGCCAAAGTGCTGGACTCGGTCTCGGGGCCCCGCGGCGGATTTCTCCTGGCGCGCCGGCCGGAACACATCACCGTGCTGGACATCGTGCTGGCGCTGGAGGGCCAGGACCCGGCATTCCGGTGTGAGGCGATCCTGGGAAATATCCCCGAGCCGGACCGGGAGGACAACTTTGCCCGGTCCTGCCTCATTTCCCAGACCATGCGGCAGGCCGAACTCGCCTGGCGGCAGGCGCTGGCGCGGCAGAGCATCGCCGGGATCGCGGACTCGATCGAGCGGCGGTTCCCGGCGGACAAAGCGAAGGTCCTGGACTACCTGGCTGCGGAATAGCCGCAGCCGGCGGTCCAGGACCTGACGCCGGGCCGGATCAGAGCTTGGCGATGATCTCCGCGAGCAGCTTGGAAATGCGCGGTCCCGCGGCCTGGCCGGCCTCAAGGACTTCCTCATGGCTGAGCGGCACAGGGCTGATCCCGGCGGCGAGGTTGGTGACCAGCGAGATGCCGAAGACCTCCATGCCGGCATGGCGGCCGGCGATGGCCTCCAGTGCCGTGGACATGCCGACCAGGGAGGCGCCGATGCGCTTGGCGTACTGCACCTCGGCGGGCGTCTCGTAGTGCGGGCCGGTGAACTGCGCGTAGACGCCCTCGTCCAGGGAGGGGTCCACCTCACGGGCCAGGCCGCGGATGCGCGAGGAGTACAGGTCCGTGAGGTCCACGAACGTTGCCCCTTCCAGCGGTGAGGTGGCGGTGAGGTTGATGTGGTCGCTGATCAGGACCGGGGTGCCGGGCGCCCAGTCCTCGTTCAGGCCGCCGCAGCCGTTGGTCAGGACCAGCGTCTTGCAGCCGGCGGCCGCGGCGGTACGCACGCCGTGGACCACGGCGCGGACGCCCTTGCCCTCGTAGTAGTGGGTGCGTGCGCCCAGGACCAGGGCGCGCTTTCCCTCTTTGGTCAGCACGGAGCGGATGGTGCCCACGTGGCCCACCACGGAGGGTGCGGAGAAGCCGGGGATTTCGGCTGCGGACAGGGTCGCGGTGGTCTCGCCGATGAGCTCCGCGGCGTCGCCCCAGCCCGAGCCGAGGACCAGCGCGACGTCGTGGGAATCGACGCCCGTCTCTGCGGCGATGTAGTCGGCGGCGGCGCGGGCGGCCTCGAAGGGATCCGTGTTCAGGAATTCTGTTGTACTCACCGGTACAAGTTATCGTGCCGGCGGCCGGCTGCACAGCACCCGTGCCACCGGGAGCCGTGAGGACGCTCGGCGGCCCGGACTCTTTGGTGGCTCCGGTTCGGATGGTGGACAATGGTTGATTGTGACTACGCATCCTGACTTCAGCTCACCCCGCATCGCAATTCTCGGCGGAGGGCCTGGCGGCTACGAAGCCGCCATGGTCGCCGCCTCGCTGGGGGCGCAGGTCACCATCATCGAACGCGCAGGCCTCGGCGGATCCGCCGTGCTGACCGACGTCGTTCCCTCCAAAACCCTGATCGCGACCGCAGACCTGATGACCCGCGTGGCCGAGGCGGGGGAGCTGGGCGTCAAGTTCGACGTCGACGGCGGCGACTTCGCCCCGTCGATGCGCGCGGACCTCAAGCACATCAACGACCGTCTCCTGCGGCTGGCGCGGAAGCAGTCGGAGGATATCCAGGCCGGGCTGGAGCACCAGAACGTCCGCATCCTGATCGGCTCCGGCCGGCTGCTGGACAACCACACCATCGAGGTCCTGACCGCCGACGGCACCGAAACCGTGGAGGCAGACACCATCCTTCTGGCGGTCGGCGCCCACCCGCGCGAGCTGCCCACCGCGCGGCCGGACGGTGAGCGGATCCTGAACTGGGCCCAGATCTACAACATGGACGAACTCCCCGAGGAACTCATCGTGGTGGGATCCGGTGTGACGGGCGCAGAATTCGCCTCCGCCTACAACGGCCTGGGCTCCAAAGTCACCCTGATTTCCAGCCGCGACCGGGTGCTGCCGGGCTCGGACACCGACGCCGCCGAGGTCCTCGAGGGCGTCTTCGAACGCCGCGGGCTCAAGGTCCTCTCCCGCGCCCGCGCCGAAACCGTCGAACGCACGGACGACGGCGTCGTGGTCACCCTCGGCGACGGCTCCAAGGTCACCGGCAGCCACTGCCTCGTCTGCGTCGGTTCCATCCCGAACACGGCCGGAATCGGCCTGGAGGAAGCCGGCGTCGCGCTCACCGAGAGCGGCCACATCAAGGTCGACGGCGTCTCGCGCACCACGGCGCCGAACATCTACGCCGCGGGCGACTGCACCGGCGTCCTGGCCCTGGCCTCCGTTGCCGCGATGCAGGGCCGGATTGCCGTGGCCCACTTCCTGGGCGACGCCGTCATGCCGATCAAGCTGCACCAGGTGGCATCCAACATCTTCACCTCGCCCGAGATCGCCTCCGTGGGCGTGTCCGAGGCCGAAATCGACTCCGGCAAGTACCAGGCCGACATCGTCAAGCTGTCCCTGCGCAGCAACGCTCGCGCCAAGATGCGCAACCACCGCGACGGCTTCATCAAGATCTTCGCCCGCAAGGGCTCCGGCACCGTGATCGGCGGTGTGGTGGTGGGTCCGAATGCCTCCGAGCTCATCTTCGCGATCTCGATCGCCGTGACCCAGAAACTGCATGTCGACGACATCGCCAGCACCTTCACCGTTTACCCCTCGCTGAGCGGCTCCATCTCCGAAGCAGCCCGGCGGCTCCACGTCCACATGTAGTTCGTGCACCTGTAGTTACAGGCCGGGTCAGCAATCCGGAGGCTGATGCCATGCAGAGTCCCCAGGCTTTGATTGAAGCCCTCGAGCGGGCGGTCGAACGTCCGGCCGCCGTGCCGGTGCGGATGGCCGTGCCAGAGGGACCGGGGATGCGGAGCGCTTTACCGGGTTCGGTGTCACCGGGGTTCCATTCAGTTCAGGCTATGTCCTGGCCTTGCGGCGCTTTGCCGGGTCATCGATCGGGCCGGGGTACACCTCGGTCTGGATCCGCGACCCGGCCGGCGGCTGGTCAATGCACGGCACCGTGGACCCCGGCCTGTCCTGCCCCCGGTACTTTGGCGCCGCCCTCGAATCGGCGTCGACTTCCCGCATCTCCCTCGCCTGGAGCGGCAGCAACGCCTTCACGGTCGACGTCGACGGCGGGGCTGTCCTTCACTGGGAACTCATGCTCCGGGCAACGCCGGTCACCAGGGCCATGTCGGCAGTCTCAGGCGCTGCACCGGAGCGGCTCTGGCGCAGCCGGACGTTCCTGCGCGCCATGGGCGCCGTCGCAGGCCCTGCGTTGGGGGCGGGGCACCTAAGGCTGACGGGCCACGTTCCCAACGGCCAACGGTTCGCCGTTTATCCCCGGCGCCTGTGGTTTGTCGCAGGCAGCCGGGCCGTGCTGAAGGGGCGCGACCTGGGAAAGCCGGCGGCTTTGACGGTCCAGGACAGGTTGGGGGATTTCTGGATACCCCGGCGCGGCATCCTGATGATGGGAACTGCAGAGTTCGAGCCGGGCGTCTGAGCGCGAAGGCTAAACCGGTGCCTGATGGTCCCGCGCGCCTGCGCGGATGAACGCCTTGTAAATTCTCGACGCCCAACGCTGATTCCTGGGCGCTGGCGGCCCTAGGATGAGTCTCGTCACTGGCACTCATTGAAGGGGACTACATGAGTTATCCGCAGCAACCGAATGCATTACCGCCGCAGACCGGAGAGTCGCCGCTTTGGGCCCCGCTGTACGGGGCCAGCCTCACGCAGGCCGTCCAGCGATTCTTCAAAAAGTACGCCACCTTCACCGGCCGGGCCAGCCGCAGTGAGTACTGGTGGTGGGCGCTGGTGTCACTCCTGGTGGGCATCGTCATCAACATCATCACGAGTACTGGCATGACGACCAATGCGTCCGGAGCCGCCGCGATTGGACCTGGCGCCGTCATTGGGCTGATCCTAGCCGTTGTTTGGGGACTGGGGACGATCGTTCCGTCCCTGGCCCTCCTGGCCCGGCGCCTGCATGACGTGAACATGAGCGCCTGGCTTATCCTGCTGGTCCTGGTGCCGTTCCTCGGTGGCCTGGCGCTGTTGGTGATGGCAATTCTGCCGTCCAATCCGGCCGGCCAGAGGTTCGACCAGCCCTCCGGCTACTAGGAGTTCCGAAAGCGACGAATCCCTGCCCGGGAATCCGGGCAGGGATTCTTCACTTTTCAGTGGCCTTGCGCATGACGGTCCCGGGGCGTTGGACCCTAGGGCCGCAACCCGCCCCGCTCCCACACTGGATCATGGCCAACATTTACATCCCGTACGGAACGGTTGAAGGACAGACAGCCCAGATCGCGGAGTACATGGCCGATCTGATCCGTGTGCACGGGCACCAGGCGGAGACCGCGGACCTCAAACATTCCGGCCACACCCTGCCGGAGGGTTACGACGGCGTGATCGTTGCGGCTTCTGTTCATGTGGGCAAACACGAAGGGCACGTCACGGACTTTGTGAAGAAGAACCGCGGCGAGCTCGAACGATTGCCTTCCGCGCTGGTGTCCGTCAGCATGGCCGCCCACGGAGACGAGGAACACGCCGAGGGCTACGTGCAGAAGTTCGAAGAGGACACGGGGTGGCGGCCACAGCACGTCGGGCTGTTCGCCGGTGCGCTGCTCTACACCCACTACGGCTTCATCAAGAAGCACCTGATGAAGAAGATCGCCAAGGACAAGGGCTCACCGGACACGGACACGTCCCGTGACTATGTCTACACGGAGTGGGACGGCGTCCGGCGCTTCACCGAGGACTACCTGGCGTGGTTGGCCAAGCCGGCCGGTCCGGAGTAGGGCTCAGCAGCAGGGCTGAGAAGCAGGGTTCAGGAGCAGGCGTAGGGCGGGACCGTGTCGCCGGGGGCGAAAGGCTTGAACCAGTGCTCGAAGTCCAGTTCCCTGGCGTCATCTTCGAGCTCATCGAGCCTGTCCGAGTACAGGGCCTCACTGTCGGCGTCCTCCAACAGGACTTCCTCGACGTCGGCCCTCCAGTCCTCCGGGAGGTCCAGTTCGTAGATGTCCTCGGTGATTTCCGCCTGATCGAGCAGGCAGCGGACGGCGAGTTCCGCCGCGAGGCATCCGGGGGCGGTCCAGCCCCGGACCAGGGCGGCGGTGACGTCTGCAGCGACGACGATGAACATTTGAGTGAACTTCGCGTCGTAGCTGGCGGCGAACTGTGGCGGCAGGGAGGACAGGACTGAGGTCCCTGCTATGTCGGTGGGCGTGATAACTTCCAGCCTGCTGAGGGTTCCGAGATCGCGGAACAGCTGGTCGATGAGGATGCTCGACGAATTCCAGAGGAGTCCGGCCAGCAAGCGGGTCTGGCGCACTGCTTTCTGACGGTCTTCCGGCGAGACGGCGGCCATCTCGGCCAGGTCTTCGGGATCAAACTGGAGCCGCTGATCGGCCGTCATGTCGTCAGGATGCGGGTCGAGTCCCAGCAGTTCCAGGCTCAGTCCGGTGAGTTTCCCGGCGTCGGCCAGCAGTTCTTCGGTGATGTCGTCGTCGTCGGCGCTCATGGCCCCGATGCTACCCGCCGTTTGTTCCTTGTCCCGATTCGCGTTACGCGGCCGGGTAACCGGCGGGTCAGGCGGCAGCCGCCCGGTGCCCGCCCGTCGCGGTGCTCCCGCGGGCCATGCGGGCGGAGGCGAGGTAGCTGATTCCAGCGATCAGGGGGACCACGCTAGCGGCGGTGATCGATCCGACCGGTCCGGACCGTGCAATGACGGTGATGACAAGCGGCAGGACGCCGAGGGCCACGAGCAGCCAGCCGGCCAGCGCGGTGCGCCTCAGGCCCAGGACGGCGGCGGGGAAGGCCAGGGCGACGACGCTGACGGCGATGATGGGTCCGTTTTCGCTGACGAAGGTGCGCAGGCCCGCGGGGTCGAACGCCAGCCAGACGCAGGCCGCGATGAAGGCAGACGACAGGGCGAGCAGCAGGGGAGCGGTGGCCGCCGGCCAGAACCAGGCAGCGACAGCCAGGATGAGCATCGGCACCACCCAGGCCAGGGTCATCAGCATCGCTGCCGTTCCGCCCGGGCTCTGCATTGAGTCGCCGACAATGACGATTCCCGCGAGGACGGTGAACACCCCCATGATGGCCGCCCCGGTCCGCAGCAACACGGTGGACCGCTGCTGCGGATCCTTGTCGCGCGTTCTGAGCACGACGATGGCAAATACAATAATCGCGCCGAGCGCCAAAATGACCGGGACGTTCATGGGATGCCTCCTGATGGCGAACGGAGCCTACGTCCATTGCATCCACGGTCCAGTTGCGCTGCCAAGGGGAGAAAGGCCCGCTTCGGGTGTGCCGGAGTCGCTGATCGTCCTGAACTCCGGGCTGCCGGATTTGTTGATGCACAGTGCATGCGAGCCCATGCAGACGAGGAACCAAGCGTTCATACGTGTCCGACGGGCGCCGGCTACGGTCTTGCCGTTGAGGTTCCACTGATACGTGTAGCCGTCAGCCACCATGTACCACGGGCGGCCCCCGGTGCCGCAGCCGACAGTGGCCTAGATCGGCAGGCCCGCCATGGAGGATGCCTCCTGCACGATCATCTTAGGGCCGCCATGAAGTCAGTTTGAACTCAAAGGCTACGTCCTCAGTGACCACGCGGGTGGTGGATGCTTGACCATTATTTGACCCCGTCAGGCGCCAACGGATCGCAGAGGGCGTTTGGCAGCCTCACCTGGTCTCGCATCTTGGAGCGTGTCGCCGCGTGACCATCTCGCCAGCTCTCACCGAGCTTCGGCCGCCAGCGAGCATACCGGCTCCAGAAATGAGCAGGCCCGTTGTGCCGGACGGTTCAGATCGGATATATCCCATATCTTGCAGGACACGGACTGTGAGGAGGACATAGACGTTGGTGAGGAAGATATAGAGTCTGGCCAGGAGGGTGTTCAATTCATTTTTCACACAAGGGTCTAACACACTCCGCCAGCCGTTGACGGACCCAAGGCCCGAAGTCGCCGGGGGGGCTGCTCTGCAATAAACCGGATCAGGGATTTACCGTCTAGCTTGTGTTCAGGCGCCAATGCATCGGACCCTTGCGAGGTCAGAAGCTGCACGGATATGTCGTTGTTTTATCCCCAGGCGTGCTGCAGCGACAGCAGTCCCGGGTTTTACCACTTGGAGAATCTTGCCGTACATCCCACGCCGCGCCGCCGCGGAAGCACAAGAGAGAGCCGTCCGACACAACATCGGAAGCAACGTGCGGCCCAAGCCTGACGATGAATCAGTAGCGGATTCACTCCTCTTGGGCACATTGTCGTTTCCCCACCATCGTCCGTTTTCGCTGCCCAAGGCTCCGTCATGGTCAGAAGATCCGTATGCGGATCGAAACTGGCAGTTCAATTACCAGAGTCTTCGATGGATAGACGTGTTACGTCGCAGATATGTTGTAACCGGGGCAAAGATCTATGAGGAAGCGCACCGAGGCTACCTGGACTCCTGGTTGAGTAGGAACGGCGACCCGCGCCGCAAGCCTTCATCGCGTATGGCTTGGTATGGCATGGCCACTGCCTACCGTAGCGGTATCATCTCAGCAGCGATAAGCACTTATGGTCCAGATCCGGACCTCATGAACGCGCTCAATGAGCACGGCGCATATCTGGCCGACGAAAATGCTGCCTTCGAACACGGCAACCATGCACTTCACGTCCGGACCGCGCTCCTGGTCATTGCCGACATACTGCAGAATGAAGCTTGGAAACGATACGCCGTTCACACCTTGGACGAAATAGTTCGGAACAGCGTTGATCTGCAGGGCGTCGACGCCGAGGGGGCGATGGCCTACCAACACACGAATTACGGTTGGTTCCAAATCACGAAAAAACATCTCCTGGCTGCGAAGCTAAAGCCCTCGAAGGTTTTTCAACGGGTAGAAGAGATGCCCGACTTTGTGGGATACGGAACCGGACCGGATCTTCACCCTGTACCCTTCGGGGATTCCGACAGGCTTGCGCTTCGGATGCTTCCGGGGTCGGTCGTCGAGTGGGTGGCCTCTCAGGGAACGAAGGGATCGGCGCCTGCTGCTGTCTACCGAACTTATGCCGCCGGATACCTATTTGCCCGAACGACATGGCACCTCCCAGCCGACCAAACTCAAGTGTTCTACACGCTTCGCTACGGCCCGAAGGTAACCTCGCACGCGCACTGCGACGGAGGATCCATAACGCTGATGGCAGGGGTAACGCCGTTGCTCCTGGAGGGTGGACGCTACAAATACCAGAAGCACGAGAACACAGACTTTCTCAAGTCGAACTATGCCCACAACGCTGTCGTCTTCCCCAACGACCCTTACAACGAGGAAGCCCCGACTTCGTTGGTCCAAAGTGCCACAAGCGCGGACCACGACTGGACTGTTGTTATGCGCTCGGAAACGCACGGTTCAACGTGGCAGAGGGGCATCTATCACTCCCGAACCCATCGATACCTCATCGTCATCGATAGCATTGTTGCCACACGTAATGAAGGCGCTGTGGTCCTCTGGCAATTGCCGACTCAGGCTGCAACCACACTAGAGGCGGGGTGTTCCTCCTCGGAAACATCCGAACTTGGGATGGAGATATCCAGCTTCTGTGAACAGGGAGACCTGAACCTAGCCGTCAAGATAGGGCAAAAAGAACCCATGCTTGGTTGGCGGAGCGACACCTACGGGGAAATCTTCGAAGCCCCGACTCTTCAAGCGAGCACCAAAGAGTCCAGTAACGTCATCGTCACAGTGATTGCGCCCCGAGGAATATCGGATCCACGGCGGACGGCAAGCGTGATCTTCCGTCAGGACAGTGTGGAGGTAGACGTGGTCGGCCCTAATGGGACGGAGAGCGTGAGCCTAAAACATCCGAGCTGTTGGGCCACGGAACGCTCCAAGCTCGAGCCCGGACCAACCCTCAACCTCAATTGAAACGGCAGTGGATTGTGACATGACGCAGCCGCGATTTGCAGCCCGAAAATTCTGTACAAAGTACGACGTGGACTGCACGCTTGGACGGGCTAACCTGCGAAATCATCCCGGAACTTTGGCGCCGGACCTCAGATAATTAGTTCCTTTCGGTTTTAGTGGTCTAAGGACGGCTCGTGAGCAAGCGTTACAACGGCGTGGTCCTAGCCCCGGCCGTCGTCCCGGTTCATAAGGCGACGGGGGCGCCGCCGACACTCGTCGGAATCATTCGTCGTCGGCCACACCGTGGAGGAGCGTGACTGAGCTGACGTATTAGTGGAAGCGCAACGGCGTCGCCAGCCCGTGGGCGGCCTGGCAGTCGTGCAAACTTCACGACGCTGACGAAGACATGGGGTCAAGGTCACGGTGACCGGGTACTAGCCGGGTACGGACCGCCTTAGACACTTCCGATCCGGTACTCGTAACCCGCAAGTTAATGGATGTACGGCTGAAAGCTGAGTCAAGCCGTCGGGACGCCCATTCCTTACGCAGCCGCCCCTTGAAAGTGCGCCTCGATGATCCCCTTGATGTCGTCGTGGCAGCCGCCGCAGCCGGTGCCGGCGGGGGTGGCCGCGGAGGCCTCGGGCACGGTCCCGCAGAACCGGGAGAGGCAAGTTGGTCCGGCCCGTACAGGCGCAGCAGCAGCGACCTGTCCGCGGCAGTCTGGCGCCACGCTCGAACAGTTGCACAGGCTCGGCCGAGGTGCGGGGCGATCAGGGAAAAAAGACCTCTACCTCTTGGCGCATCGCAAATGCATAATGTCGCCATGTTCCTTTTCGTACTATTGGCCATCGTGTTGCTGGTCCTGTTTTGGCAATACATCGTGGCTGGGCTCGGCCTGTGGGTGCTCGTGCTGATCATGCGCACCTTGATCAATTGGACGATCGCCGACCCCAAGCCGAATTACCGCCGGGAGCACGTTCAGACCCGGTATGTGACCACACTCGTCCAGACCCGGCCGGCGCCCAGGCCCGTCCAGACCCGGCCTGTGGCGAGGCCCAAGCCTGCCCGCGAGCTGCCCGCGCCCGACTACCTGCCCAGGTGGACTCCAAGCCGCCGGCTGGAGGCCGTCCGCGAGCATGCCCAGTGGCAGAAGAGATTCGACAACGCAGCGCAGTACAACCCTGCCGGACCGGGCGCCGCAAACGGGTAGCGCGGCCGCGGCGATGTCCGGCGAGCACGGCTGCCCATCGAGCTAAGCCTCAGGCGACCGCTCCCTGAAAGTGGGCCTCGATGATGCCCTTGATGTCGTCGTGGCAGCCGCCGCAGCCCGTACCGGCGCGGGTGGCCGCGGAGACTTCGGGCACGGTCCCGCAGCCCTCCGTGACGGCAGAAGCAATGGCTGTCCCGCTGACGCCCGCGCACCGGCAGACGGTCCGGGCGGGGTCGGCAGCGCCGGGGGATGCAAGCTGGTCCGGTCCGTCCAGGCGCAGCAGCAAGGACCTGTCCGCGGGGAGTTCGGCGCCGCGCTCGAACAGCTGCACCAGCTCGGCCGAGGTGCGGGGCATGCCCACGGACACAAGGCCCTCCAGCACGCCGGCGCGGGTAGTCATCTTGACGTAGCGGCCGTGCTCGGGATCGGCCCACTGGGCGATCTGCAGCCGCGCCCGGCCGTTGACTGCGCCGGCGGTCAGGGCTTCCTCGTCCCACGGGTCGGTGGATACATCCCCGGCCACGGCCATGTTCATGCCACGGGCCTTCAGCACGATCACGCCCGGCAGTTCCGCGGGAAGCGAGGGCAGGGCCTCAGCCTCTGCCTCGGCGCCGGATGCCAGCAGGGTCAAGTAATCGGCGAGCCATTCGGCCTGGCGCCAGCCCGGCCCGACCAGCCCGGACGGGCCGCGTGCGGTCCGGCACTCCACGCACTCGTGGTCCGGGCAGCGGACCTCTGCGCAGTCACCGATCGCAAAAATGTGCGGCTCGTGGTGGGCCCGGAGCTTGTGGTCCACCAGGATCCCGGCGGCGGTTGAGAGACCGCAGCCTTCGGCCAGTTCGGTCCGCGGCCGGACACCGCAGGAGAGCACCAGGAGGTCGCCGTCGATCGCGGAGCCGTCATCGAGCAGCAGCGCCGAGAAGCCGCCGTCGGGGGCGTTATGTTCGACGCCGACGGAGCGGGCGTTGCCCGCAACCCGCACGCCGCAGTTCCGCAAGGAAGCCGCGAGAACGGCGCCGCCGCCGCGGTCGATGTTCCGGCCCAGGGGATGCGGTCCGTTGTGCACCACCGTGACGGTGGCGCCTTCCTCGGCCGCGGCCAGGGCAGTCTCCAGACCCAGCACGCCGCCGCCCAGGACCACCACGCGCTTGCCGCCGGCCACGGCGGAGTGGAGTACGGACGCGTCGCGGAGATCCCGAAGGGCGGTCACGCCCGGCGGCAGCACAGGAGCGGCCGGGTCCGGGTTGAGACCGGTGAGGTTGGGGATGACAGGCCGCGAACCGGTGGCGAAGACCAACCGCTCGTAGCCGGGGGAGGTGCCATCGCTGAGCAGGACCTGCTGCCGGGCGCGGTCCACGCGGCGGACCCGGACGCCCAGCCGGACATCGACGCCGTCCGCCACGAGTGCGGCAGCGTCCGCGAGAGCCAGGGCTGCCGGCGTGGTCCGGCCGACGCCGAGATCCGCCACCAGCACGCGGTTGTACGCCGCCTCGGACTCTTCGCCGATCACCGTTAGGTGCGCGATTCCGCTGCGCACGGCAGGCAGCAGCTCGTCGATCAGCCTCGCGGCGACGGGTCCGAAGCCCACCACCACAATCCGCTCAGTCATGAGGTCTCCTCTGCTTGAAGAATGCGGCCGCCAACACCGGCGGAAGCAGCGGCCGGGACAGAGCCGGACACTGCGCCGCCGGACACCGTGTCGCAGGAACTGGTGTCGCCGGAACTTGTCGGGCGGATCCATACCTTGCTCGTCTTGAACTCGGGCATCCCGGAAATGGGGTCCGTGGCCGCCTCGGTGAGCCGGTTGGCGCTCTCGAGCTCCGGGAAGTGGAACGGCAGGAACACCGTCTCCGGGCGGATGTCCGTGCTCAGCTCGGCACGGCAGCTGACCACGCCGCGTTCGTTGGAAATGGAGACGTAGTCGCCGTCGGCGATACCTTGGGCGGCGGCCGCGGCGGGGTGGAGCTGCAGCCGCGCCTCGGGCTGGGCCTCGGCCAGGGCGGCCACCCGGCGGGTCTGCGCGCCGGACTGGTAGTGCTCCATCAGCCGGCCCGTGATGAGGGTCATCGGCCTTCCGGCCCGGGAGATTCCGGCCGCGGCGGCAGAAGGAGTACGACGCCGGGGCGCAACGGGGGTGAACACTGCCCGGCCGTTCGCGTGGGCAAAGGCGTCCAGGAAGAGCCGCGGCGTGCCGGTGCTGCCGGCGGGGTAGGGCCAGTAGGCCTCCTCGCCACGGTCCAGCATGGCGTAGTCGATTCCGGAGTAGTCGGCCAGTCCGCCGGAGGATGCAATCCGGAGCTCCTCGAATACGGTTTCGGGGTCCTCGCTGAAGATGGAGGGGGCGTCCAGCAGCTCTGCCAGACGGGTCATGATCCAGAGCTCGCTGCGCACCCCGGGCGGGGGAGTGAGGGCCCGGCGGCGGCGCAGCACACGTCCCTCGAGGTTGGTCAGGGTGCCTTCTTCCTCGGCCCACTGGGTGACCGGCAGGACCAGGTCGGCCTCGGCGGCGGTCTCGGAGAGGAAGAAGTCGCACACCACCAGGAAGTCCAGGCTGCGCAAGCCCGCGATCACGGCGTTCGCATCCGGGGCGGACACCGCCACGTTGGCGCCGTGAACGAAGAGGCACCGGACGCCGTCGGGCTGTCCCAGGGACTTGAGCAGTTCGACGGCGGGGACGCCGGGTCCCGGGATGAGCGCTTCGGGGACGCCCCAGACCTTGGCCATGTGGGCGCGGGCGGCGGGATCGGTGATCTTCCGGTAGCCGGGCAGCTGGTCCGCCTTCTGGCCGTGTTCGCGGCCGCCCTGGCCGTTGCCCTGCCCGGTGAGGGTGCCGTAGCCGCTCCGCGCCGAGCCCGGCAGGCCCAGCAGCAGGGCGAGATTGATGGCGGCCGTGGCGGTATCGGTGCCGTCCACGTGCTGTTCGACGCCGCGGCCGGTGAGGATGTAGCTGCCGCCCTTGCCGGCGCCGTCAGCCAGCCGCCGGGCGGTTTCACGGATCAGCCCGGCCGGGACGCCGGTGATCGACTGGACCCGTTCCGGCCAGAAGCTTCCGACGCTGCGGACCACGGCGTCGTAGCCGGTGGTGCGCTCGGCGATGTACGCGGCATCGGCCAGGCCCTCGTGGATCACCGCGTGGGAGATGCCCAGGAGCAGGGCGAGGTCGGTGCCCGGCAGCGGCTGCAGGTGCAGGCCGCCGCCGTCGGAAGTGAACGCGGCGGTGGCGGAGCGCCGGGGGTCGACGACGATCAGCCCGCCGGCGTCGCGCGCGCCTTGGAGGTGCTGGACGAAGGGCGGCATGGTCTCGGCAACGTTGGACCCGAGCATCAGGATGGTGCTGGCGGCGTCGAGGTCCGCCAGCGGGAACGGAAGCCCGCGGTCCAGGCCGAAGGCGCGCATGCCGGCCGCGGCGGCCGAGGACATGCAGAACCGTCCGTTGTAGTCGATCCGCGAGGTGCCCAGTCCCAGCCTGGCGAACTTGCCCAGCTGGTAGGCCTTTTCATTGGTGAGGCCGCCGCCGCCAAACACGCCGACGGCGTCCGGACCGTGCCCGGCGCGGGCACTCTTCACGGCGGAGACAATCAGCCCAAGGGCCACGTCCCAGCTGACCGGGCGGTGGACGCCGTCGGCGCCCTTGAGCAGAGGCTCGGTGACCCGGCCGGTGTGGTTCAGCAGCGAGGCGGAGGTCCAGCCCTTGCGGCACAGGCCGCCGCGGTTGGTGGGGAAATCCCGCCCAGCGACTGTCAGGAGCGGCGGGGCGACGGCGGGCGCCGGCGCCGGCGTGGCGTGAACGGGGTCTGACCCCGGCTGGACAGCCGGGGTCAGAGCCGCTGGAGATGTGAGCGTCATGGCGCACTGCAGGGCGCAGTAAGGGCAGTGCGTGTCGGCGCCGGTGGTCATGTTAGACGTGTCCCATCGCGTTTCGGTTGGCGTTGCGGATGTAGAAGAACCAGCAGACCGCCAGCATCAGGACATAGGCACCCACGAATCCGTAGAACGCCGGGGTATAAGAGCCGCTGGCGGAGTTCGAGGCGTTGAGCACCTGCGGGATGACGAATCCGCCGAAGGCGCCGATGGCCGAGATCAGTCCCAAGGCCGAGGACGCGAGCCGCTGGGTGGTGACCGTGCTGGCACCGGAGCGGGCGGCCCGGCTGGAGGTGGCGAAGATGACCGGGATCATGCGGTAGGTGGCGCCGTTTCCGAAGCCGCTGGCGGTGAAGAGGAGCAGGAACAGGACCAGGAACAGCCAGAAGTTCTTCAGCGGCAGGGTCCAGATCATGGTCAGGGTGATCACGGCCATCGCGGCGAAGGCGGTGACGGTCATGCGGGCCCCGCCATTCCGGTCCGCCAGGCGACCGCCGTAGGGGCGGGCCAGTGAGCCGACCAGCGGGCCGAGGAAGGCCAGGGACAATGCCACGGTGCCGACGCCGATTGAGGAGAAGGCCGGGAAGTAGTCCTTGATGAGCTTGGGGAACACGCCGGCGAAGCCGATGAAGGAGCCAAAGGTGCCGATGTACAGCAGCGCCATGATCCACAGGTGCGGTTCCTTCAGCGCGGCCAGTGAGCCCGCGACGTCGCCCTTGGCGCTGGTGAGGTTGTCCATATACTTCCAGGCGCCGAAGGCGGCCAGCAGGATCAGCGGAACCCACATGAAGCCGGCGACGGGCAGGTTCACGGTGCCGGCTGCCAGCAGGGTGATGGCGATCGGCACGGCCAGCTGTGCGACGGCGGCACCGAGGTTGCCGCCGGCGGCGTTCAGGCCCAGGGCCCAGCCCTTTTCCCGGGCGGGGTAGAAGAAGGTGATGTTTGCCATCGAGCTTGCGAAGTTGCCGCCGCCGAATCCTGCCAGCGCCGCCACGAACAGCATGACGCCGAACGGGGTGCCCGGGTTGGCCACGCACAGCCCCAGGCCCACCGAGGGGAGCAGGAGCAGCAGGGCCGAGACGATGGTCCAGTTGCGGCCGCCGAAGCGCGGCACCATGAAGGTGTAGGGGATCCGGAGCGTGGCGCCCACGAGGCTTGGCATGGAGATCAGCCAGAAGATCTCATTGGTGGAGAACTTGAAGCCGGCGGAGGGAAGCTGGACCACCACGATCGACCAAAGCTGCCAGACCACGAAACCCAGGAACTCGGCGAAGATGGACCAATTCAGGTTGCGACGGGCGATCGAGCGGCCGGCGGACTCCCACTGTTCTTTGTTTTCTGCATCCCAGTTGGCGATCCAGCGGCCGGGCCGGTGGTCGAGGGTAAGGGTGCCGCCGGTACGGGCGGCATCGGCATCTACGGTGCCGATTTCGGCGGTGCGTTCAGCAGTCACTTGGGAGACCTCCTTGGGGGGTGTTGTCCTTCAAAGGTAGGGATCCCGCGTTTCCGGGACTGTCGCCGTTTATTAACGCGCTGTGACTTTTGCCTATCGGGGCCTTTATTACGGTGTGAGAATGGGTGTGACGACCACCACGTGAGACGACGACACGGCGTCCAAATAGCGGAACATTTGTCCATTGACTGGACGGTGGGAACTATTATCAGACATATACGACTCCCTATCCGGCGGCCCCGGGCATCGGGCTCTTGGGGAATTTCCGTCCGGTCTTCATGAAAGCGCTACTACATGTCATCCACTGCAACCTCCTCGGAGCATGGGTCCACGAAGCAGGTGAATTCGCGCGGCCGCGTGATTGTCGCCAGCCTGATCGGCACCACCGTCGAGTTCTATGACTTCTACGTGTACGCCACTGCTGCCGTGCTGGTCTTCCCCTCGCTGTTCTTCCCGGCGCAGAACGAAACCGCCCAGCTGCTGGCATCCTTCGCTGTATTCGGTGTCGCGTTCATCGCCCGCCCGCTCGGCTCGATCATTTTCGGCCACTTCGGCGACAAGTTCGGCCGCAAGGGAACCCTCGTGGCCTCGCTGCTGACAATGGGTATTGCCACCTTCCTGATCGGCTGCCTGCCGACGGCGACCGTACCCGGCTGGGAATTCTGGGCTCCGGCCCTCCTGGTCGTCATGCGCTTCTTCCAGGGCCTTGCCCTTGGCGGCGAATGGAGCGGTGCGGCACTGCTGGCCACCGAGAACGCCCCCGCAAACAAGCGCGCCATTTATGGCACCTTCCCGCAGCTCGGTGCCCCGATCGGTTTCATCATCGCCAACGTGATCTTCCTGGTCTTCAGCTACACCCTGACGCCGCAGGCCTTCATGGACTGGGGCTGGCGCGTGCCGTTCCTGCTCAGCGCCGTCATGGTGATCATCGGCCTCTACGTCCGCCTCAAGCTGATCGAAACCCCCGCGTTCACCAAGGTCATCGAATCCAAAGAGGTCGCCAAGCTGCCGCTTGCCCGGGTCTTCAAGACCAGCTGGCGCCACCTGATCCTGGGCACGTTCATCATGCTCGCCACCTACGTGCTCTTCTACCTGATGACCACGTTCACTCTCACCTACGGAACCCGCGCCTCCAGCCTGGATGCCGCCAAGGCCGCGGCCGAGAAGGCAGGCAAACCGATGAGCGAGTCCGCGGCCGCCGCGTTCGTCCCCGGCCTCGGCTACACCCGCAACGACTTCCTCTGGATGCTGATTGTCGGCGTCGTGTTCTTCGGCATCTTCACTCTGGTCTCCGGCCCCCTGGCCGAGAAGTACGGCCGCCGCAAGATGCTCATGGTGGTTACGGCCGGCATCCTGGTCTTCGGCCTGCTGTTCGTCCCGCTGTTCAGCGCAGGGTTCGTGGGCACCATGGCACTGCTGATCATCGGCTTCTCCCTGATGGGCCTGACCTTCGGCCCCATGGGTGCGCTGCTGCCGGAACTGTTCCCGACCAACGTCCGGTACACAGGCTCGGCCATCAGCTACAACTTCTCCAGCATCCTGGGTGCGGCGGTGGCTCCGTTCATCGCCGTCTGGCTCTGGGAAGTCGGCAAGGGCAGCCCGGCGCTGGTCGGTGTCTACCTCGCCGTCATGGCCGTGCTGACGCTGATTGCCCTGTTCGTGAGCAAGGAAACCCGCGATCTGGACTACGAGAACAACGTAGCCTGACGCTCCAGCGAAGCTGCTGACCGAAATGCCCGGTGTGTTCGTCGAACACACCGGGCATTTCTGCGTCTGCTGGATTATGTGTCGGCTAGCTCGCGTAGCGCTCCACGAAGTTCCGCAGGATCTTCATCGGCTCCGTCGCGGTGAACCGGCGGGCGTCCTCCATGAGCATTTCGGCCGATTCCGGCGGGAAGTAGCCGGCGTGGCGGTAGATGTCGATCCTGGTGACGAGCCCCTCGGCGTCGAGTTCGGGGTGGAACTGGGTGGCGTACAGGTTGGTCTTGATCCGGAACATGTGCACCGGGCAGGCGGCCGAGCTCGCCAAGAGCACCGCGTGGGAGGGCAGGACGGTGCAGGCTTCCTTGTGTCCGGTGAACGCTACGAAGCTCTCCGGCAGCCCGCGCAGGAGGGGATCCTGCAGCCCTTCGGCCGTCAGTTTGATGGTGACACCGCCCAGGCCTTCACCATAAGTCCGGTCGATCACGGCGCCCTGGTGCAGGCCGAGCGTTCCGACGCCGTAGCAGGCACCGAGGAACGGGAAGTCCTCGGCCACGATCCTGTCCAGCAGTCCGGCGAGTTCGCTCTCCACCCGGTGCTGGGTGGCACTCTTGTGATCGGCCGGGTCGCTGGAGGTGAAGGGACTGCCGCCCACAATGACGCCCGAATAGTCGGACAGCTCCAGTGGGGGGAGCGGGGCGGCTTCCATCCGGATGCGGTGCAGCTGCTCGGGCTCGAGCCCGCAGTAGCGCAGATAGGCGCGGTATTCGTCCTCGGCGGCGGTTTCTTCCGCGCGCGAGGCGAGGAGCAGGAATGGCTTCACACTCCAAGTTTCCACTGGCCGGTCACGGAGGCGCCAGAGGCGCGCCCGTGACCGGAGTGGTCTTACTGTCCTGCTGGTTCTTTCTACTGTCCGCCGTTGCTGACGGTCACTCGCCGTCTTCGATCATGGCGATCACAGCGCCGGCGGACACCGTCTCGCCCGCGGACGCGGTGAGGCCCATTACGATCCCGGCGCGGTGGGCGGTGAGCGGCTGTTCCATCTTCATCGCTTCGAGCACGACGACGAGATCGCCCTCGGCCACCGTGGCGCCTTCGGCGACGGCCACCTTCACGATGGTTCCCTGCATGGGGGAGGTCAGCGCGTTGCCGCTCGCAGCCACGGTGGCGCCGCCGCCACGGACGCGCTTCTTGACCTTGGCCGGCTTGCCGCCGCCCGTGCCGCCGGACGTGCCGGTGCCCAGCGACGCCGGCAACACCACTTCGAGGCGCTTGCCGCCGACCTCGACGACCACCCGCTGGCGATCGCCGCCGTCGGGCGCTTCGGCGTCGGCGCCGGTGGGGGTCCAGGCCGGAATGTCGTTGACGAAGGCCGTCTCGATCCAGCGGGTGTGCACCTTGAAGGCGCCCTCGGCCGGGGCGAAATCGGGATTGGACACAACCGCGAGGTCGAACGGGATGACGGTGGGGATGCCTTCGACCACCATTTCCTCCAGCGCACGCCGGGACCGCTGCAGGGCCTGGGCGCGGGTGGCGCCGGTGACCACCAGCTTGGAGAGCATGGAGTCGAAGTTGCCGCTGATGACATCGCCCTGCTCCACGCCGGAATCGATGCGGATACCGGGGCCCGTGGGGTTCTTCAGCGTGGTGATGGTGCCCGGGGCGGGCATGAAGTTCCGGCCCGGGTCCTCGCCGGTGATGCGGAATTCGATGGAGTGGCCGCGGACTTCGGGGTCGTCGTAGCCGAGTTCCTCGCCGCGGGCCAGCCGGAACTGTTCCCGGACGAGGTCGATCCCGGTGACTTCCTCGGAGACGCAGTGCTCCACCTGGAGGCGGGTGTTGACCTCGAGGAAGGAGATGGTGCCGTCCTGGCCGACGAGGAATTCGCACGTGCCGGCGCCGAGGTAGCCGGCTTCCTTGAGGATGGCCTTGGAGGATTCGTAGAGGCGCTTGTTCTGCTCTTCGGTGAGGAAGGGGGCAGGGGCTTCTTCGACGAGCTTCTGGTTGCGGCGCTGGAGCGAGCAGTCGCGGGTGGAGACCACCACAACGTTGCCGTAGGCGTCGGCGAGGCACTGGGTTTCGACGTGCCGCGGGGCGTCCAGGAAGCGCTCGATAAAGCACTCGCCACGGCCGAAGGCGGCAGTCGCCTCGCGCACGGCAGATTCGAAGAGTTCGGGGATTTCCTCCCGGGTGCGAGCCACCTTGATGCCGCGTCCGCCGCCGCCGAAGGCCGCCTTGATGGCGACGGGCAGGCCGAACTTGTCCACGAATTCGAGGATTTCCTCGGCGGATTCGACCGGGTCGGCGGTGCCGGGGACCTGCGGGGCGCCGACCTTCTCGGCGATGTGGCGGGCCTGGACCTTGTCGCCGAGGGCCGAGATCGCCTCGGGGGAGGGACCAATCCACGTGATGCCGGCAGCGATCACCTTGGCGGCGAACTCGGCGTTTTCGGCCAGGAAGCCGTACCCGGGGTGGATGGCATCCGCGCCGGACTGGCGGGCGACGTCGATGATCTTGTCCATCACCAGGTAGGACTCTGCGGCGGTGTTGCCACCGAGCGCGTAGGCCTCGTCGGCGAGCCGCGCGTGCAGGGCATCGCGGTCGGGATCCGCGTAGACGGCCACCGAGGTGATGCCTTCGTCGCGGGCGGCGCGGATGATGCGCACCGCAATTTCTCCGCGGTTGGCGATCAGCACCTTGCTAAGCGGGCGGCTGCCCGCGGCTGCAGATGACTGTGTTGATCCCGGCACGGTGGTGGCGGACTGCTCCGAATTTGCTGACAAGGCGTCTCCTTCTTTCCTTCAGGGAGCCTAGCGCGGTTTTGTGGGTTCCGCCGATATTACTTGCGGATTCCGCGCGTAAACGGCCCCTCCTTTGTAGGGTTGCCACAAAGGGCGGCGAAATGGCTCACTCGATCCCCACTGAGTCCCTACTCCGCTTTCACTCGGCGCGGACGTCCGCCGGGTCCACGGCCCCACCGGTCCAAAGTTCGGTGATGCCCACATTTGCCTGGCTGAGGAGCGCGCGCAGGGTGGAGATGGAGAGCCCGACGACGGTGTGGGGATCGCCGTCGACCTTGCGGATGAACGCGCCGCCGTAGCCGTCGATCGTGAAGGAGCCGGCGCACTGCAGCGGCTCGCCGGTGGCGATGTAGGTGTCGATTTCCTCGACGCTCATTTCCATGAAGTGCACTTCAGCGGAGGACACCGAGCCCAGGGTGGCGCCGGAGCCGCGTGCGGTGACGTCGCCGTCGTCTGTTTCTTCACCGTCGGTGTCGCGGCAGTCGACGAGCCAGTGGCCGGTGTGCAGCACGCCCATGCTGCCGCTCATGCGCAGCATGCGCTCGCGCGCGACGTCGGCCGTGTAGGGCTTGCCGTGGGCCTCGCCGTCGAATTCGAAGACGGAATCGCAGCCAATCACGATTGCGCCGTCCGCCTCGGGCAGCGAGGCGACGGCCTCGGCCTTGGCCCGGGCGAGCAGCAGGGCCGTGTCATGCGGATCGGTCACACCGTAGCGGGCCTGGACGGCGTCCTCGTCCACATCCGAGACGAGGACCTCGTGCCGGATCCCGGCGTGGCTGAGCAGCTTGGTGCGGGCGGGGGACTGGGAGGCAAGAATGAGGCGGGTCACGGGTCCAGCCTAGTTGACGGGGTCCGGAGTGGGACCGTCGCGGTGGGTTCATGGGTGGCGATTCAGGCCTCCGCGCCGGGACGTGGCCGTTGCCGGTGAGTCCCGTGCCGGTGAATGCGGTGCGGCGGTTGCCGGTGAGTCCGGTGCGGCCGCCGACTCGGCGGGCATCCATCTGGCCGGCTGCCTGGCCAGCCCTCCTGGCTCTCCGTTAAATGTCGTAGGTCCCTGAAAGACTGAATTCATGGACGGCAATCAAGGGCCCGAAGTGGTTCCGGCGGGACGTGGCGGTACCGGCTTCGGCCGCGCCTGGCACGCTCGTGTTCCGGGCCGGACACGATTTTCGGCAAACCCGTGACAGCGTCCGCAGTCCTGCCAGGTCGGCCGGGCACCGCTCAGTCGGCGCCGGGAGGCGTCGGCGCCGCGGCCGACTGTGCCCGGATCATCGACCGCATCCGCGAACTCGAGGACCGGAAATCCGCCGCGGCCGCCGAACAGGCCCACCTCGCCGTCGAATTCGACCAGCTCCAACGCCGCGCCCAGGCCGCCGCCGGGATGCCCGCCGATAAGCTCGGGGCGGGTGTCGGCGCGCAGATCGCTTTGGCCCGGCGCGAATCCCCCGCCAGGGGCGGCCGCCTGCTCGGCCTGGCCCAAGCCCTCGTCACCGAAATGCCGCACACCCTCACCGCAATGGAAACCGGGGTTCTGAACGAATGGCGCGCCACCCTCCTCGTGCGCGAGACCGCCTGCCTGAGCGCCGCCGACCGTACCGCCGTCGACGCCCAACTCGCCCCGGACACCGGCACCCTTGCCGGGCTGGGCGATCGGGCCATCACCGCCGCAGCCCGGGCTGCCTCCTACCGGTGCGACCCTCGCTCCGTGACGGACCGGGCCGCGCACGCCGCCACCGAACGGCACGTCAGCCTCCGCCCGGCCCCGGACACCATGGCCTATCTGACCGCCCTGCTGCCCGTCGCCCAGGCCGTCGCCGTGTACACCGCCCTGGCCCGGAACGCCGACACCCAACGCGCCGCCGGGGATCCGAGGAGCCGCGGCCAACTGATGGCCGATGCCCTCGTCGAACGCGCCGCCGGCACCCCCGGCGGGATCACCGGGGTTGAGATCCAGCTCGTCATGACCGACCGCACCCTCTTCCAGGCCGACAGCGAACCGGCCCGCCTTCCCGGCTACGGCACCGTTCCCGCCCAATGGGCCCGCACCCTCGTCACCACCGGGCCCACCGACTCGTTGGAACCTGACGG
>NZ_JBFTKG010000008.1:0-133746 GCF_056395825.1 Arthrobacter sp. 05T47 | reverse complement strand
CCCCACCATTTGGTGGGGCCCGCCGTCGTGCAATATGAACTTTTAGTCCGGGTGGACGCTAGTGCGCGTGGTCACCGCGGCTGTATTCGTAGACCCAGCCGACCAGGGCGACTACTGCCATTCCGCCRGCGATGAAGACKATCCACCAGCCAACAGCCAGGCCGAGGAAGCCTGTTGCGCAGGACAGGCCCAGCATCAGCGGCCACCAGCTCCAGGGGCTGAAGTGTCCCTGTTCGCCGGCTCCCTCATGGATTTCGGCGTCGTTGCGGTCCTCGGGGCGCATGCCCACGCGCTTGCCCGTGAAGCCGAGGTACGCGCCGATCATGCCGGCGAGACCGCCCACGAGCAGGATTCCGAGGATGCCTACCCATTCGCTCCAGTGGGTCAGGTAACCGTAGATGAACGCCACCGGCACAAAGAAGAAGACGCCGAAGCCAAAAATTCTTGATTCGAGTTTCACTTGGCGGTGTCCTTCTGGTCGGCGTTACCGAGGGCTGCTGCTGCCGGAGCWGGCGAGTCGACGGTGTAGGACTGGGAGAGCTCCGGGTGGTGCAGGTCCAAGGCAGGACGTTCGGAGCGGATGCGGGGCAGGGARGTGAAGTTGTGGCGCGGCGGCGGGCAGGACGTGGCCCACTCGAGCGAGGCACCGAAGCCCCACGGGTCATCAACTTCCACMCGCTCATTGCTGCGCCAGGTGATGTAGACGTTCCAGAAGAACGGGATCAGCGAGGCACCGAGRACGAACGARGCGATGGTGGAGAACTGRTTCATCCACGTGAACCCATCCTGCGGCATGTAGTCCGCGTAGCGGCGGGGCATRCCYTCGACACCCAGCCAGTGCTGGATCAGGAAGGTGCCGTGGAAGCCGAGGAACAGCATCCAGAAGTGGATCTTGCCGAGGCGCTCGTTGAGCATCTTGCCGGTCCACTTGGGCCACCAGAAGTAGAAGCCTGCGAACATGGCAAACACGACRGTGCCGAAGACCACGTAGTGGAAGTGGGCCACGACGAAGTAGGAGTCCGAGACGTGGAAGTCCAGCGGCGGCGAGGCCAGAATGATGCCGGTCAGGCCACCGAAGAGGAACGTTGCCAGGAAGCCGATGCTCCAGAGCATGGGGGTTTCAAAGGTGATGGAACCGCGCCACATGGTGCCGATCCAGTTGAAGAACTTCACACCGGTCGGAACAGCGATCAGCATCGTCATGAAGGAGAAGAACGGCAGCAGGACCGAGCCGGTGACGTACATGTGGTGGGCCCACACGGTTACGGACAGGGCGGCGATGGAGATGGTCGCGTACACCAGGCCCTTGTAGCCGAAGATCGGCTTGCGGCTGAAGACCGGGAAAATCTCCGAGACGATGCCGAAGAACGGCAGCGCGATGATGTACACCTCGGGGTGGCCGAAGAACCAGAACAGGTGCTGCCAGAGGACGGCACCGCCATTCTCCGGATCGAAGATRTGGGCACCAAAGCGGCGGTCCGCGCCGAGSGCRAACAGSGCGGCGGCCAGCGGCGGGAAGGCCATCAGGACCAGGATGGACGTCACGAGGGCGTTCCAGGTGAAGATCGGCATRCGCCACATGGTCATGCCGGGGGCRCGCATGCAGATGATCGTGGTRATGAAGTTGACCGCGCCAAGGATGGTGCCGAAGCCGGAAAGCGCCAGGCCGAAGACCCACAGGTCACCGCCCACGCCGGGGCTGAACGTCGTGTTGGAYAGCGGCGCGTAGGCAAACCAGCCGAACGACGCGGCACCCTGCGGGGTGATGAAGCCGGACACGGCGATGGTTGAACCGAAGAGGAAGAACCAGAAGGCCAGCGCGTTCAGTCGCGGGAACGCGACGTCGGGGGCACCGATCTGCAGCGGCATGATGACGTTSGTGAACCCGGCAAACAGCGGCGTCGCGAACATCAGGAGCATCACGGTGCCGTGCATCGTGAAGAGCTGGTTGTACTGCTCTTTGGTCTGCAGGATCTGCATGCCGGGCTCGAAGAGTTCGGCACGGATCAGCAGCGCCATGATGCCGCCGAAGCAGAAGAAGACGAACGACGCGATCAGGTACATGTACCCGATCGTTTTGTGGTCGGTCGAGGTGATCCAGTTGACGACGATGCGCCCCTTGGACTTCGGTACTACGGGAGCCTCGAGGATCCCGGCGGATTGAGTGTAAGTTGCCACGTCGCTCGCCTTACTTGGTTTCGGTCGGGGCCGGGTTGCGGTCGTACTCTTCACCGAGCAGGCCGGTGTTCCCGTCCTGGCGCAGCTTGTTCATGTGCGCCTGGAACTCCGACTCGGAGACAACCTTCACGCGGAACAGCATTTCGGAGTGGTACTCGCCACAAAGTTCGGCACACTTGCCGTCGTAGGTTCCCTCCTTGGTGGGGGTGAACCGGATGTAGTTGGTCTTGCCGGGAATCATGTCCCGCTTCTGCAGGAACGCAGGTACCCAGAAGGAGTGGATGACGTCGCGGGAGTTGAGCTCGAGGTCAATCGACTTGTTGACCGGCAGGTACAGGGTGGGCAGCTTTTCCTTGTCCACGTCGTTGCCGGTCAGGTGGGCCTGGACGCCAGCTTCATGGACGTCCCCGGTGACGACTTCACCCTTTTTGTAGTTGAAGTCCCACGCCCACTGCTTGCCGCGGACGTCGACGACGACGTCGGCCGGCTTGGAGCGGTCATCGATCGACGCGGTGTCGCGGTCGGTGAAGTARAAGAACACCAGGACCATGAACAGCGGGATCGTCAGGTAGAACACTTCAAGCGGAAGGTTGAAGCTGTTCTGGCGGGGGAAGCCCACGGTGCCCTTGCGGCGGCGGTAGGCGACGACGCACCAGATCATCAGGCCCCAGGTGATGATGCCRACGACCAGCGCSGCAATCCATGAGTTGACCCAGAGGTCCATGATGAGGCCAGTGTGATTTGTGGTGTCACGCTCGGTGGGCAACCAGCCCCTCTGTACCTCTGGTGAACATCCAGTCAAAGCCAACGCGCCGGCTAGTGCCAAGCCAGTGATCGTAGTGATCTGTTTGCGTCGGCTGCCGGTTCGGTTCTGCGAACTCACAGACGGCCCTTCCTACTTGTTGCTGTTGCCCCGCGAATTACGGGCAGGGCAAACGAAAAGTTTTACTACTCGGTGTAGAGCTTACCGCTCCCCGGGAGTTTTCGCCCACATGTCCGCACCGTGCGTCGGGAGCTTTTTATGGCCGCCGCTCGTTGAGGATCCTGCGCCACTAAGGCCGGGCAAAATGCCCGGCCTTAGTGGATAAGAATTAGTGGAACGAATCTCCGCAGGCGCAGGACCCGCCGGCATTGGGATTGTCGATCGTGAAGCCCTGCTTGGAGATGGTGTCCTCGAAATCGATGCTGGCACCGCTGAGGTAGGGAACGCTCATCTTGTCGACCACGACCTCCACGCCGTCGTAGTCGCGCACTRCGTCCCCGTCGAGCAAACGCTCATCGAAGTAGAGCTGGTAGATCAGGCCGGAGCAACCGCCGGGCTGCACGGCAACGCGGAGGCGCAGATCGGTGCGGCCTTCCTGCTCGAGCAGGCTGCGGACCTTGCCAGCTGCCACGTCGGTCAGCTTGACCTCATGCGTGGCCAGCTCGCCGGCCTCAGCGGCAGTGGCGTCGGCGCTGTTTTCATTGGTTGTAGTGCTCATGGCCTACCTTCTTGCAACGGTGGTGGCGGCCCCGTTCGCACGGTGCCCGCCCCTACTTAAACGGTATGGGCTATAGCTACATGCTACTTCGCGCAGCCCTGTAGCTCTAACTCCTGACGTAACTGTGGGAGACGGCTGGATGTTCCCCCGGMCGGCCCGGGACGGGCTGGTGGCTARAGCGCACCTTCCTCRTTGAGACGCGCCAGCAGCAGGGCCTCGGCGACGATGGCGTTCCGGAAGTCACCGAGGTGCARCGATTCGTTGGCGCTGTGGGCGCGGGAATCGGGATCTTCGACCCCGGTCACGAGGATCTGCACGTCGGGGTAGAGCTCTGTCAGGTCCGCGATGAAGGGAATCGACCCGCCGATCCCCATTTCAACGGCGGGAACGCCCCAGGCCTCGCCGAGGGCCCACATRGCCACGGACGCGGCCTTCGAGCTGGTGTCGGTCAGGAAGGAGTTGCCGCTCTCCCCCGGGGTGAACACGACCTGCGCGCCGAAGGGGGCATTGGTTTCAACGTGCTTGCGCACCGCATCCATTGCCGCCGCCGGATCCTGTCCGGGGGCGAGGCGCAGGCTGAACTTGGCCCGCGCCCGCGGCAGGAGGGTATTGGAGGCCACGTCCACGGCCGGGGCGTCAAAGCCGATGATGGAAAGGGCGGGCTTGGTCCACATCCGTGACGCAATGCTCCCTGTTCCGGCCAGCTTCACGCCGTCGAGCACGGACGCGTCGGTTCGGTACTCCTCSTCGGTGAGGTCCACGAGCACGTCATCGCGGCTCACCAGGCCCTCGACCGCAACGCTGCCCTCGTCGTCGTGAAGGGTCGCGATCAGGCGTGCCAGCAGCGTSGGGGCGTCGAGTACCGGGCCGCCGAACATGCCCGAATGCACCGCGTGGTCCAGGACCTTGACCTCGATGGTGCCGTCYACCAGTCCGCGCAGGCTCGTGGTCAGCGCCGGAATGCCGACCTTCCAGTTGCTGGAGTCGGCCACGACGATCACGTCGGCGCGGAGCAGTTCGCGGTGGGTCTCGAGGAAGGACCGGAACGTCGGGGAACCGGCTTCCTCTTCGCCTTCGAAGAAGAACGTYACGCCCAGSCCAAGTTCCTCGCCAAGCACACGCGTMACCGCCGAGTAGGCAGCAATGTGGGCCAGGATGCCGGCCTTGTCATCCGCGGCACCGCGGCCGAAGAGMCGGCCGTCGCGTTCGACGGCSGTGAACGGGTCGGTGTCCCACAGCGCCAGGTCGCCGGTCGGCTGGACATCGTGGTGGGCGTACAGCAGAACGGTCGGCTTGCCCTCGGCGGCCGGACGGCGTGCGACGACGGCGGGCCCGCCGGGCGTCCCGTCTTCCTTGTCGCAGCGGAGGATCCGGACGTCGTCGAATCCGCTGGCACGCACCAGGCCGGCGACGGCGTCSGCGCTGCGGTTCAGCGGGGCAGGATCAAAGCTGGGCCAGGCGATGCCCGGGATGGCAACAAGATCCGTCAAYWGGCTGATCGTTTGATCGAACGATTCGGTAACGGCTTGACGGAGGGCTTCGGCATCGATGGTGCCGGCGTGGTCCAGTGCGGTCTGCGGGTTCCCCGCGGTAGAAGATGTCATGGCCAAAACACTACCCGTGCGCTGGATCACGCTAAACCTTGAACAAAGTCATCACTGGCCCAATGCCGTGTGGGCTGGGTCTCGCGCCTGTGTCTGCGGGGTATTCTTTAGGGGTGTTTGGACGTAAAAAGGAAGCGCCTACGGCGCAGGACGTAGTTGACCAGCAGGCGGCCGAGGCAGCAGCCCGGGGCGCCGTGACCGGCAAGGGCGCACCCACGCCCAAGCGGAGCGCCCAGGAGGCGGCCCGCAAGCGCCCGCTCGTGCCGGAGGACCGCAAGGCTTCCAAGGCCGCCGAGCGCGCCGCCGTCGCGGACCARCGGCTYAAGATGCGGCAGGCCATGGACAGCGGTGACGAGAAGTTCCTGCCCGTGCGCGATAAGGGTCCGCAGAAGCGCTTCGCCCGTGATTACGTCGATGCGCGCTTCAGCCTGGGCGAGTACCTCATGTTCGGCGCCCTGCTGTTCGTTGTCATCTCGCTGCTGGTGCCTGCTTCCAGCTCGCAGATGATCTACGTCCTGGGCGCCTTCTGGGTCATGTTCCTGGCGGTCTTCGTGGACGTSTTCATCCTCTCCCGCAAGCTCAAGAAGCGGCTCGGTGAAAAGTTCGGCGAGGTGGAGCGCGGCACCGTCTGGTACGGCTCCATGCGCTCCCTGCAGTTCCGCCGCCTGCGCCTGCCCAAGCCCCAGGTCAACCGCGGCCAGTTCCCCGCCTGATCATCCGCTCCTAGAATTCTTCAACCGGGAAGCCCACGGCAGTTCAGTGAACTGCCGGGGGCTTCCCTGTTAACCCGGGCTTCGGGTTGCGCCGCAGCGTCTGGGTCCGCYCGCCCTGAACGCCTAGCGGCGGCTCGGGTGGCTGGCCAGCAGCCGGTTGATGCGGGCGGCCCAGAASGGGCCCTCGTAGAGGAAAGCCGTGTAGCCCTGRACRAGGGTGGCGCCAGCGTCCAGCCGTTGCTGCACATCCTGGGCGGTTTCGACTCCGCCCACCGAGACCAGGGTCAGGGCTCCGCCSGTGACGGAYTTGAGCCTKGCCAGCACCTCSWGGGACCGTGCTTTCAGCGGTGCYCCGGAAAGCCCGCCGGCGCCGCACGCTTCGACCTTGTCCTGGCTGGAGGAGAGTCCGCTGCGGGCGATGGTGGTGTTGGTGGCKATGATGCCGTCCAGCTTCAGGTCCAGCGCCAGGCGCGCGACGTCGTCGATGTCCTCATCGCTGAGGTCTGGCGCGATCTTGACCAGCAGCGGAACGTGGCGGCCGGCCGCCTTGTCCGCCTCCTCCCCCACTGCTGCCAGCAGYGGGCGAAGGGTCTCAACGTCCTGCAGCAGCCGCAGGCCCGGCGTGTTGGGCGAACTGACGTTGACCACGAGATAATCCGCTGCCGGGGCCAGGCTGCGCGCGCTGATCAGGTAATCCGACACCGMGTCCTCGAGCCCAACCACTTTGCTCTTGCCGATGTTCACCCCGATCACGGGCCGCACACCGGGGTGCTGCCGCTGCAAGGCCGCCCTGGCGGACTTCAGCCGCGGCGCGACCGCCGCGGCGCCGTCGTTGTTGAAGCCCATTCGGTTGATGACGGCCCGGTCTTTGACCAGGCGGAAAAGCCGCGGCGCCGGGTTTCCGGGCTGGGCCTGTCCGGTGATGGTGCCGACTTCGACGTGGCCGAAGCCCAGTTCGGTCAGAGCCTCGATGCCGTGGCCTTCCTTGTCGAAGCCGGCCGCGAGCCCGAACGGCGACGGGAAGGTCAGGCCAAAGGCCTGTGTCTGCAGGGACGCCGCCGGGGCCGTGAACTTGTGCAGCAGTCGCCCTGCACCGCAGCTGTGGGCGAGCCGGATGGCCTTGAACCCGATCTTATGGGCGCGTTCGGCGTCCATCCAGGAGAAGGCGAGCCGGAAGAATGTGGGATATACGCGCATGCCTCTAGTTTTCCGGTTCGGCCCGCGCAGACCAAACCAACGCACCGGCCGGCGGGAGTTGTGACTGACGGTGTGACTGCCCGTGTGAGTAAGGTGGGTCGCGCAGTGGGACGGGCCCCGGAAGGGCGCCGGCCCGAGTTAGCATGAAGCCATGACCAGCAATGAAGGTGTCGGAACGGGCGGCGGCGCGCCGGGCCGCTTGATCGAGGCCGATGTGGTGGTGGTCGGCGCGGGCCTGGCCGGACTCGTCGCCGSGGCCCAGGCCTACGCCGCCGGCAGGCGGGTGGCCGTGCTCGACCAGGAACCCGAAGCCTCCGTCGGCGGCCAGGCGCACTGGTCCTTCGGCGGCCTGTTCCTGGTCAACTCCCCCGAACAGCGGCGGCTCGGGGTCCGGGACAGCGAGGAGCTGGCCCTCGCAGACTGGCACGCGTCCGCCGGGTTCGACAGGCCGGAGGACGCGCTGGCAAAGAAGTGGGCGGCCGCGTACGTGAACTTCGCCGCCGGGGAGAAACGTGCCTGGCTCGCSGCCCTGGGCGTCAGGCTGTTTCCCTTGGTGCAGTGGGCCGAACGCGGCGGCTACGGCCCGGACGGCCACGGCAATACTGTCCCGCGCTTCCATGTCGCGTGGGGTACCGGCCCTGCCCTGGYGGCCCCGTTCCTGGCCAAATTGCGCGAAGGCGAAGCCGCCGGGCGGGTCTCCTTCCATTTCCGGCACCGTGCCACCGAGCTCGTGAAAACCGCGGGCCGGGTGAGCGGTGTTCGCGGCGAACTGCTCGAGGCCAGCAGCGCGGGGCGGGGCGAAGAGTCTTCGCGGCGCCCGGCCGGCGCCTTCGAGGCTGCGGCCGCGGCCGTGGTGGTGACCAGCGGCGGTATTGGCGGCAACCACGGCTCGGTCCGCAGGCAATGGCCCGGCGGCGTGGCGCCGGAGCGGATGTTGAGCGGCGTGCCCGCTTCCGTGGACGGGGATTTCCTCCCGGCCGTGGGCCGGGCCGGCGGCAGCCTCATCAATGGCGACCGGATGTGGCACTACCCGGAGGGCATCCACAACCATGCTCCCGTCTGGCCGCGGCACGGCATCAGGATCCTGCCCGGACCGTCSGCCATGTGGCTGGATGCCACGGGWCGGCCGCTCCCCGCTCCCCTGTTTCCGGGCTTCGATTCGCTCGGGGCGCTTCGCCACRTCCTGGCCACGGGACAYTCCCATTCATGGTTCGTCCTYAACARGGCCATCGCCCTGAAGGAGTTCGCGCTCTCCGGATCGGAGCAGAACCCCGATCTCACCGGCAAGGATGTCCGGCTGCTGGCCGCCCGGCTGAAGCCCGGCAGCGACACCCCGCTGCAACGGTTCCTGGACCACGGTGTGGACTTCCTGCAGGCAGCGGATCCCGCCGGSCTRGCCGAACAAATGAACGGTTTGACSGGCGRASGRCTCATTGACCCCGWGTCYCTCGAGAACCTGATCMGGGCCCGGGACCGGCAGTTTTCCAGCGGGCTGGGCAAGGACCCGCAGCTGGCGGCGATCCGGGCCGCACGCCGTTTCGCCACSGACAAGATCATGCGGGTGGCGCCGCCGCACCGGCTGCTGGATCCKCGCCACGGTCCCCTGCTWGCGGTCCGGCTCTCGGTCCTGACACGCAAGAGCCTCGGCGGCCTGCACACGGATCTGCAGTCCCGGGTCCTGGATGCCGCCGGGCAGACCGTACCCGGACTCTTCGCCGCCGGTGAGGCCGCCGGGTTCGGCGGCGGTGGAATCCACGGCTACCGGGCACTCGAGGGCACGTTCCTGGGCGGATGCCTCTTCTCCGGACGTTCGGCCGGCCGCGCCGCGGCTTCGGCGGCATAGGTCAGCGGCACAAGAAAACAGCGCAGTCCAGCAGCACAGGGCAGCGGCACARGAAAGCARCGCRGGAGGAAGAGYCGATGCAGTGGCGGACGGACATWCTGGGGGACGATTTCCAGGCGTGCGCCTTYGAGGCRGCCGGGCCCRACGGCGTGCTGCGCACCGCAACCCTGGTCCGCTACGTCCCGCTCGGGCCGGCGCAGCCCGCGGCGCTGCCKGCCCGGGCCGTGCTGTTCCTGCACGGTTGGAGTGACTATTTCTTCAACGAGGAACTCGCCGARTTCTGGGCCGGGCAGGGTTTTGAGTTCTTCGCCCTCGACATGCACAACCACGGCCGCAGCCTGCGGCCGGGCACGCACGGCGGGTACGTGGCCGACCTGGACAACTACGACGCCGAAATCACGGCGGCGATCGGCATCATCGGCTCGCTCCGACCGGCCGGAGCGGCGCCGCAGCTGACGCTGATGGGTCACTCCACCGGCGGCCTGATCGCGGCGTTGTGGGCCGACCGGCATCCCGGGGTGGCATCKCATCTGGTCCTGGACAGCCCGTGGCTGGAGGTCCACGGCAGCCCGGCCCTGCGCCGCGCCGCCCGGACCATGGTGGAGCCGTTCGCCAGGTTCTGGCCGGAGTCGGTGATCCGGCTGCCYGAGCGTGCCTTCTATTGGCGCAGCATCAGCAGCGCCGCGGAAGGCGAATGGGCCCTGGACGATGCCTACCGCCCGCCGCACGCCTTTCCGGTCCGSGCCGGCTGGCTCAGCGCCGTSCTMAGCGGWCAGTCCAAGGTGGCCCGSGGSCTGAACATCGAYGYGCCCATCCTTGTKMTGATYTCSGGYGCCAGCGCCAACGGGATGTTCTGGAAGGARTCCATGCGCCGCACCGACGCGGTCCTGGACGTGAACACGATCGCCCTGCGCGCRCTCAGCCTGGGCCGCACCGTCACCCTGGAGCGGATTGACGGCGCCCTGCACGACGTCTTCCTGTCCGCACCCCGTGTCCGCGCGGACGCCTACTCCCGGCTGTCCCGGTGGCTCAGGGCGTACGTGTTCGAWTGACGCGGACCGCGACGCCGTCGRGTACCGGCAAGCCGGTCAGGTGACCTCGCCGCCCGCGGCGGAGGCGGCGTCGACCGCTCCGCCGTAGCGGCGGTCCCGCTGGGCATAGATCTCCACGGCGTCCCARAGTGTCCGGCGGTCCACATCCGGCCACAGCGTGTCCAGGAACACGAACTCGGCRTAGGCCGAYTGCCACAGCATGAAGTTGGACARCCGCTGTTCCCCGGAGCTGCGCAGGAACAGGTCAACGTCCGGCAGGTCCGGCTCATCCAGGAACTTCTGGATGGTCCGCTCGGTGATGGCTCCCGGCTTGAGCCGGCCCTGCGCCACTTCCTCCGCGATCGCGGCGACGGCGTCGGCGATCTCGGCGCGTCCGCCGTAGTTGACGCACATGTTCAGCGTGCACGTGCTGTTGCCCCGSGTATAGTCCTCGGCCTCTTCGAGTTCGCGGATCACCGAGCCCCACAGTTTCGGACGCCGCCCGGACCAGCGGATGCGCACGCCCCACTCGTCCAGCTGGTTCCGYTGCCGGCGCAGCACGTCCTTGTTGAARCCCATGAGGAAGCGSACCTCCTCGGGGGACCGGCGCCAGTTCTCAGTGGAGAAGGCGTACACGCTGACGTGCTCGATCCCGAGTTCGATCGCGCCGGCCATGACGTCCAACAGGGCAGGCTCCCCCGCCCTGTGGCCTTCGATCCTCGGCAGGCCGCGCTGGTTGGCCCAGCGCCCGTTTCCGTCCATGACGATCGCCACGTGCCGCGGAATTAGCTCCGCGGGGATGGCCGGCGGCACCGCGCCGGACGGGTGCGGATAGGGRGCCACCACCGGCGTGGTCCGCTGCCGGACTTTGCCCTGCTTCGCCTGGCTCTTATCCAGGTTCCTTCCCAGACTTCTTCCCAATGCCACTTTTACGTTCGCTCCACATGTTTGAGGGATTTCA
This sequence comes from Arthrobacter sp. 05T47, assembly GCF_056395825.1. NCBI lineage: Bacteria > Bacillati > Actinomycetota > Actinomycetes > Micrococcales > Micrococcaceae > Arthrobacter > Arthrobacter sp. 05T47. Next base: position 122,738 of record NZ_JBFTKG010000008.1, on the reverse strand, counting down.
GGACTCGTTCCAGATGCCACTGGAGATAGCTCGCCACCAGGCCGGCCGCCTCCCGGCGGTGGACGGACTGCGARGCATCCGCCGTCGTCCAGTTCCCSGTCAGCAGGGCACCGAGCAGGAGCACCGTCTCCGGTGCCGGCGCCGGGGATCCCGGCGGCCGGCACGCTGGGCAGACCATGCCGCCCAGCGGYGCGGAAAAAGCCGTGTGCGGGCCCGGCGCACCGCAYCTGGCGCAGTCGGTAAAGCTGGGCGCCCAGCCRCCGGTCGCMAGGGCCCGGAGCAGGTAGGAATCCAGGATGAGCTCGGAGGCATGATCTCCACGGCTCAGCGACGCCAGCGCGCCCACCAGCAGGTTGTACTGGGCGGTTCCGGCTTCGCCGTCGACGTCCGTGAGCTTCTCCGCCGTTTCCGTCATGGCGGCCGCCACGGTGTACCGGCCATAGTCGGCCGCGATGTTTGAGCCGTAGGCGCCCTTGGCCACGGCCTGCGTGACAACGTCCAGGGTGCGYCCGGAAACCAGCTGCAGATCGACCACCATGAACGGTTCCAGCCTSGCGCCGAATCGGCTGCTGGTGCGGCGGACGCCCTTCGCCACCGCACGCACCTGGCCGTGGTGCTTCGTCAGCAGGGTGATGATCCGGTCCGCCTCCCCCAACTTGTGGGTACGCAGTACGACGGCGTCATCACGGTAGGCGCGCGCTGCGAAGGATTGTTGGGCCACAGTTAATCTTCGCACTGTCTCTGTTGATTCACGGCATGGGCMACGCCCTGCCGTGCYGAAACGCTGCGATGGCAAAAAACTGCGCCGCCGGAATGATCCGGCGGCGCAGTTCTTCAGTGAGGSGGCTTGCCGTGTCGGCGGACCAAATCAGGCGCGGGCGTCCCGGATGGCGCGGTTCACGGCCGAGATGACGGCCTTGAGGGCGGAGGTGCTGGTGTTGGCATCGATCCCCACGCCCCAGAGCACGCGCTCGCCCACGGCGCATTCGACATATGCGGCGGCCAGGGCGCTGCCGCCCTCGGAGAGTGCGTGTTCGCTGTAGTCCAGGACCCGGACGTCCACGCCGTCCTCGCGCAGGATGCTCAGCAAGGCCGCGATGGGGCCGTTGCCGGTGCCGGTCCGGCGGACCTGGTTTCCGTCGATCTTCAACGCGGCGGTCAGGGTCATGTCGCCGTCCTCGTCAGTCTCGGTGCTGATCGAGCCGAGGGCGTAGCGTCCCCACTGYGCGTCGGCGGAACCCGAGGGCAGGTATTCATCCTGGAAGACCTGCCACAGCTGGGGTCCGCTGACTTCTCCGCCAACCGTGTCGGTCCGCTTCTGGATGACGCCGGAGAACTCGATCTGGGCGCGGCGCGGCARGTCCAGGCTGTGTTCGTTCTTGAGCAGGTAGGCGACGCCGCCCTTGCCGGACTGCGAGTTGACCCGGATGACCGCCTCGTAGCTCCGGCCCAGGTCCTTCGGGTCCACCGGCAGGTACGGGACCTGCCAGGTGTAGTCGGCGACGTCCTTGCCGGCCGCGGCGGCATCCTTTTCGAGTGCCTCCAGGCCCTTCTTGATCGCGTCCTGGTGCGAGCCGGAGAACGCGGTGAAGACRAGGTCTCCGCCGTAGGGGGCCCGCTCGGCCACSGGCAGCTGGTTGCAGTACTCCACCGTACGGCGGATTTCGTCGATRTCTGAGAAGTCGATCATGGGGTCGATGCCCTGGACGAACATGTTCAGTCCCAGGGTCACCAGGTCCACGTTGCCGGTCCGCTCGCCGTTRCCRAAGAGGCAGCCCTCRATCCGGTCTGCGCCCGCCATGTAACCCAGCTCGGCGGCGGCGACGCCGGTGCCGCGGTCGTTGTGCGGGTGCAGGGAGAGGATGATGCCCTCMCGCGGGTGCAGGTTGCGGCTCATCCACTCGATGGAGTCGGCGTAGACGTTGGGGGTGGCCATCTCAACGGTGGCGGGCAGGTTGATGATGACCTGGCTGTCGGCGGATGCCTCGAAGACGTCGGCGATCGCGTTGCAGACCCGAACGGCGTAGGCCAGCTCGGTCCCGGTGAAGGACTCGGGCGAGTATTCGTAGGTGATGTGCGTATCGACGAGGGTTTCCTCGTACTTCTTGCACAGCCGGGCGCCCTGGAGGGCGATGTCCAGGATGCCGTCTTCATCCTGGTTGAACACCACGCGGCGCTGCAGGACGGACGTGGAGTTGTAGAGGTGGACGATCGCCTGTTTCGCGCCGACCAGGGACTCATAGGTCCGCTCGATCAGGTGTTCACGGGCCTGGGTCAGGACCTGGATSGTGACGTCGTCGGGGATGTGGTTGCCCTCGATCAGCTGCCGGACGAAGTCGAAGTCSGTCTGCGATGCSGAGGGGAAGCCGACCTCGATCTCCTTGTAGCCCATCTGGACCAGCAGCTGGAACATCTTCAGCTTGCGGGCCGGGCTCATGGGATCGATGAGGGCCTGGTTRCCGTCCCGCAGGTCCACTGCGCACCAGCGCGGGGCCTTGGTGATGACTTTGTCCGGCCAGGTGCGGTCCGGCAGTTCAACGGTGATCTGGTCCTGGAACGGGATGTAGCGGTGGACCGGCATTCCTGAGGGCTTCTGTGCGTTTCGCATTACTTATCGGGGCCTTTTCTGTGATTCTTGGTGAAAGGGTGGCCGGGCAACACAAACTCCGCAGCGAGGGTGGGCCTTGCGCTAGATCGCGTCTGAGGCCTCGCCGCGGCAGCTAAGGAGAAGCAGTTCTGCGCGCACCATTTCACAGTAACACGGGTGCGTAAGATGAAGGAGCCAGACCACCGCAACGTCCACCATGCAGACCGTGCACCGATCACACGCTCCGGTGCCGGACTGCCTCTCAAAGGAGCATACGTGCCACTTTCGGGGATCGACCTGTCCACCATCGACGCCAGCGTCCGTCCGCAGGATGACCTGTACCAGCACGTGAACGGCGGCTGGCTCACGAGCACTGTCATCCCGGACGACCGGCCGCTGGAGGGAACGTTCACTTCGCTGCGCGATGCTTCCGAGCTCGCCGTGAAAGAGATTATCGAGCGGGCCGCCGCGCGCGGCGCCGACGCCACCGGCATCGAGCGGAAGATCGGGGACCTCTACAACAGCTTCATGGACGAAGCCGCAGTGGAGGCCAAGGGCCTGGAGCCGCTCCGGGCCCGGCTCGCGGAGGTCTTTGCCACGGAGTCCGTGGCCGGACTGGTTGCGCTGGCCGGACGGCTCTTCCGGGCCGACGTCTCGGGGCTGTTCTACATCTACCCGGCTCCGGACGCCGGAAACCCGGACCGGATCCTGCTGTACACCGGCCAGGGTGGCCTCGGCCTGCCGGATGAGTCGTATTACCGGGAAGAGAAGTTCGCCCCGATGGTCCAGGCCTACCGTGAGCACGTSCRGGCCATGCTCGGCCTCGCGGACGTGGCCGACCCCGAGGGCGCGGCAGGCCGCGTGGTGGCGCTGGAAACCGCGCTGGCTTCACACCATTGGGACAATGTGACGTTGCGGAATCCGCAGAAGACGTACAACTTGAAGTCCGCCGCCGAGGCGGCAGAGCTGTTCCCGCTGCTGGCCGATTGGTTCGACGCCGCCGGCATCGAGCCGGAGAAGCGATCCGAACTGGTGATGAGCACGCCCGATTTCTTCGCCGGCGCCGCGTCGCTGCTGGAGTCGGAACCGCTGGCGGCCTGGCAGGAGTGGCTGGCCWTGCGCGTCGTCAGCTCGGCCGCCCCGTACCTGTCCTCGGCCTTCGTGGACGCGAACTTCGCCTTCTACGGCACCACGCTGAGCGGGACGCCGCGGATCAAGGACCGCTGGAAGCGCGGCGTCGCGGTGGTCGAGGCGGCACTGGGTGAGGCCGTCGGCCAGATCTACGTGGCCGAGCATTTCCCCGAGGGCCATAAGGCTCGCATGCAGACCCTCGTGGCCAACCTGATCGAGGCTTACCGGGAATCCATCACCGGGCTGGACTGGATGGGTGAGGCCACGAAGCTCGAGGCGCTCAAGAAGCTGGACTCCTTCCGAGCCAAGATCGGTTTCCCGGACAAGTGGATCGACTATTCGGCGGTGCGGGTGGATCCCGCAGATCTGCTGGGGAACGTGGAGCGMGCGCACAGCGCCGACGTCGACCGTCACCTYGACGAGGTCGGCAAGCCYGTGGACCGGGAGAAGTGGCTCATGACCCCGCAGACRGTCAACGCCTAYTACCATCCGCTGCTCAACGAGATCGTGTTCCCCGCCGCCATCCTGCAGCCTCCGTTCTTCACSGCCGACGCCGATGACGCGGTSAACTATGGCGGGATCGGTGCCGTGATCGGCCATGAAATCGGCCACGGCTTCGATGACCAGGGCTCGCAGTACGATGGCAGCGGCCTGCTGCGCAACTGGTGGACCGAGGACGACCGGACCGCCTTCGAGGCCCTGACCTCRAAGCTGGTGGCGCAGTTCGACGCGCTCTCCCCSAGCGCCGCCCCGGGCCACAACGTCAACGGCAAGCTGACCCTGGGCGAGAACATCGGTGACCTCGGTGGCCTCACCATTGCGTATAAGGCCTACCTGATCAGCCTCGACGGRCAGGAATCCCCTGTGCTCGACGGMATGACCGGGGTCCAGCGWTTCTTCGCGTCCTGGGCCGCAGGGTGGCGGCAGGTCATCCGGAATGAAGAGGCCATCCGCCGTCTGGCGACTGACCCGCACTCGCCGAACGAGTTCCGCACGAACGAGATCGCCAAGAACCTGGACGCCTTCCATGAGGCATTCGGSGTCACGGATCGGGACGGYATGTGGATGGCGCCACAGGAGCGCGTCAGCATCTGGTGACCCCGGCGTTCATCCGGTGAGAACGCRGAAAGGCCCCSGTYCAGAGAAATCTGAACGGGGGCCTTTCCGCGTTCGGGACCTAGCGGGTGATCAGCGCCGGGTTCGCCTGCTGACAGACCGTGTCGCCGGCCGTCTGGTTGACGATGTTCGCGGGAAGCTGCGGCGTGGCATCTGCCGTCGGCGTCCCGTTGGCGAAGTCGCCGCCCAGGTAGACCTGGACTCCGACGACGCCGGCAGCCGGGAGCACCCGGCCCGGCGCTACGCCGAGCAGGGCAGCCACGTCCGCGGCGACATCGGCGTAGTCCGCCCCGTAGTAGACCGCGGTTTTTGCGACGGGCTGAGCCGCCAGCTGGCCAACCTTGGAGAACCCGCCGGCTTTGACGGCCTGAACGATTTCCTGGGTCCGCGCCGGCGCACCGGAGCCGTTGGCCACRGTGATGGGCTGAAGGGTCTTGTCGTAGGCCGGTTCCGTGGCGRCTGGCGYCGGCGTGGCACTGGCGCTTGATGAGGCGCCCGGCTTTGCCGTCGGATCGGTCAGGTCAACGTCCCTGCGCATGGCGTCGAAGAGCTGGGACGCCGCGGGCTCGGCCAGCTGCAGCCGGTTGGGGTCGGATTCGGCCGGGACCGTCGGTGTGGCCACGAAGGCCACCTTGCCGACGTCGATGTTCTTCAGCCGGTTGCCGACTGTCAGCAGCGTCGGAACCGAGGCGAGGCCGTCGTCGATGGTCAGGTTCTTGGTGATCGCGTCCGCGATGCCGAGCATYCGGGCGGGGTTCGTGAGCGTGCCGTCGTCCTTGATTTTCCGGGTCAGGGMGGACAGGAAGCCCTGCTGGGCCTTGATGCGGCCGAGGTCGCCGCCGTCGCCGAACGCGTGCCGSGTGCGCACGAAGGACAGTGCCTGTTCGCCCTGGACGGTGGAGTTGCCCTTGGGCAGCCTCAGCTTCGAATCGGGGTCATATACGGCGTCGCTSACGCACACCTCSACGCCGCCGACGGCGTTGGAGAGTTCCTTGACGGCGTTGAAGTCGGCCATCATGAAGTGGTCGATCTGCAGGCCGGTGAGCTTGTTGACGGTGTCCACCGCGCAGCCGATGCCGGCCTCGGACATCGCCGAGTTGATCATGACGCCGCTCTGGGCCGGGTAGACCTTGTTCGTCTTCGGATCCGTGCACTGCGGGATGTCCACCAGCAGGTCGCGCGGGAAGCTGATGACGTTGACGCGTTTGTTGTCCGCGGAGATGTCCATGAGCATCATCACGTCAGAGTGGCCGTAACCGGTGGAGTCATCGCTGGTGCCGTACTGCGAGTTCTTGCCGTCGCGGGTGTCCGAGCCGAGGATCAGGATTTGCATCCGGTCCGTCGAGTCGTTTACGGCGCTCCCGGACTGGACATTGCCGGCGCTCAGCGGGGCCTTGGTGAGGTTGCCCTGGAGCCGGATGGTCCAGTAGGCGCCGAATGCGACCACGCCGACCAGGAGCACCGCGATGACTCCCGTGGTGACTTTCAGCCAGGTGGGGGTTCGCCGGACGGCACCGAGGTGGCGGGCAGGGCCAACGGAGGCGTCGGCCGTGTGCCGGGCAGCGGCAGCTGACCGGGCCGGCGGGGTGGAACCGGCGGCACGGTTGTCACGGGGTCGAACCACTTGTTGAGCCTTCCTTCACGAACGGGAGTCTGCCCATTTTAGTGTCCGAATCTGAGAAAACCCCGATGGTCCCGCTCTTGGGAGCGGCGGGGCGGCCAATTGGCCTGGTARAGGCCCTGCTCAGAAGCCCAGTTTGACCAGCTGCTTCGGGTCRCGCTGCCAGTCCTTGGCAACCTTCACGTGCAGGTCGAGGTAGATCCGGGCGCCCAGGAGTGCCTCAATCCCCTTGCGCGCGTTGGTTCCGACCTCGCGGAGCCGGGCGCCGCCCTTGCCGATAATGATGGCCTTCTGGGAGGGACGCTCGACGAACAGATTGACGCGGACGTCCAGGAACGGCCGGTCCTCGGGCCGGCCTTCCCGCGGAACGATTTCATCGACGACGACGGCCAGGGAGTGCGGCAATTCGTCGCGGACGCCTTCGAGGGCTGCCTCCCGGATGAGTTCGGCGATCATCACCGCTTCCGGTTCGTCCGTCAGGTGCCCGTCCGGGTACAACGGCGGCGACGCCGGCATGTGGCTGATCAGCACGTCGGCGACCGTATCGACCTGGAAGCCGTCGGTGGCGGAGACCGGAACGATGTCCTTCCAGCCCTCCTCGCCGAGGACCTCGCGGCCCAGGGCGGCGACGGCGAGCAGCTGCTCCGTGAGGGCCTGGCGGTCCACGGTGTCGGCCTTGGTCACGATCGCGATGATCGGTTTGTTGCCGACGGCGGCGAGCTGGGCRGCGATGAACTTGTCRCCGGGGCCGATCTTCTCGTTGGCCGGCAGGCAGAAGCCGATCGCGTCGACCTCGGCGAGGGTGTCGGCGACGAGTTCGTTCAGCCGCTTCCCCAACAGGGTGCGCGGRCGGTGCAGGCCCGGGGTGTCGACGAGGATCAGCTGGGCGTCGTCCCGGTGMACGATCCCGCGGATSGTGTGGCGGGTGGTTTGCGGCTTGGCCGAGGTGATCGCGACTTTTTGGCCGACCAGGGCGTTGGTGAGGGTGGACTTGCCCGCGTTGGGCCGCCCGACCAGCACCGAGAAACCGGCGCGGTAGCCGCTCTGGGCTGCGCCGCCGTCGGACTTATTCTGCTTGCTCACGTGAGACTCCCTGTTGGATTGGTGCGGCCTCGTCGAGAAGGTCTTCAAGGTCAGTTTCTTCTTTTGCTACGGCGGCCGCAATGATGTGGCTGACGCGGTTCCGCCGGCCCTCGAGCCGGTCGGCGCGGAGGGACAGTCCGTGGACCTGGACGGCGCTGCCGACAATCGGCACCCGCCCGAGGGCCTTGGCGAGCAGGCCGCCGACGGTGTCCACTTCGTCGTCGTCGAGCTCSAGGTCAAAGAGTTCGCCGAGGTCTTCGATGCTCATGCGGGCACTGACCCGGTAGGTTCCGTCGCCGAGCGCCACGGCCTCGGCGCTTTCGGTGTCGTATTCGTCCACGATCTCGCCGACGATCTCCTCGATGAGGTCCTCGAGCGTGACCAGCCCCGCCGTTCCGCCGTATTCGTCGATAACGATCGCGACGTGCGTGGATTCCTTCTGGAGTTCGCGCAGCAAGTCGCTGACCAGCTTCGAGTCGGGCACGTAGCGGACGTCTCGGGCGAGGTCGTCCACCACCGGGGGCTGTTCGTCGGCGCCGAGGTTGTGCAGCGAGGCGGCGACGTCCTTGAGGTAGACAATGCCCAGGATCTGGTCCGTGTTTTCGCCGATGACAGGGATCCGGGAGTACCCGGAGCGCAGGAACATTGACATCGCGCGCCGCAGGCTGGAACCGGAGTCGATCGTGAGGATGTCGGTCCGCGGGACCATGACGGAGCGGACCAGGGTGTCTCCGAAGTCGAAGACGGACTGGATCAGCTCGGCCTCGTTGTCCTCAATTACGTCGGACTCGGTGGCACGGTCCACGAGTTCGCGGAATTCCTCCTCGCTGAAGAACGCCTCGCTGTCGGCGGGYGCGCCGGGGGCCACGACGCTGCCGAGCCGCACCAGCCAGCCCGGGATCGGGCCCAGCACGGCGTAGAGCGAGCGGACCAGCGGRGCGCTGAACCGGACMAGCGCGGCGGAGTGGACCCGGCCGAGCTGGCGCGGGGACACCCCGACGATCACGAAACCGACCACCGCCATGATGCCGGTGGCCGCCAGGCCGGCAAGCCAGACGTTCTCCAGCATGCTGGAGAGCAGGACGGTTACGGCGACGGCGGCTGCCGTCTCGAACCAGACCCGCCAGAACCGGAGGGCGCGCATGTGCCCCACGGGCTGCGCCAGGATGCGTTTGAGCGACGTGCCCCTGCTGTGCAGGACCGCCTGCTCKGCGTCGTGCCGGGGCAGGAAGTTGAAGGCGGATTCGGCTGCGGTGAGCACCGCGGCAACGCCAAGGAACACCAGCGCCATGCCGGCGAGGATCAGTGGGGTCACTGAATCGTCTCGGACGGGGCCGCTTTGCCGGTGAAGGCGGTCAGCAGTTCGCGCTGCAGCCCGAACATCTCTTCCTTCTCTTCCGGCTCGGCGTGGTCATAGCCGAGCAGGTGCAGGATGCCGTGCGTRGTGAGCAGCAGCATCTCGTCCTGGGTGGAGTGGCCGGCGTTGCGGGCCTGGACCTTGGCCACCTGGGGGCAGATGGCRATGTCCCCGAGCATGCCCTGCGGTGTCGGCTTGTCCGGGGTGCCCGGGGTSAGCTCGTCCATGGGCACGGAGAGGACRTCGGTGGAGCCGGGCTCATCCATCAGTTCCAGGTGGAGYTTCTCCATGGCCGGTTCGTCYACCAGCAGGATGGAGAGTTCCGCCTGCGGGTGGATGTAAAGGCGTTCGAAGATGAAACGCGACAGGGCCACGAGTTCGGCCTCGTCGACGACGACGCCGGACTCGTTGTTGACCTCAATGCTCATGCGCGTTCTCCCCGCGTTTCCCGGGCTACGGAGTGCTTGACCCGGTTCCTTTGGACTTCATCCCAGATGCTGTAGGCGTTRACGATGTCCCCGACCAGGCGGTGCCGGACRACGTCGGAGGCGTCCAGTACCGAGAAGTTGACGTCATCGATTCCCTGCAGGATCTCCTCGACGATCCTTAACCCCGAGCGGGTGCCGAACGGCAGGTCCACCTGGGTGACGTCGCCAGTGACCACCATCTTGGAGCCGAAGCCCAGGCGGGTCAGGAACATCTTCATCTGTTCCGGCGTGGTGTTCTGTGCCTCGTCGAGGATGATGAAGGCATCGTTAAGGGTCCGGCCKCGCATGTAGGCCAGCGGTGCCACCTCGATGGTGCCGGCGGCCATGAGRCGCGGAATGGATTCCGGGTCCATCATGTCGTGCAGGGCGTCATACAGGGGCCGCAGGTAGGGGTCGATCTTGTCGCTCAGGGTACCCGGCAGGAAGCCGAGCCGCTCCCCCGCCTCGACGGCGGGACGGGTCAGGATGATGCGGCTGACTTCCTTCTGCTGCAGGGCCTGGACGGCCTTGGCCATCGCCAGGTAGGTCTTGCCGGTACCGGCCGGCCCGATCCCGAAGATCACCGTGTTGGCGTCGATCGCGTCCACGTAGTTCTTCTGGTTCAGCGTCTTGGGCCGGATGGTYTTGCCGCGGGTGGAGAGGATGTTGGTGGTCAGCACTTCCACCGGGTTCTGCAGCGACTGGCTGCGGAGCAGCGAGACGAGCTGCTGCAGGACGGCCGGGGTGATGACGGTGCCCCTGGCGACCAGCCCGCGTACCTCGTTGAGCAGCCGCATGATCCGCGGCACGTCGGCGGCCGGGCCGCTGATCGCGAGCTCRTTCCCCCGGACGTGGAAATCGACGGCAGGGAACTGGTTTTCGATGAACCGCAAGGCTTCGTCATGGCTGCCCAGCGACTGGACCATCTGTTCTGAGTCGTCGAACAAGACCACCTCCGTCCGCAACCCTGGTAGGGAGTGGGGGAATTCCCCTGCGGTGCGCTCTCCGGCGCTGAACCGGGCCTTGCCGTTCGCTGCTTCAGTCATGGTGTTGGCCCGCGGGCCTCTGGTCCCCTCCAGTATGAATATGGTCTGTCGCCGTGATCCGTACCGGGCCGGTTCGCACCGTCCGCGGCCGGGGTCAGCGGGTCCTTCCATCTTACGCCAGCGCGGCGCGCCCGACGCCGGTCCGCATGCGGCCAYGCTTGGGGCGCCGGGCCGGCGGGGARCAGGCACCGGAATCGGGCGYACCCGGCATGAGCTGGGTTTACGTTTCCGGGAGGTGGCTGTCCGCGCGGCCGGYGTTCCTAGAGGTAGGTGCTTCCGAARATGACATACCCGTCAAGCCAATGGGCCCCGGTCCTCGGGAACGGYYGCTCCGCATCCTCCGGCGCGAGCCCYTGGGMCGGMACAGAGTTCCCCGCCGCCGTCCAGGGCCACGCCGCYCACAAGCCCGCGCCGGCCAGCAGCACGCCACATGCCATGACGATCCAGGCCGCGCTCATGGTCATGCCACGCTCTCCAGCGCGCCGGCCCGGGACCGGACACCCACATAGTCGCCCTTGAAAAAGAGCAAGGGCTCCGCGTCGGGGCGGGCGCTCAGCGCGCGGACCGCGCCCACGACGATGGTGTGGTCGCCGCCGTCGTACTCCTGGTGCAGTTCGCAATCGACCCAGGCCAGCGCCTGGTCCAGGACGGGGTTGCCCAGCGGCGAGGGCGMGTGKTCGACGCCGGCGAACTTGTCCGCTCCCGAGCGGGCGAACTGCGCCGCCAGGTGCTGGTGTTCTGCGGGCAGGATGTTGACGGTGAACCGGCCGGCCTCGCGCAGCAGCGGCCAGGTGCTGGAGGTCCGTGCCGGGCTGAAGGTGACCAGCGCCGGTTCCAGGGACAGGGACGCGAAGGACTGGCAGGTGAAGCCGGCCGGTCCKTGCTTTGTTGCTGCTGTGATCACCGTCAGTCCGGTGGCGAAGTGTCCGAGAATGTGGCGGAGTGTCTTCGGGCTGAGGTCAGATTGTTCCGTCATGGCGRGTCCTTTCGACGCTGGTAGCCCCAATCAACCACCACGGAACCCGGTTCCCAAGCCCGGTTGAAACGCACAGTCGCGCAGCGACACAGCACGTCACGGACCCGTTGCATGACGTAAGAATCCGGCCRCAGCAGGGACCTGGATTACCTCCCCRGCTCCCTCACCGGCTCTCGTGGGCGGCTGCAGCGGCAAGAGGAATTCGCCAGCCTTGGCCGGTAGGCTCGATCAATGGCAAATCACGAGACCCTGCTAGACGTCAGATCCGCGTATGACACGGTTGCCGAGGCTTATTCGACGGCGCTGCCGGATACCAGCTTCGAGGCGCCCCTGGATCTGGCCATGGTGGACCACTTCGCAGCACACATGCGCGCCACSGCGGACCGGCTGGTGATCGACGTCGGATGCGGTGCCGGACGAATGAGCAGCTACCTGAGCCACTCCGGACTGAACGTCAGCGGCATCGACCTGTCGCCCGAAATGGTCAGGGTCTCACAACGGCTCCATCCCGAACTGCGCTTCGAAGTGGGAGAGCTGACCGACCTGCCGGCAGCCGACGCGTCAGCGGACGGCATCCTCGCCTGGTATTCGATCATCCACTCTCCCCCGGCAACCCTGYCGGCGATCGCGCGGGAGTTCTGGAGGGYGCTCCGCCCGGGCGGCTCGGCGCTCATCGCCTTCCACGCCGGCAGCGGCCACCGCRTTATTGACCGCGCCTACGGCCACGMCRTCCARCTSCGYGCGGAACTGCATGCCCCCGACGACGTGGCGCTCCGGTTCACGGAGCAAGGATTTGAGATGCGCGCACAGCTTGTSCGCACACCCCGAACGAYAGAGAAGCACCCGCAGGCTGCCATCCTCGTCGACAAACCATGTTTGCCCTCGTAGTGCGCGTTATCGTGTCCGTAGGGGACGATTGGCGGTGAACTGCTCCTCCGGGGCGTAGTCGATGTAGTGCTCGAAGAACAGATCGTCGGTTCCCGGTGCCGCGCGTCGGCCTCCGTGTAGCACACGGCGTCCACGAGCAGATCCGCACCGCGGCCGACTACACGAGCCAGGGCTGCGTCGTCACGACGTTCGGCGACGATGAACCGTGCCCCGGCTTCCGTCAGTTCAACCGGCATTTTTCTGCGGTCCCGGCCTGTGATCTCCACGACCCAGCCGGCTCTGATCAGCCGCCACGCGATGGCGCGCCCGAGGACACCGGTACCTCCAAGGATCACAGCCCGTTTCATGGTCCGACTCTAGCGGAGGGCAACTCTGGGCTCCTTTGGCCCGCATGCCCAGATTTCCGGGATTTCACCCGCACCGGGTGAGGCCCACCCCGGACTTGACGCCAACAATAAGTCATACCCTCCACGGACAGGGCTGAGGGACAGAGCGTCCCGGAAACGAGAACGCATTTTTGAGAGCAGGAAAGACAAATGGGTTTCTGGGAAAACTTTTGGGACACTTTCTGCTGGTTCTGCACAGCATCCCTATTCTTACCTGAGGAAAGAACCAAGAGCCGGGTGCTGGTCTGATGGCGTTCGCAGCATTGAAGAACGGCTAGGAAGCAGTGCGCGGATTCTTTCAGGACCCGGAAACGTTGGCCTTACTCCTCCTGGCGATCCATATAGTCCTCGTGACCGTCGCAACTGTCCTCGTGTCGATGAATCGCCGTCCATCCTCCGCTATTGCCTGGGTGCTCGCCATAATTTTCATCCCAGTCCTTGGTGCCGTCGCTTTTTTCTTTGTCGGTTACTCGAAACTGCCCAAGGCCCGTCGCGACAAACAGCGCGAAATCAACAATCTTGTCCTGGCGCGGACTGAAGGCAGCCCGCTGGTCAGCCGCGGCCTTGACTGGCCGGATTGGCTGCATTCTGCGGTGGTGTTGAACAGCAACCTTGGTGCGCTCCCTATGGTCGCGGACAATAGTGCGACCCTATTGGGCGACTACAACGGCGCTTTCGATGCCATGATCGCTGAGATTGATTCGGCCACCCAGTACGTGCACGTGGAGTTTTACATCCTGGTGTTGGACGCAACCACAGCGCCGTTCTTTCAATCGTTGTCCCGGGCAAGACTACGCGGCATCGACGTCCGGGTTCTGTCAGATCATCTGGCTGGCCTGAAGTTCCCCGGCCGGAAAGAAACCCTGGACTTCCTCCAGGAGATAGGGGCGGAATATCGCCCCATGCTGCCGGTGCGGCCGTGGCGCGGCGAATGGCAGAGGCCGGACCTGCGCAATCACCGGAAGATCCTGGTCGTCGATGGCCGCGTGGGATTCACTGGATCCCAGAACGTCATCGACGCGAGCTACGACACGAAGGCCAACCTGAAGCGCGGGCTCCAGTGGCACGAGCTGATGATGCGCGTTGAGGGACCTGTGGTCCGGGAACTGGATGCGGTCTTCGCGACGGACTGGTACAGCGAAACGGATGTGATACTGCCACTGGATTCAAACCCCATAGGCGTCAGCCACAGTTCTGTGCTCATTGACGCGCAAGTCCTGCCCAGCGGTCCCAGCTTCGACAACGACAACAATTTGAAGCTCTACGCGACACTCATCCACAAAGCTGAGCGGCGTGTCAGCATCACGAGTCCATACTTTGTCCCGGACGAATCCATCCTGATGGCTATCGTCACGGCAGCGGCGCGGGGGCTAAGCGTCGAGCTCTTTGTTTCCGAGGTCGGAGACCAGAGCATGGTCTACCACGCGCAGCGTTCATACTACGAGGCACTGCTCCGCGCCGGCGTCAGGATCTACCTCTACCGGTCGCCCAAAGTGCTGCACTCGAAGCACTTCACCATCGATGAGGAAGTCGCGGTGATTGGCTCCAGCAACATGGATGTCCGTTCCTTCAGCCTCAACATGGAGGTATCCGTACTTGTGCACGGGCGCGGTTTTGTGGACGCAATTCGGGGGATCGAAGACGGGTACCGCATGGAAAGCCGTGAGCTGCAGCTCGAGGACTGGCTCCGTCGGCCCATAGCCCAAAAAGTATTCGACAACCTTTATCGCCTGACCGCCTCCCTCCAATAGGGAATTGGCGAACGGCAAGCCCAGCCTCACACCGTCCGCGAGATGTCGGCAACGACCTGCTCGATTTGATACCTGGAAACCCGCGCAAGGGCCGGGTTGGTGTGGACATAGTAGGGATAGGCGATGATTCCAATCGACAGGGCCCAGGCCCGGCCGCGTTCCCACGTTGCCTGGTCAACGCCTACTGCATCGCGAAACGCGGCGCGCCCCTTATCCTCCAGCAGGTTCCAGGCGACGATCAGGTCCACGGCCGGATCGCCAATGGCGATGCCACCCCAATCGATGACACCGGCGAGCCGTGCCTCGGCAATCAGAAGGTTGCCGGGCTGCAGGTCCGTGTGAATCCAGGTCTGCTCCCCGGCGCCCTCCACCACCTGCCGAGCCGCGTCCCATGCCGCTGAAAGGAGCGGGACGTCCAAGAGTCCCGCGCAGCTCGCGATCGCGGCGCGCGTCGCCGCGTCCCTGGCGGCCAGCCGGCCGCCGCGATAGGACCACAGCGCTTCCTTGGTCGCTTCAGTCCCGACGTCGGCGCCATGCAGTACGCGGATGAAGCGTGCGAGATCAAGCGCGAGGTCGGTTCCGTACGCGTGGCCCGGGGCAGGGTTTTCCCCTTCCAGCCAGCCGGACACCGTCCACGGCCACGGGTAGCCCCGGCCCGAGACGCCCTGTGCCAGCGGAATTGGTACCGGGACGGGCAACTGGGGACCGAGCATGCGCGGGTATTTCCACTCCTTGGACAGCGAGGACGCCGCGTCTGCCGTGCGGGGAAGCCGTACGACGAGCCTGTCACCGAGAGCGAGCATGACGTTGTCCGTCCCGGTGGAAGCCACCGGCTCCAGCGGCAGCCCGGCCCACTCGGGGAACTGATCCGCGACCAAAAGGCCCACCTGGCCCGTGTCAATGTCGGGCTCCGCGTCGTGCAGCTTTGCGATCATCATTGGTTCAACCTAGTCGACGCGCCGGACGGAGATCCGGGGCGTGGGAGAGAAGTTTGGATCTGGCAAGCCCGGATCCAGCGGCGCCGTATCCGGCTCGGGCGGCCGCAGCTAGGCTTGCAGTCATGGCAATCATCCACCAGGCAGAATTGCGGCCGACGAAACTCGAACTCCTCGAAGAGTGGCTGCCCAGTCAGCCGTGGTTCCCGGAGCCCGGCGCCGCGGGGCTGAGCAAAGTAGGCTCCTACCGGTTCGACGACCCTGCTGGCGAGGTCGGCATCGAGACGATTATCGTCTCTGCGGCGGGATCCATCTTTCAAGTGCCGCTCACGTACAGGGCCCAGCCATTGGCCGGCGCTGAATCATGGTTGGTCGGAACCATGCAGCACTCGGTTCTTGGCCAACGATGGGTTTATGATGCCTGCGCTGATCCCGTCTACGTGACGGCATTGGCAGCGAGCATCATGCTCGGCCACCCCCAGGCCAAGCAATACCTTGATGTGAAGGGAAAACTCGAAATCCTGGCCGAGTCTGTCTTCGTGCAAAGCACCGGGCCAACACTCAACGCAGTGCCCAACGTCTCCTCGGCTACCCCACGCGACACCGCCGACGGCACCGCAGTCGAGACCGCGGACCTGCAGCTAGTCGTCATCCGCCGGCTGGATCTTGAAGGGCAACCGGCCGGCCGACTCACATTGACCGGCATCTGGGAAGGACAACGGGACAACGTCAAACTCGCCGCCGTCACTAAGTCCTGACCACAGGAGAAAAATCCGTTCTGGCTGGGTGCGCCAGGCACGCATCGGGTGTCCCGGCATCAGCAAGAGCTTTTGTAGTGACATGGTCAGCACCCAAGGATAGGCTCCGATAAATGTTGGCCTTCAAGGGAGCGCAATGCGGCGGATTCGGTTCTGGAAATGCGCGTTCTCGGTCCTGTTGTCCGGCGTTCTGATGACGGCTTGCGCAGCCGGGACCACCCTGAGTCCCGGGACTGCTGGCCCTACCCGTCCGCCCGCTTCCGTTAATCCACCAATACCGTCTAATCCACCAATACCGTCCACGGCCCCCGTGGAAGTGTGCGCGAGGTTCCTGCCGTCGGCGTCGTGCTCCTCGTATGTCAGCATTTCCGGCACGTCCCATGGCAAGGATCTTCCATGGGTGGCCTCCGGCGCCGTAACCGTCCGGCTTACGACTGTGGCCGGATCACTCCAACTGGCCGTCAAGACTCCGTGTAACCCGGTAAGTGGTCCCGCAACGATCAGGGAAAATACGCTCGTCGCGGGAAATATGGCCTCGGGCGCCATGGGCTGTCCCGCAGAAGCCGGAACCCAGGAAGCGTGGGTTTTGCATCTCCTGCGGGGCCCCATCGAGATGACATCGTCCGACGGAACACTCACCTGGAAAAGCGGACCGGACACGCTGACGCTCCGGGCCGACTAATACAGGCCATCCGGTCCGGAGGAGCCCGCCGTGGAGGCGCAGTGCGGTATAGTCGCCGCATGCTCTCAATGCGTCGATTTATTTGCCCCCGACCGGTCTCCGGTCGCGAGGGCTCTGAGGCGCGCGCCTAGGTCCTGGCGCCGGATTGAGTCGGGGGAACCCGCCACTCAACTCCGAATCTAAGGATCTTCAATGCCCACTTATCTCAGTCCGTCAGAGCTCCATGACGCTTTGACCATCCGCGACCTCTCAAATCCGGACCATCAGCCCCATGCGATGCAGGCGCTGCTGGATGCCATCGTCGAAGCGCTCCGCAGCTCGTGGGGCGTACCAGAACGAATCGTCCGCCACAGCCCCCTGGTCAGTGTGGCCGACAACTACGACCGTCTGGGGTTCACCGACTCGGACGTGACGCGGGACCAACGGTACTCCCGCTATGTCAGCCCCACGGTCATGCTCCGCAGCCACACGTCGGCTTCCATCCCGTCGCTGCTGCGGGCACTGGACAACGACGATTCCATGGACGAGTTGTGGGCGATCCCCGGCCTGGTCTATCGACGTGATTCCATCGACCGCACGCACGTGGGAACTCCGCACCAGGTCGACCTGTGGCGGATCAGTGCGCGGAACCGACTCGACGCGGACACCCTGCGTGACATGATCGGATCACTGGTGCAGGCGGTGCTGCCTGAGGCGCGATGGCGGGCTGTTCCGGCCGTTCACCCCTACACCAGGGAAGGTCTGCAGGTCGATGTCCTCATGGACGGGGAATGGCTCGAACTCGCCGAATGCGGGCTCATGGCGCCTCGCTTGTTCTCCGATGCCGGCCTGGATCCTGCGAAGTGGTCGGGACTGGCTTTGGGGATGGGACTGGACCGGGCCCTGATGCTCCGCAAAGGCATCCCCGACATCAGACTGCTGAGGTCTACGGACCAGAGAATCAAACAGCAGATGCTGGACCTGTCGCGGTGGAAACCAGTTTCCCAAATGCCCTCCATCCGCAGGGACATTTCAGTCGTCGTTCCCGCGGGAATGGATGCCGAAGTCCTCGGTGACCGGGTACGAACGGCACTGGGCAGGCAAGCCGAAGATCTGGAAAGCGTGGAACTGCTGGCCCTGACGCCGTATGGCGAGCTTCCCCCAGCGGCGCGGGAACGCCTGCGCATTGGCGCTGGACAGGCCAACGCGCTGATCCGGATGGTGCTCCGGCCTCTCGCCCGGACCATGACGGATCCCGAGGCGAATCAGATCCGGGACGCTGTCTACCTGGCTTTGCACGAGGGGCCCATCAAGGAGCTCATCGCAGGAAGGGGCTAGTGCCCGCCGCAGACCCGCCCGATGCCGACCGGCCACCCGCGGGCGCCGGGCGGGTCCGGAGCAATTAGGTATCAAGTTTGTATCGGCCTCATATCGTTCCCATTGCAGTTCCGGCGCCGTGGCCCAAACCCGGCAGACGGGCCGCGCCCGTGTGCCATGCTGGAACTCGGTTATCCCCAAGAGCGCCGTGCCGCTGACCGGCACGTCAAGCGGGGCGCTAGAGGAAAGGGACAGAAGCATCAGGAAGCGTGGAGTTCAGCAGCTATCGATGGGGCGCGCCCGCCGCGCCGCACTGGCGCTTGCGCTGCCCGCTGCCCTGCTCCTGTCCGGCTGCGTGGCCACACCGCAGAGCGGCATCACGAACTCCAGCAGCCCCTCGGAGCTCATTCCTGTTCCGGCCTCAGGCGTCCCCGCCACGAGCGCGCCGCTCGAAACGGCCCAGACGTCGAACAAGGCTCCGGTGTATTGGATCGGCCGCAGCAATGACAACGCATTCCTTTACCGTGAGTTCCGTGATGTCCCGGACCAGGACAACCCTGTCACCCGAGCCCTGCGCGTGATGATGTCCCAGAAGCCCCTGGACCCGGACTTCTTTACACCGTGGCAGAACCCGAAAAAGCTGGCGACGTCGATCTCCGGCAAGAACGTCATCACGGTGGATGTCTCCGCGGATGCCTTCAACAGCAACGTGGATGCCGCCATGGCCGAGCGCGCCATCCAGCAGCTCGTCTACACCGCGACGGCTGCCGCGGCCAGCGCGGGCCTGATCGATTCCGGCCAGCAGGTCCAGGTGGTTGTGCTGGTTGATGGTCATACGGACTACGTCGCCTTCAACCACGTCCGGCTGGGCGCGCCGACGTCCCGCAGCGCCGGGATGGTGGCTCCCGTGTGGATCATTGATCCGCAGGAAGGCACGTCCGTGGCCGACGGTTCTGTCAAGATCACCGGCCGGAGCACCGTGCAGGGCGGGAAACTCCGCTGGCAGATCCTCAAGGTCGACGGCGATAACGCCAAGACCGCCTACCTCAACGGCAGCGCGACGGCGTCAGCGGATTCCATCCAGTCCGGGTTGTTCACCCTGTCCGTGAACCTTGGCCCGGGCCGCTACGAGGTCCACGTGTCCCAGGTGGATTCGTCGGACAGCGCCAAGGAAGTATTCCAGGACACTCGCGGTTTCGAAGTCAAATAGGCTTCAAATAGGCTTCGCGGTCAACCAGCCACTCTCAACCAGCCACTGCGACACGGCCTGCGGCAGGTCAGCTGGGCTATCCAGGCAGGCCGATTACCAGCGGCCGAGGATGTCGTTGGCCAGCACGGTCGCGGCGGGCCCGGCGGTGGACGAGCGCAGCACGTGGTTCCCTAGGAGGGCCGTTACGGCCCCGGCGTCGCACAACCGGGTCACTTCCCGCGGACTGATGCCGCCTTCCGGGCCCACGATCAACAGCACTTCGCGGGATCCGGCGTCGCCGGCCGGCGCGGTTTCCAGCCAGGATTCGAGGACGTTCCGCAAGGGGCGGACGGCGTCTTCGTGCAGAATGACGGCCAGGTCCGCGGCCGCAACGGCAGTTTGCAGCCCGGTGCTGTCGACTGCCGCCCTGACCTCGGGAATCCAGGCCCGGCGCGCCTGCTTGGCCGCCGCCGTCACCACCGACTGCCACTTGGCGTGCGCCTTCGCGGCCCGTTCGGCCTTCCACCGCACAATGGACCGCTCAGCCTGCCAGGGAACGACGGCGTCGATGCCCAGCTCGGTGGCCGTTTCGGCTGCCAGCTCGTCGCGGTCGCCCTTGGCGAGGGCCTGGACCAGCACCAGTTGGATCCCGGGCCGCGGCTCGTCGGCGACATCCACGCACTCGACGGTCAGCTCGGCCGGCGCGACGGCGGTCACCGTGCCGGTCAGGCGCTTGCCGGCGCCGTCGGCGATGTCGACGGTCTCGCCGACGGCGATCCGCTTGACCGTGACAGCATGGCGGGCCTCAGGGCCGTCAAGGACGAAGGCGGAGCCGGGGACCTGCTGGTCCAGGGTGCCTGGGGCGGTGAAGAAGACCGGGTTACTCACCGCTACAGGTTACCGAGCCGGTCCCGGAGTTTGGCGAAGACGCCGCCGCTGGCCGCGAGCTTTCCCGCAGTGAAGTGTTCGCCGCGCAGCTTTGCCAGCTGGCGGAGCAGGTCCTCCTGGGCCGCGTCCAGCTTGCCCGGCGTTTCCACCTGCAGGTGGACTTTCAGGTCGCCGCGCCCATGGCCGCGCAGGTGGGTGACACCAAGGCCGCGCAGGGTGATGATCTCGCCCGACTGTGTACCGGCCTTGACGTCGATCTCCTGCTGCCCATCGAAGGTGTCGAGGGAAATTTCCGTGCCGAGGGCGGCGGCCGTCATGGGGATGTTGAGGCTCGCGTGCAGATCGTCGCCGTCGCGGACGTAGGTGGCGTCGTTGTTGACCCGGATCTCCACGTACAGGTCCCCGGACGGGCCGCCGGCCGGCCCGGCCTCACCCTGGCCGGAGAGCTGGATGCGCGTGCCGGTGCCGACGCCAGCCGGGACCTTCACGGTCAGCGAGCGGCGGCTGCGGATCCGGCCCTGGCCGCTGCATTCGTTGCAGGGGTCCTTGATGACGGTGCCGAAGCCCTCGCAGGACCCGCAGGGTGCCGACGTCATGACCTGGCCGAGGATGGAGCGCACGGCGCGCTGGACCTGGCCGCTGCCGCCACAGATGTCGCAGCGCACGGGGTGGGTACCCTCGCGGCAGCAGGATCCGTCGCAGGTGGGGCAGACCACGGCCGTGTCGACTTCGAGCTTCTTGTTGACGCCGAACACCGCGTCGCGGAGGTCGATCCGGACGCTGATCAGCGCGTCCTGGCCGCGGCGGACCCGGGATGCCGGGCCGCCCTGGCCGCCACCGGCGCCGAAGAAGGTCTCGAAGATGTCCTGGAAGGCGAAGCCCTGGCCCGAGTARCTGCCGCCCCCGAAGCCGTTGTCGGTGCCGTTCTCATTGCCGGTGGTGTCATAGACCCGGCGCTTCTGCGGATCGGAGAGGACTTCATAGGCATGGGTGACGGCCTTGAACCGGTCTGAGGCGTCTTCTCCCGGGTTCACGTCGGGGTGCAGGGTCCGGGCCAGTTTCCGGTAGGCCTTCTTGATCTCCTCCCCCGTTGCGTCGCGGGAGACTCCAAGAACGTCATAGTGGCTGCTCAAAGTGTGTATCTCTTCCTTTTCGTACTGCCGGTGGGGCAAGAAGTCGTGCTGGGTCCGGGCCGGTCAGGGCCCCAGGATCCTCGAAAGGTAGCGGGCCACCGCGCGCACGGCGGCCATGGTGGTGGGATAGTCCATCCGGGTGGGTCCAAGGACACCGACCTTGGCCGTGGCGTCCGGGCCGTAGGCCGTGGCCACGACGGAGGCCTCGGCCAGACCGTCGTAGGGGTTTTCCCGGCCGATGCTGACGGTCACGCCGCGTGGGTCTTCGGCCATTTCGCTGAGCAGGCGGAGCATGACCACCTGCTCCTCGAGCGCCTCCAGGACCGGGCCGATGCTCAGCGGGAAGTCCACGTTGGAGCGTGCGAGGTTGGCCGTGCCGGCCATGACCATCCGCTCCTCGCGGCTGCTCGTGGCCAGCGCCTCGAGGCCGCGGGCAAGGGCCTGGGCTGCTCCCCGGCGCGCCGGCGGGCCGCTGGCAACCACTGTGGGCAGAAGCTGGGGCARCAGGCTCAGCGGCGTTCCGGAGAGGCTCGTCAAGAAACTTGTACGCAGGTCGGCGAGGGCGTCGTCGGGAATGTCCTGCCCGACGTCGATGACGCGCTGCTCCACCTTGCCGGTGTCCGCGATGAGGACGATCAGCACCTTGCGGGGTGCCAGCAGCACGAACTCAATGTGCCGCACCCTGGCGCGGCTGAGCAGCGGATACTGCACGACGGCGACCTGGTTGGTCAGGTGGGACAGGAGCCGCACGGTCCGGTCAAGGATGTCGTCGAGGTCCTCGGATCCTTCCAGCAACGCCTGGATGGCCCGGCGCTCGGCCGGGGACAGCGGCTTCACCGCTGAGATCTGGTCGACGAAGAGCCGGTAGCCCTTGTCGGTGGGGATCCGGCCCGCGCTCGTGTGCGGTGCAGTGATCAGGCCTTCGTCTTCCAGCGCCGCCATGTCATTGCGGATCGTGGCGCTGGACACGCCGAGATGGTGGCGTTCAACGAGCGCTTTGGAACCAACGGGCTCACGCGAATGGACGTAGTCCTCCACGATGGCGCGCAGCACTTCGAGTTTGCGCGGTTCGCTCACGCTCCACCTCCAATCGACTGTCCCGCAGTCGGTGCCGCCCGCGTTGTACGGTCCGCGTCCAGAACTGGTGCGCGTGGTCCGCAACGGAACAAGTGTTAGCACTCGACATGCCTAAGTGCTAACCAGTCTAATATGACTCGCCGCGTTGTTAGCATTGGATTCGCTCCAGGCGTGGCCTGCGGGATCGCGTTTCCCGTCACATCGGGCGCCGGGACCGTAGCCGCTTCCGCCTGCGCCGCGCCCCTGTGGTCCGGTGCAGGCCACGGAGAGTTCCACTGACCGCCGTACATTCCGAGTGCAAAGTAAGCGTGTAGAGATGTCGTACCAGAACTGGGGACCCCAGGACCTGTCCGCCCCCGCCAAGACCGCGTTGCCGGAGGTCCCGGTGGAACGCGGGATGGTCCTCGAGGAGGTCCAGTCCGGCTGGGTGGGTGCCGTGACCCGGGTGGAGAAGTCCGGCGGCATGCACGTSGTGGCGCTGGAGGACCGTCGAGGCAAGTCCCGCTCCTTCCGTTTAGGCTTTGGCTTCCTGTTGGAGGGGCAGCCGATCCGGCTGATGCCTCCGGCTCCCAGGAAAGCGGCGCCGGCCGCCGGTGCCGGCCGCACGGCGTCGGGCTCGGTCCGGGTGGCCGGGCAACGCGCCCAGGTGGCCAAGGCCAGCCGCATCTGGGTGGAAGGCAAGCACGACGCCGAGCTGGTGGAGAAGGTCTGGGGTGATGACCTCCGGGTGGAGGGCATCGTGGTTGAACCCCTGCACGGCATTGATGATCTCGCGGCCGCCGTGGCGGACTTCGGTCCCGGCCCGGGGCGCCGCCTGGGCGTGCTCGTTGACCACCTGGTGGCCGACTCCAAGGAGTCGCGGATCGCCGACGCCGTCATGGCCTCACCGGGCGCCGCAGGCAACGTGCTGATCGTGGGCCACCCCTACGTCGATGTGTGGCAGGCCATCCGGCCGGCGGTGCTGGGGATTGAACAGTGGCCCGTGATCCCCCGCGGCGTCGACTGGAAGACAGGTATCCTGACGGCTTTCGGGTGGCCGCACTCGACGAAGGAGGACATCGGCCTCGGCTGGCAGAAACTCCTGGGGGCGGTCCGCAGCTACGCGGACCTGGAGCCGTCCCTGCTGGGCCGCGTCGAAGAGGTCATCGACTTCCTCACTGTGCCCTAGCCGGCGCAAGCTCTGACGCTCCCTGATCTCCATTTCCGCGCCAGAGCAAGTATTCTTGAATCGGCGGCCGCGCTCCCAGCGCGGCTCCGGCTATTCCAGGCACAACCCAGGCAGCAACGCATCACCGCAATCCGAAGGGCTTCACCGTGGCAGATAACGCACGCGAACACACGGGCAACCAGGCCGGCCATGGCCAGCCCCCGTACCATGGCGTTCCGGCAAATGCGCTGCCGTTGACGGCCAGCGAGGACCGCCAGTGGGCCACGCTCGCGCATTTCGGCGGCATCCTGGGCTGCGTGCCGTCGCTGCTGATCTACCTCATCTTCAAAGACCGCGGCCCGTTCACGGCGCAGGAATCCAAGGAAGCGCTGAACTTCACGCTGCCGCCGACGATCGCCGCGGTGCTCGCCAATCTGCTGGTCTTCATTCCCGTGGTGGGCAATCTCTTTGCCGTGCTCGCCACAGTGATCTGGATCGCCGTGACCTGCTTCTCGGTGGCCGCCGGCATCCACGTCAACCGCGGCCAGCCGCACCGCTACGAGTTCAACCTGCGCTGGATTAAGTAGCCCGGCCTTTCCGAACAAAAACCTCACACAAAAGAGCCGGCCGCTGCCCCTCAGGGCGTAGCGGCCGGCTCCTTTGTGTCCGGGCAATTCGGCCCGGCAGTTTCAGTTCAGCGGGCTATTCAGTCCGGCAGGATCCTGCGGACCACGGCGTCAGCCAGCAGGCGGCCCTTGAGGGTGAGAACGAGCCGGCCCTTGAAAGCGGCTGCGGGGTCCACGAGGCCGTCGGCGATCAGCCCCGCGACGGCGTGACGTCCGGTGTCCCCCAGGCCGCCGAGGCTGGGGATGTCGAGTCCGGAGTTCAGCCGGGCCTCCAGCATGACGCGTTCCACGTTGCGGGTTTCGGTGTCCAGCGTTTCGCGTCCGGCGGCGGGTGAGGCCCCTGTGCCGAGGCGGTTGGCGTAGGCGGTGGGGTGCTTGACGTTCCACCACCGCACTCCCCCGACGTGCGAGTGCGCCCCTGGTCCGATGCCCCACCAGTCGTCGCCGCGCCAGTAGGCCAGGTTGTGCCGGCAGGCCTGCTCGGGGGTGCGGGCCCAGTTGCTGACCTCGTACCAGGCGAGTCCGGCCGCGGAAATCAGTTCGTCGGCGAGTTCGTATTTCGCGGCGTGATCGTCGTCGTCGATTTGCGGCACTTCGCCGCGGCGGATCTGGGCCGCGAGCTTGGTACCGTCCTCAACGATCAGCGCGTAGGCGCTGATGTGGTCCGGCGCGTAAGAGAGGGCGGTCTCGAGCGAGTAGCGCCAGTCCTCCAGCGACTCCCCGGGAGTGCCGTAGATGAGGTCGAGGCTGACCGCGAGGCCCGCATCCCGTGCCCACTGCACCACCTCGGGCACGCGGCTGGGCGTGTGGGTGCGGTCCAGGACCTTCAGCACGTGCGGCACGGCCGACTGCATGCCGAAGGACACCCGGGTGAACCCGGCGTCGGCCAGCAGCTGCAGGGATTCGGGGGTGACGGAATCGGGATTCGCTTCGGTGGTCACTTCGGCGCCGGGCTGCAGGCCCCAGGCGTCGATGGCAGCGGAAAGGATGCGGGCCAGGTCCCCGGCCGGGAGCAGCGTGGGCGTGCCGCCGCCAAAGAACACCGTGCTGAGGGGGCGGTCCGGCAGTGCGGATTCCTTCAGGACGCGGGCAGCGAATTCCACCTCGGCGATCGCGGTGGCGGCGTAGGCGTCCTGGGACGCCCCGCCGCCCAGCTCGGTGGCGGTGTAGGTGTTGAAGTCGCAGTACCCGCAGCGGACCGCGCAGAAGGGGATGTGCACGTACAGCCCGAAGGCGCGCTGGTCGGYGCCCTGGCGCGCCTGGGCGGGCAGGAGCCCGTCCGGCGGCGCAGGGTCGCCGAGGGGAAGAACGCTAGGCATGGGCCCGGCCTGCCGGCACTGCAGCAACTGTCATGACGAGCACCGTTACTTCTTGGCCTTGTCCTTGGACTCGTCCGTGGTGAGGGCTGCGATGAAGGCTTCCTGCGGGACCTCGACCCGGCCCACCATCTTCATGCGCTTCTTGCCTTCCTTCTGCTTTTCCAGCAGCTTGCGCTTCCGGGTGATGTCACCGCCGTAGCACTTGGCGAGGACGTCCTTGCGGATGGCACGGATGCTTTCGCGGGCGATGATCCTGGAGCCGATGGCAGCCTGGATGGGCACCTCGAACTGCTGGCGCGGGATGAGTTCGCGCAGCTTGCCGGTCATCATCACACCGTAGGCGTAGGCCTTGTCACGGTGGGTGATGGCGGAGAAGGCATCGACCTGTTCGCCCTGGAGCATGATGTCGACCTTGACCAGGTCGGCCACCTGCTCGCCGTCGGCCTTCCAGTCCAGCGATCCGTAGCCGCGTGTCTTGGACTTGAGGATGTCGAAGAAATCGAAGACGATTTCGGCCAGCGGCAGGCGGTACCGGATTTCCACCCGGTCCTCGGAGAGGTAGTCCATGCCGCCCATGACGCCACGGCGGCTCTGGCACAGCTCCATAATGGCGCCGACAAACTCGTTCGGCGCAAGGATCGTGGCGGACACCATCGGCTCGCGGACCTCGGCGATCTTGCCGGTGGGGTATTCGCTGGGGTTCGTGACGTGAACGATCTTCTTGTCCTCCAGCGTCACTTCGTATTCGACGTTGGGGGCGGTGGAAATCAGGTCCAGGTTGTATTCGCGTTCAAGCCGCTCGCGGGTGATTTCCAGGTGCAGCAGGCCCAGGAATCCCACCCGGAAGCCGAAGCCCAGAGCCGCGGACGTTTCGGGCTCGTAGACCAGCGCGGCGTCGTTGAGCATCAGTTTCTCCAGCGCATCGCGGAGCACCGGGTAATCCGTGCCATCCAGCGGGTACAGGCCGGAGAAGACCATCGGCTTGGCATCCGCATAGCCCGGGAGCGATTCGGTGGCCGGCTTGGCAAGGTTGGTGACGGTGTCGCCCACCTTGGACAGGCGGACGTCCTTCACTCCGGTGATGAGGTAGCCGACCTCGCCGACGCCGAGGCCCTTGGAGGGCGTGGGCTCCGGGGAGCTCACGCCGATCTCGAGGAGTTCGTGGGTGGCGCGGGTGGACATCATCTGGATGCGTTCGCGCGGGTGCAACATGCCGTCCACTACGCGGACGTACGTGACCACACCGCGGTAGGTGTCGTAGACCGAGTCGAAGATCATGGCGCGGGCCGGGGCGTTGGGGTCTCCCACGGGGGCAGGCAGGTCGCGGACGATCTTGTCCAGCAGGACCTCGACGCCCATGCCGGTCTTGCCGGAGACGCGGAGGACGTCTTCGGGGTCGCCGCCGATCAGGCTGGCGAGTTCCGCCGCGTACTTTTCGGGCTGGGCTGCCGGGAGGTCGATCTTGTTCAGGACCGGGATGATCGTGAGGTTGTTTTCCATCGCCAGGTAGAGGTTGGCGAGGGTCTGGGCCTCGATGCCCTGGGCTGCGTCCACCAGCAGGATCGCACCTTCGCAAGCTGCGAGCGAGCGGGAGACCTCGTAGGTGAAGTCCACGTGGCCGGGGGTGTCGATCATGTTCAGCGCGTAGCTGGTGCCCTCGAGTTCCCAGGGCATGCGGACGGCCTGGGACTTGATGGTGATGCCGCGTTCGCGCTCAATGTCCATGCGGTCCAGGTACTGGGCCTTCATGTCACGGGACTGGACGACGCCGGTGAACTGAAGCATCCGGTCCGCCAGTGTGGATTTACCGTGGTCAATGTGCGCAATAATACAGAAGTTCCGGATGATGGCCGGATCTGTTGCGGCGGGCACCGGGGCGGTGCGGGCCATGGGAGACACGCAGGGTCCTTACTGTTGGCATTACTGTCGGCTGGTCCACGGATCGGCGCGAATGCTGGTGGTGCCATCCCGCGACGTGGGGCATTTCTCGTTCCTATAGTCTCCCACGTCCGGACCCGTGGCAGTGCATTCCTGCTTCCGGCCGCGGAGGCGCCCCTTCCCCGTTCTCCGCGCAGGCGTTGCCGGTATGGTTTTTCCATGGCTTGGAACTTGCGCTCGATCGGCAACGCGCTCCGCGACACTCTGCGCTTCCTGGACAAACTCGGCGGCTCCGCACCGGCGCGGACCCGCGGGCCGGCTGCAAAACCGGCCAGGAAACCAGCGGCGAAGCCACGCCCGGGCACGGCCCGGCCCGGCTCAGCGACGCACGCCACAGGCGGCGGCCCGGCAGCCGGACTGACCGGGACGTATCCCGGCGACTTCCAGGGCCGGGCGGCCGTCCGCTACGCTCCCGCGCCGAACGGCCTCCCCGAGCCCGGCGAAATCGTGTGGACCTGGGTGCCCTATGAAGAGGACTATTCCCGGGGCAAGGACCGTCCGGTTCTGCTCGTGGGCACCAGCGGCCGGTATCTGCTGGGCCTGATGCTGACCAGCAAGGACCACGACGGCGACTCCCGCCGGATGGATGACTACGTGGACATCGGTACCGGTACCTGGGACCGCCAGGGGCGCCCCAGCGAAGCGAAGCTGGACCGCGTGCTGCAGATCAATGCCAAGGACATCCGGCGTGAAGGGGCGATTTTGGACGCGCGGCGCTTCAAGGTTGTCGCGTCGGCCCTGCGGGAGCGCCACGGCTGGACCTGATCCGCTGGGCCGGCCGCGGGTCGCCCCCGTAATCGTCCCTGGAGCATCATCTCTGCTATTATTTACAGCTGTGTGTCCGTGCAGGTCGACGGCCACAGATGGTTGGTCGCCATAGGTATCCCCACGCCGCTCAGTCAATGGCCAATCTGAAAGCCCTCTAGACCATTTTCCGCATTGAAAAAGAGAGTTCACACGTGGCTAATATCAAGTCCCAGAAGAAGCGCATCCTGACCAACGAAAAGGCTCGCCTGCGCAACAACGCAGTCAAGTCCGAGCTGAAGACGGCCATCCGCGCCGTCAACACCGCCGTTGAGTCCACCGACAAGGATGCTGCCGCTGCCGCACTGGTTGCCGCCGGCCGCAAGCTGGACAAGGCTGTCAGCAAGGGTGTTCTGCACAAGAACAACGCTGCAAACCGCAAGTCCGCGATCTCCAAGAAGGTCAACGCACTCTAAGGTTTCCAGTTCACTTGAACTGATGATTGTGGCCGGCACCCCCTGGGTGCCGGCCACATCCAATTAAGCCGCAGGTCGCATCCTCATCCGAACACGCCGCAGCGGGCCACAGCCGTTCTCTAACCGCAGGCGCCGCATGGGCCCTCCCCGGTATGCCCGCAAGCACTGCCGGTGGTCGGCACCCGTGAGTCAGGAGCTCCGGACCGACGTGGCAATCACGGTCACGGCATGTTCCACGGCGTAGACAGGATCCCGGGACAGGCCCTTGACCTGGGCGTCCGCCTCGGCGGTGACCTGGATGGAGCGCACCAGCCCCTCGGGCGTCCAGCGCCGGACCTCCCGCTGGGCCTGTTCGACGAGCCAGGGCTGCATTCCCAGCTGCTTGGCTATCTGCGAGGACGAGCCCTGCGCGCCGGCCACCTTGGCCAGGGAACGCAGCTTGGACGCCAGGGCCGCCACGATCGGCACCGGGTCAGCCCCGGTGGCAAGGGCGTGGCGAAGTGTGGAGAGGGCCAGCGGGCCGTTGCCGGCCATCGCGGCGTCGGCGACCTTGAAGGCCGTTGCCTCGACCCGGCCGCCGTAGTACTTGTCCACCATTGCGACGTCCACGCCGGTTGTTGCGTCAGCGATCAACTGGCTGCAGGCGGCGGCGAGTTCCGCAAGCTGGGCGCCGACCGCGTTGACGAGGGCGTGCACGGCGTCGGGGTCGATACGCCGGGATGCCGCCTTGAACTCTGAAGTGACGAAAGCGATCTTCTCGGCGTCCTTTTTCAGCGGCTGGCAGTCGACGACGGGCCAGCCGGCGGCCTTGATGGCGTCCAGCAGCTTTTTACCGCGGACTCCCCCGCCATGGCGGAGCACCAGCACGGCGTCCGGTTCCGGTTCCGCCACATACTTCAGGGCGTCGGCGAGGAAGGCATCGTTCATCGCCTCGACGCCCTCGACCTCGATAAGTTTCCGTTCGCCGAACAGTGACGGGCTGACGTTCATGGCCAGCGACCCCGCCGCGTAGCTGCCGGCATTAAGCTGGGTCACTTCGACGTCGGGCGACACCGCGCGGACCTGCGCGCGGATACGGTCCATCGCACGGGCGCCCAGGTAGTCCTCCGGACCGCCCACCAGGACAACGGCTGCCGGCGTCACGTCCCGCCAGGTGGCGGTGTTTGACGCCGAGGTCCTGGGCCGTTGGGTCTGGGCAGCAGCCACTSGTGATTCCTCCCGGAAGTTGGTTTGCRGACTCTAAGCGTCCCACGCCCGGACCGGTGCTCCAAGCCGCGTCTTGAGGCGTGCCGGACGGCTGGCGGCCTGGCCGCATGCGACCGGCGTTCAAGGACGGCAACAACCCCTGTGTGTGCCGCCAGGACGGCCCGAACAGCCGCACCCGGGTGCAGGGCCAGCCACGTCGCTGCCAGCGCTGTCGCCGAAAGGATGCCCATGGTGGCGGCGCCGAAGGCCCCTTCGGGCCAGGGCAGCGCGGCGCCCGGGAGTGCGGCGAAGAAGCGGGCTATCCCCGCCACCGCGCCGGCGAAGAGGGCAGCTGGGGCCATCAACAGCCCCGCTGCGGCCGGGACTGCAGGCAGGAGCACCACCGCCGCCGTGCCAAGAAGCGTCACTGGCGGCACGAGGGCCGCAGCGGCCACGTTAGCCGGCAAGGAGTACGCGCCGAACTGCGGTTGCAACAAGACGATCGCCGGCCCGCAGAAGAGCTGGGCGGCCAGGGGTACGGCAACGCCTGCCGCCACCCAGCGCGGCACCCAGGGCGGCACCCAGTCCAGGACCTGGCGTCCCGTGACCACGATTCCCAGCGTGGCCAGGACCGAGAGCAGGAATCCGAAGCTTGTGGCGAGGACCGGCTGCGCCAACAGAAGCCCGATGACGGCAACGCACAGCAGGCTGAGTCCCCGTCCCGCCCGGCCAAGGGCCACAGAGACAAGGCCGATGATGCCCATGATCGAGGCCCGCAGAACGCTTGGATCCGGTCCCACCATGAGGACGAAAAGAGCAAGCCCCACGAGACTGGCCGCGGCGGCTGCCGGCCGAGAAAGACGCAGCGTGCGCGCAGTGAGCAGCAGGGCTCCAAGGATCAGGCTGCAGTTCGCGCCGCTGACGGCGGTCAGGTGCGTCATCCCGACCGTCTTCATTGCGGATTCCAGTTCCGCGTCCAGGGCGCTGGTATCGCCGGTGACCATCCCGGGCAGCAGCCCGCTGGCGTCGCCACCGAACCGTGTCGATGCGGCGGTGAAGGCATGGCGCAGTTCGCCGGGCCCCTGCTGCCACGGCGGGGGTTCCCGCAACACCGCCGGAGCGGACGAAGCTGAAAGGATCCCCGCATCCGGCTCGCCTGGCTCGGCCTCCCGCAGCTTGCCTGTGGCGCGTAGGCGCTGTCCCGGCGTGGCTTGCTCCCACGCCGTTCCACCCATGACGACGAGCCGGGCGTCGCCGGCGACCCTGTGGCCGCCGTAGGTCATCACCTTCAACGTTACGGGGACGGCCCAGCGGTCCGCCGCGCCGCCGGCGCCGGGAATCCTGAGCCGCCGCGGGGCCCCGGCAATCTCAAGCTCGGCGACCACGGCCGCGCGGGCGGCCACTGCCTCCGCAATTGCGCCGTCATGTCGCCGTGCCGCGTCTACCGCTGCGTGCGAACCCGCCGCGACGGAGAGCAGCAGCGCCACGGCCAGGGTGGCACGAAGGCTGCGTGGGGCAGCCGGTCGGGGACGGCGGCCCCGTCCGGCCCCGTCAGTCCCGAACCCAATCCAGCCGAACCTAATCCAGCCAAATCCGGCCCAGTCAAACCCACCGCCGGCCCGCCCGGGCCGGACCAGCAGGATCCCCGCGGCCGCCGCCAGGGTCGCGCAGAGAGTGACCAGCCCGGCCGAGGGCAGCCAGTTTCCGGCAACGGCGGTCCCCCAGACGAGCAGGGCCGGCAACACCAACCGAAGGTCCGTCCGCCGTCTGCGTTCCGCCCGGCGCCGACGCAGGGCCGTGCCGCGCGCCGGCCCGGACAGGAGGCGGGCGGTGCTGTGTCCCTCAATAAGCCCGCTGAGGCTCACAGAGAACGGTAGCCGCTGCGTACGGTGGCCCGGCGGCGAAGCACTTCCTCGTCGCGCCCCGCGGTTTTCCGGCGCAGGCTCGTCGGCTCCGCGACCCGGGCCGGCGTAATCCGTGCGTCCGGAATCCGGCGCCGGGGAAAGGACCGCTGCGTCGACATACCGCTGCCAGCGGCTCCTCCGGCCCGCTTCAGGACCGTCCGCTCGGGTTTGTCCCATGCCTCGCTGTGCCATGTCGGCGCCGCGCGGGGCCATGTCAGCGGCTTGCGGGTTCATCCCACTGGCTTGCGGGGCCATCTCAGATACCCACCAACGGAAGCAGGGCCGCCAGCAGCTTCGGACCGATCCCGTCAACAGCGTCGAGCTCCTGAACAGACGTGAACCGCCCGTGCTGCTGGCGCCAGTCCACGATGCGCTGCGCCAAAACCGGACCGACGCGCGGGAGTGTCCCTAGCTCCTCGACGCCGGCGGTGTTCAGGTTCACCTTTCCGCCGCCACCGCCGGACCTTGTGCCTCCCGTGGCGGAACCCGCCACAGGCCCGCGACCGCCTGTGGGCGCCTCGGCTTGGTCGGGTTCCCCGCGGACCGGCACCTGGACTTTCTGCCCGTCCTCCAGCACGGCTGCGAGGTTGAGCCGGTCCGGATCCCCGATCTCCGTGGCCCCGCCAGCCGCAGCAATCGCTTCGTGCAGCCGGCTGCCCGACGGCAACTGCACCACGCCCGGCCGGGCGACGGCGCCGGCGACATGCACCGTGATGCTTCCGGGTGCAGGGCTGGCCTCTTTTCCCGCCGCCGCGTCTCCCGGTGGCGCGAGGGTAGCCTCCGCCGTCGGGGCGGACGCCTTTTCTGCGGCAGGGGCGTCCTCGCTGAGCGCGACCACCTGGGCACCGCCAGTGCCGGCCTGCCACCAGAAGCAGGCGCCCAGCACCGCGGAAAGGATGCCCACCAGCGCCGCCGCACGCACTCCAGTCCGCGCCCGCAACCGTGCCGATACCGGCCGCCTTTCTGACAGCCGGTTCCCCGGCAGCGCCCCCGGATGGGTTCCGGCATCGCGCGCGCTGCCGCTGGCAGCACCGGCAGAAGGGGCGGACCGGACGGGCAGGCCGGACCCCGACACTTCCAACAGCCCAGAGGCGGGCCCCGCCGCCCCGGCGTCTTCACTATCCATTTTTCCATAATCTGCTGCACCCCCGAGCGTCACCGCCAGGCGTTCCCGGGCAACTCGAATTCCCGTGGCAGACTCAGCTTCGGGGCTCCGGCGTGACATGGAATCGACACTAGGCAACCCGCGGCCACACTGGCATCAGGGATCAGGCGTATGTGGAAACACCTGCGTAGTACCAGTATTCCGATGGCATCGGGCAAGTATTCCCTACGGTGGTGCCCACCCGGACCCGGTGGTAACGTCTGCATCCTCAATCGAGAAGACTTTTGCCGGCTGGGGGCAACCCTGATCGTCTGGATGTGTCAGCCAGGCGTCGAAAGCTGGTGTGCGATGGAAAGGTTGTTTTGGCCGGCAGCGGTCGTGGCCCTTAGCGGCGCCATGCTGCCAGCCCCGCCCGCAGTGGCAGACACAATTCAGGCCACCTCAACCCAGGTGGTCAACTTCTCACTCGACAGCAGTTTCTGTCCCCAGCACGGCCTCTACGGCATAGCGCATGTGACCGTTGACGGCACGGCAGGCATGAAGGCCGACCAGAACTTCATCTGGACCACCCAGACGGCCGCCACCTCTATTCACTCGGTTCCGCCGCAGGGCGCCGTCGCCAATGTCACCGTGGTCTACCACTGCAACGTCCAGGTGCTGTGGTGGGTGGAGCCAGGTGCAGCCCGGAAGGTGAGCGCCTCGCTGTGGGTCAACGGTTCGGGCCAGCAACCGAGCTACACCATCGGACCGAATCGGCCAGCCCCTACCCCGACGGCCGCGCCGGAACCAACGACCATTCCGGTTCCCTTGCCGGCCCCAGAACCAACGACCATTCCGGCTCCCGCACCAACAACCATCCGGGCCCCGGCGCCAACGACCATCCCGGCTCCGGCACCAACGGCTATTCAGGCTCCCGCCCCTGCGCCAACGACCATCCCGGCTCCCGCACCAACGACCATCCCGGCTCCCGCACCAACAACCGTCCAGACTCCGGCGCCAACGACCATTCCGGCTCCCGCGCCAACAACGGTCCCGGCGCCGGCACCAACGACCGTTCCGGCTCCCGCACCAACAACCGTCCCGGCGCCGGCACCAACGACCGTTCCGGCTCCCACGCCAACGACCGCTCCAGAGCCGGGACCGACGCCTGCACCAACGTCAGCACCGACGTCTGCATCGGCCTCAGCGCCAACGACCCCGCTGGTTCCAGGACTTACGATCGCACCTACGCCGTGAGGCGAAGCGCCCAGCCGCCGCTTACTTCTGGTAGGTAATGTAGGCCTCGTACTGCACCCGCCATTTGTCCGCAGCCTTTGGATCAGGCACGGTGGTGGTGAGGAACTGGACACTTGTCACCTGGCCCTTGAGGTATTTGAGCCACTTCGTCACCTCTTCGGAAACGTCGCGGTCGAACTGGACTACGTGGTGCACCTGCATCGCCATGGCGGCCTCCGGTACGTTGGGCTTGGTGCAGTGACTGTACCCCCAACGCCCCCTCGCGGCCAGAGCCCGGAAAACCCAGAACCCAGAGCCCAGAGTCCCCAACCCTCAGCCCGGACGGGTCTCATCCAGGCTCGAGCCGTCCAAACGTGAGCTTGCGGAAATGGCGCTGCCGGGCGTACTGCCCTCCCCCACAATCACCGCCAGCACACCCAGCCCGGCGTGGGCAGCCAGGACGGCCGGAAGGGCACTGATCTGGGCCGGAGGACAGGCGGGCAACGCTACCGCCAGGCGCCGGGCGAGCTCTTGGGCTTCGGACTCATTGCCGAAATGGTGCACTGCCAGCCTCGCCTGCCCGGCAGGACGCGTGGAGGCATCGGCGGCAACGATTTCCTCGAGCCGCGCGATCGCCTTCGCCGCGGACCGGACTTTTTCCAGCGGGATGATCCGGCCGTCGCCGACCGCCAGGATGGGCTTGATGGAGAACATCGTCCCCAAGAGCGAGGCCGCAGCCCCCACCCGGCCGCCCCGGCGCAACTGCTCCAGGCTCGGAACATAGAAGTAGACTTTGGTGCGATCCAGCCGGTCCTGTGCAAAGGCCAACACGTCGGCCGCGTTCCTGCCGTCGGCCGCCGCGACGACGGCGCCCTGCACGCCCATCCCCTGGGCCATGCCAACCGTCCGGGAGTCGAGGACCTCTACTGGAATGCCGACCCGTTGGGCTGCAAGGCGGGCGGCGTCGGCAGTCCCGGAAAGCTCGGCGGAAATATGGATCGAGACCACAGACTGGAAGCCACGTTCGCCGGCCTCCCGGTACGCGTGCTCAAACTGACCCGGTGAAGGGCGGGAGGTCTTGACGGGCTTGCCGCTGGCCAGGGCAACGGCAATCGTCTCCGTGATGTCGTCTTCGCCCTCGCCGTAGATTTCGGCGCCGACCATGACGGGCATCGGAACCACCGTGAGCCTGCCGTCAGCGGCGAAAGCACGGATCCAGTCGGCGGGCAGCGCGGCGGCAGAGTCAGTAACCACGGCGACCTGCACGACGGCGGCCGGAGCCGATTCGGGGACGGCGCCGCCCCGGCCCTGCCGAAGGCGTATCAGCCGCTCGCGCAGCCATGGCCAGCCTGACGGCTCGCGGTCTGGCACGAGGGACCTCCTGCTGCTCTGGGGACGCATGGACTTTCTCCGGCCAGGGCAATCCGTGCCAGCCACCTTAGTGACGCGGGCCGCCGGCTACAGCCGGCGGCCCCTGTCAGTGCAGTGTCAGGCCAGTGTCAGGCCATCCCTCCCGGCTAGGCCGGGACGATGTTGACCAGTTTAGGCGCCCGCACGATCACCGTGCGGAGGGCGCGGCCGTCGAGGGCCCGCTGAACGTTTTCCGAGGCCAGCGCCAGTTCGCGCAGGTCTGCCTCGGAGATGTCCGGGGAAACATCCAGGCGGTCCCGCACCTTGCCCTGGACCTGGACGACGGCGGTGACCGTGTCCTCCACGAGCAAAGCGTCGTCGTGCGTGGGCCAGCCGGCGTTTGCGACCGACGCCGGGTGTCCCAGGACATTCCACAGGTCCTCGGCGGTGTACGGCGCGAACAGGCTCAGGATGACCGCAACGGCTTCCACGGCTTCACGGACCGCAGGGTCCGCGCCGCCGGCCCCCGTGGCTGCGTCAATGGTTTTGCGGGTCGCGTTGACCAGTTCCATCAGCTTTGCCACCACCACGTTGAACTTGTTGTGGTCAAGCAGGGTCTGCGCGTCGGCGATCGTGCGGTGGGTGATGGTGCGCAGGGCACGGTCACCGGTGGAGAAGTCGACGCCGGGCGCGCTCGTTACGTCCTGGCCGAGCCGCCAGGCACGGGCCAGGAACTTCGCGGAGCCCGACGGCGATACGTCCGCCCAGTCGACGTCGTCCTCCGGCGGGGAGGCGAAGATCATGGTCAGGCGCACGGCGTCCACGCCGAACTTGTCCAGCTGCTCGCCAAGGTCGACGCCGTTGCCCAGGGACTTGCTCATAGCCTTGCCGCCGTTGAGCACTTGGCCCTGGTTCAGCAGCGCCCGGAACGGCTCGTCAGCATCGATCATGCCGAGGTCGTGGATGACCTTGGTGAAGAACCGCGCGTACAGCAGGTGCAGGATGGCGTGCTCGACGCCGCCGACGTACTGGCCCACCGGCATCCAGTCGTTGATCTTGGCCGGATCAAACGGGCCTTCGGTGTACTGCGGGGACACGAAGCGCAGGAAGTACCAGGACGAGTCAACGAAGGTGTCCATGGTGTCCGTGTCGCGCTTGGCCGGGCCGTGGCAGGAGGGGCACTCCACGTTGACCCACTCCTCGACGGCGGCCAGCGGGGACGTGCCCTTCGGGGACAGGTCTTCGCCGCGCAGGTCTGCCGGCAGGGTCACAGGCAGCTGATCGTCCGGGACCGGGACTTCGCCGCAGGCCGGGCAGTGGATGATGGGAATCGGGGTGCCCCAGAACCGCTGTCGGCTGAGCAGCCAGTCACGCAGGCGGAAGTTCACGAACTTCTCGCCTGTGCCCAGCTCGCGCAGGATCTCGATGGCGGCCGGGATGGCCTCGGCCTTGGGCAGCCCGTCGAGGCCGCCGGAGTTGATCAGCGTCCCCTCGCCGGAGGTCGCGATGCCTGTGGTTGCGGGATCTTCCTCGCCGGTGTCCAGCACAGCCCGGACGGGCAGGTCAAAGGTCCGGGCGAAGTCGAGGTCGCGCTGGTCATGGGCCGGCACAGCCATGATGGCGCCGGTGCCGTAGTCGGCCAGGACGTAGTCGGCGGCCCAGACGGGCAGCTTCTCGCCGTTGAGCGGGTTGGTCGCGTAGCGCCCGGTGAAGACGCCGGTCTTCTCGCGCTCGGTGGACTGGCGCTCGATCTCCGACAGTGCCTTGACCTGTTCGCGGTAGGCGTCCAGGGCGGCGGCGTGCTCGTCGGTGACCAGTTCGACGGCGAGAGGCGCGTCGGCGGCGACGACGAAGAACGTGGCGCCGTAGAGGGTGTCGGGGCGGGTCGTGAAGACGGTGACGTCCTTGGCGGCCTTGCCGCCGTCGGCCTCGATCACGAAGTTGACGTGGGCGCCCTCGGAGCGGCCGATCCAGTTCTTTTGCATGGCGAGGACGCGCTCGGGCCAGTGCCCGCGCAGTTCGTCCATGTCATCGAGCAGTCGGTCCGCGTAGTCGGTGATCTTGAAGTACCACTGGTTCAAGGACTTCTTGGTGACGGGGGTGCCACACCGCTCGCAGGCGCCATTGACTACCTGCTCGTTGGCCAGCACGGTCTGGTCCTTGGGGCACCAGTTGACCGGCGAATTCTTGCGGTAGGCCAGTCCGCGCTCGTAGAACCGCGTGAACAGCCACTGGGTCCAGCGGTAGTACTCCGGGTCGGAGGTGTGCAGCCGGCGGGACCAGTCCGCCGAGATGGCGTAGCGCTTGAACGACGCCGCCTGGGTGTCAATGTTGGCGTACGTCCACTCGCTGGGGTGCGCGTTGCGCTTGATCGCGGCGTTCTCCGCCGGGAGTCCGAAGGAGTCCCAGCCGATCGGGTGCAGCACGTCGTAGCCCTGCTGGCGCAGGTAGCGGGCCACGACGTCGCCCATCGCGAACGCCTCGGCGTGGCCCATGTGAAGGTCACCGGACGGATACGGGAACATGTCCAGCACGTAGCGGCGTTCCTTGGAACCGTCGTCGAGCGGCGTGAAGACCTTCAGGTCTTCCCAGACCTGCGGCCATTTGGCTTCCATCGCCGCGAAGCTGTAGGCACCTTCCTCGGGCCCCTCCGCCGCGGCTGCTGGCGATCCGGTCTGTGTTTCCGGCTGAACGCTCACTGCTGGCCTCTTCTGTTCTATGCGGCCTGTTATCCCAAGCCTGTCTACCTTCAGGCCTGCCTGCCGCCAGGCCTGTTCACCTTCAAGTCTGCACTGTCGCGGCCGGCTGCCCGGCCCTGACTCCATGCTGTCTGTACGTCGCACTCATGCTGTAACAACCTGCTTTGCGGTTCGGAATATACCCCGGACACACAAAAGCCCCTCGACATGGAGGGGCCGCCGCTCGGCAATCCGAGTCTCTTCGGGATCGAGGTCTCGTCGGGATGCCGGGCGGCTAGCTAAGAAGAAGCACTGCGCGCATAGGACCACTTTAGCCCCTTGGGCTGGCTCGTGCGGAACCGCGGGCCCGGCGCCGCCCGGGAGCCACCACGGAACCGGCCTCCCGGCACCCTTCTCAGACAACTGTGCCCAAAATTGTTACAAATGACATACCTATGGATTAGCAGTACTTACTGCCAGTCTCAGAATGTCGTGGGCGCGTAGTCAAAACGGAAATTCAAGTATCCATCCGCGGAAAAGCAAGTAATTAATTCACCGGCACTTGGGTGAATTAATGCAGGGCGGCGACCAGTTCCAAGAAGTTCTCTCCAGAAGCGCATTATGCGACCCAAAGCTGGGAGAAACCCGTGAAAACACGCGGCGGTGACCCATAATTTTCAACCTTGCCAAACGATTCCGATGGGGACACTATTCGATAAAGGTCAGCAATTGGGATCTCTTGGGGGGATTCGCAAATGGTCTCGGGTTGAGGAGCCTGTCATGTATCACTTGCGCAATTCTTCCGTGCAACCGCCGGACACCCCCGCTGGCCGCCGTCGTGCCGCCAGCGCCCGGAAACAGGTCTAGCCATGTTCGGATGGATTACCCGTTTCAGTATGCAGTTCCGCATCCTGGTTCTCGCCATGGCCGCCGGCCTCATTACCTTCGGGGTAGTGAACGTTCCAAACGTCGCCATCGACAGCATGCCGGAGTTTGCCCCCGCGCACGTCGAGATCCAGACCGAGGCCTTGGGCCTCTCCGCTGCCGAAGTCGAGCAGCTCATCACCGCACCGATGGAAGCCGACCTGTTAAATGGGGTGGCGTGGCTCGATGAAATCCGGTCAAAGTCCGTTCCGGGCCTGTCTTCAATCGAATTGGTATTCGAGCCCGGTACCGATCTTCTGCGCGCGCGCCAGCTCGTCGCAGAACGCATGACCCAGGCCCACGCACTGCCGAACGTCTCGGCACCGCCCTTGATCATGCAGCCGATGTCTTCGACCAGCCGTGTCCTCATGGTCCGGATGAACTCCCAGCAGCTTTCCGGGATCGAAATGTCGGTCCTGGCCCGGTGGAAGATCAAGCCGCGGCTGATCGGCATTCCGGGGGTCGCCAACGTTTCCATTTGGGGACAGCGCGAACAGCAGCTCCAGGTCGAGGTGACCCCGACGCACCTCCGGGACAAGGGCATCACCCTCGAACAGGTCATCAAGACCACGGGCAACGCCGTCTGGGTGTCTCCGCTGAGCTTCCTTGAGGCGTCAACCCCCGGCACGGGCGGATTCGTCGAGTCGCCGAGCCAACGTCTGGGCATCCAGCACGTCTTGCCGATCCGAACGCCGGCGGACCTGTCCAAGGTCAGCGTCGAGGACGCCCCATCCCCCATGCTCCTCGGTGACATTGCCCAGGTGAAAGAGGATCACCAACCGCTGATCGGCGACGCCGTCGTCGGCCAGGACGCAGGCCTGCTGCTGGTCGTGGAGAAGTTCCCCGGAACCAGCACGATGCAGGTCACCAAGGACATCGAAGCCGCCCTGAACGACCTGCAGCCCGGGCTTTCCGGAATCCAGATGGACACGTCCGTTTTCCGGCCCGCCTCGTTCCTGCAAGATACGGTGGACGGACTGGGCGTGGCGCTGCTGGTCAGCCTCCTGATCGCCGTCCTGCTCTTCTGGCTCCTCTTCCGTTCCTGGCGCGTAGCCGTGATCGCCCTCGTGGCCATCACCACAACCGTCATGGCCGCGGGAGTGGTTCTCTATTTGTTTGACTCCACACTGAACATCTCGGTTCTCGCCGGCATCATTCTGGGCGTCTCCGTGATTGTGGGAGACATCGTGGAGGATGTCCAGGCCCAGCGGCGCCGTACACTGCGGACCACCGCAACCGAGACTGAAGCCACGATCAGGTTCCGGATGGTCCAACTGGTCCGCGGCGTCCGCACGCCGCTGTTCCACGGTTCCCTCGTCATGGTCCTTGCGCTGGTTCCGACGCTGTTCGTCACAGGGGTCGGCGGTGCGTTCTTCCAGCCCCTGTTCTGGTCGATGGCGCTGGCGCTGGCCGTGTCCATGGTGGTGGGTTTGTCCCTGACGCCGGTCCTTGCGTATCTCCTGCTTCCCGGCGAGAGCGCCCCGCGGGCCGAATCGTCCGCAGTTCTCCGGGCGCGGTCGTACTACGACCGGGCCCTCGAGGGCGCACGTTCCCGCACCGCGCTCGGCGTCGTCGCAGTCGCCGTCGTCGGCTTGCTGGGACTCGCAGCCGCATCACAACTGATCGGAAACCGGGCGGTCGTTCCGACGATCCCGGACCGAACGCTTCTGGTGCAGTGGGACTCGATGGCCGGCACGTCCAACGATGAGGTCCGACGCGTGGCGTCTAAGGCGTCCGACGAGCTGCGGACCCTGCCAGGAGTCTCGGGAGTCGGCGGGCACATCGGCCGCGCCATCTCCTCTGACCAGGTGGTCGGGAACAGCTCTGCCGAACTCTGGGTATCCATCACACCGGATGCCAACTTCAGCGAAACGGAGCAGGCAGTCCGTGACGTCGTCCAGGGCTACCCGGGCATCGCCCACAACGTGGTGAACTACTCCCAGCAAAAGATCGGCCAACAGCGCAGCACCATGGATCCGGGCTTCGCCGTCCGCGTCTTCGGGACCGATATGCCGGTCCTCCGCGAGAAGGCCGAAGAGGTCCGCAAGGCCATCGAAAAGGTCGACGGCGTGAAGAACCCGACGATCAACGCCAGCGCCATGACGCCAGTGGTCGAAGTGGAGGTCAACCTCGAGCTGGCGCAAAAGTTCGGCATCAAACCTGGCGACGCCCGCCGCGCCGCTGCGGCACTGATGCAAGGCATTGTCGTTGGCAACCTCTTCGAACAGCAGAAGGTCTTCGAAGTCGTGGTCCGCGGCGCGGTTGATGTCAGGGATGACCTGACCAGCATCCGTGAGCTCCTGCTCGACACTCCAAGCGGTGGCCAGGTCCAGCTGGGCCAGATCGCCGATGTCCGGCTCGTTCCCAATGAGGTGGTGATCATGCACGATGACACCTCGCGCCGGATCGATGTCGTGGCCGATGTCAGCGGACGGCCGCTGGCCGATATCCAGCGCGATATCACCGCGGCGATCGGGCAGATCCAGTTCCCGCTGGAATACCACGCCGAAATCCCCACGAAGTACAGTGAACAACTGGCCGGGGACGCCCTGGTTCTCTGGATCGGCGCGGCCGCCCTCGTAGCGATCCTGCTCCTTCTCCAGACAGCCGTGCGGAGCTGGCGGTTGGCGCTTGCCGTCTTCCTTTCCCTGCCGGCCGCGCTGGCCGGAGCTGCAATAGCGGCGTGGTTCGCAGGGGGCGCCGTCACCGTGCTGGCGCTCACGGCGTTTGCCGCTGTGCTGGCCGTCGCTGCCCGCAACGCGGCGCTGCTCTCGGCCCGGACGGATGACCTGTGGCGGGCAGCCCCGCACGAACCCCGCGACACTGTCCTCATGCAGGCAGCGCGGGACCGGGTGTCGCCCATCCTGAGGGCCGCCCTGACCACGGTGGCGATCCTGATCCCGCCGGGGCTCTTCGGCGGCGCCGTGGGGGCGGCTCTCCTGGGCCCGATGGCCCTGATCATCATCTGCGGACTCATCACAACAACTCTCATCGGGATCTTCGTGCTCCCCCTGCTCGCACTCTGGTTCGGGCCCCGGTCCGCCCCTGAAGAGTGGGCAGAAGTCTACGAGGCCGAGCATCCCGTCCAGCCCGTTACGCAGGAAAAGGTGGAAGCAAAATGACCAGCCAACAGCCCCTGCGGCGCCTGCCCCTGGCGGCCGCTGTATGCGCAGCAATTCTGTTCGCGGTGCCGGCGTGCGCCCAGACGACGGCGGCGCCCCCCGCCGCCGTCGCGGCCAACGAACCCGCCAAGGTGGAAAAGAACGCCGCGACGGGCATCGCAAAACTGACCCTGACCGAAAAGGGGATCGAGCGCCTCGACCTGCAAACCGAGACCGTCAAGGCCGGTACGGGGAAGGACGTCCTCGTGCCTTACGCAGCCCTGCTCTATGACGCCAGCGGAAAGACCTGGGTTTACACCAACCCGGCCCCGCGGGTCTACCAGCGGGAGCCTGTCACGGTGGCCAAGGTGGAGTCCGGGGTGGTTACCGCATCGACCGGCCCCGCGGTGGGCACCGTGATCGTGACTGTCGGCGCGGCGGAACTCTTCGGCGCTGAATTCGATACGGCACATTGACATGCGCCGGATTGTCGCTGCAAGTCTGAGGTTCCGGTCGATCATCATTGCGATGGCGGCCGCCCTCATGATCGTGGGCGGCGCGCAACTGAGCAGTGCTTCGGTGGATGTTTTCCCGGAGTTTGCACCGCCCCGTGTCGAGGTCCAGACGGCATGTCTGGGACTCACCGCCTCCGAAGTTGAGGAACTGGTGACGGTTCCGATGGAGGAGGCCTTCAACGGCATCGACGGGCTTGACCAGATGCGGTCGAAGTCGGTGTCGCAGTTGTCCGCCATCGTGATGGAATTCAAACCCGGAACCGATCTGCTCACCGCCAGGCAGCTGGTGTCGGAGCGGATGGCAACGGTCATTCCGACACTGCCTACCTGGGCTGCGCCTCCGCTGATGCTCCAGCCGTTGTCCTCCACCAGCCGTGTCATGAAGATCGGGCTGTCCTCCGACTCCCGTTCCCTGATCGAGATGTCCATGATTTCCTACTGGAATATCAGGGCGCATCTCTTGCGGGTGCCGGGCGTCGCCAATGTGGCCATCTGGGGTGAACGGCTCCAGATGCTGCAGGTCCAGGTTGATCCCGCCAAGCTGGCAGCAAACAAGGTGACGCTGGAGAACGTCATGAATTCCACGTCCGATGCCTTGGATGCCGGCCTGCTCAAGTACTCCCCCGGCGCCCTGATCGGCACCGGAGGGGCGCTGGAAACGCCCAGCCAGAGCCTGGGCATCAGGCACGTGCAACCCATCACTTCTCCGGCGGACCTTGCCCAGGTGCCACTGGAGGAGCGCGAGGGGCTGACTCCCCTGAAGCTCGCTGACGTGGCAACCGTCGTGGAAGACCACCAGCAGTTGATCGGTGACGCGGTCATCAACGGCGGCCCCGGCCTCATGCTGATTGTCGAGAAGCTGCCGTGGGGCAACACGCTCGAAGTCACGCGCGGGGTTGAGGAGGCGCTCAGGGAACTGCAGCCCGGCCTGACCGGGATCGAGGTCGACACAACGCTGTTCCGGCCTGCCTCATTCATCGAGGAGTCCCTCGGCAACCTGAGCCTGGCCCTCCTGCTGGGCTGTTTCCTGGTGGTCCTGGTGCTCAGCGTGTTCCTGTTCCAGTGGAGGACGGCGCTGGTCAGTGTCATGGCCATCCCGTTGTCCCTGGTTGCCGCGGCCCTGGTGCTGTACTGGACCGGGGGAACGATCAACACCATGGTGCTCGCCGGGCTGGTGATCGCCGTCGGGGTCGTTGTGGATGACGCCATCATCGACGTCGAGAACATCGTCCGGCGGCTGCGGCACCACCGGGCCAGCGGCGGGACTGAGAGCACCGCCCGGGTGGTGGTCAATGCCTCCCTGGAGGTCCGCGGCCCCATCGTCTACGCCACTTTGATCATCGTCGCCGCCACGGTGCCGATCTTCTTCCTGGACGGACTCACGGGCGCGTTCTTCCGGCCCCTGGCGATCTCCTACACCCTCGCCGTGATGGCGTCCATGCTGGTGGCCCTCACCGTCACACCCGCCATGGCGTACATCTTCCTGCGCAACGCCAAACTGGAGGACCGGGATCCGCCGGTGGTCCGGGTTCTCAAACGCTGGTACGGCAAGGCCCTGCGGCCCATCGTGAGGAGGCCGCTCCCCGGCTACCTCGCCGTTGCGGCGCTCGGCGTCGCCGGAATCGTGGCGGCCCCGCTCCTGGGCCAGTCGCTGCTGCCCTCATTCAAGGAACGCGACTTCCTCATGCACTGGGTCACCCAACCCGGCACCTCGAATGCCGAGGAAGTGCGCGTCAGCCAGCTGGCCTGCAAGGAGCTGATGACCATCCCGGGCGTCAACAACTGCGGGTCCCATATCGGCCAGGCGTTTGCCGCCGATGAGGTGGTGGGCGTGAACTTC
Source organism: Arthrobacter sp. 05T47 (assembly GCF_056395825.1). Taxonomy (NCBI): domain Bacteria; kingdom Bacillati; phylum Actinomycetota; class Actinomycetes; order Micrococcales; family Micrococcaceae; genus Arthrobacter; species Arthrobacter sp. 05T47. Next base: position 78,304 of record NZ_JBFTKG010000008.1, on the reverse strand, counting down.
GGTGAGAACTGGATCAGCGTCGACCCCTCGGTCGACTACGACAAGACCCTGGCATCCATCCAGCAGGTCGTGGACGGCTACCCCGGCATCCACCGGGACGTCCAGACCTACCTCAAGGAACGGGTCCGTGAAGTGCTCACCGGCACCGGCTACTCGATTGTCGTGCGTGTGTACGGCGATGACCTGAACACGCTGAAGAAACAGGCGGACCAGGTCAAGACCGTCCTTGCCGGGATCGAGGGGGCAATCGGGGCCAAAGTTGCCCTGCAGGTCAACGTCCCCCAGGTGGACGTCGAGGTGGACCTGGACGCCGCCAACAGGTACGGGCTCAAGCCCGGTGACGTCCGCCGGGCCGCCGCCACCCTGGTTTCCGGCGAAGAGGTCGGCGACGTGTACCGCGACGGCAAGGCCTACGACGTCCAGGTCTGGAGTCCTCCCGAGATCCGGACCAGCGTCACGAGCATCCAGAACCTTCCCCTGGACACCCCCAGCGGACAGACGATCCGGGTGGCCGATGTCGCCAAGATCTCGGTCAAGCCCACTCCCAACGTCATTGAGCGTTCGGAAGGCTCCCGCCGTCTGGATGTCAGCGCCAACGTCAAGGAAGGCGATCTCGCAAAAGTCGTCGAGAAACTCGAGTCCGAGCTCAAATCCGTGGAGTTCCCCACGGGCTACAGCGCGGACATCCTGGGCGAGTACGCAGAGCGGCAGGCCGCCTCACAACGGCTTCTGCTCTTCGCGATCGGCGCCGTGATCGTGGTGTATCTCCTGCTCCAGGCGGCCTTCCGCAGCTGGCGGCTGGCCACCCTTGCCATACTGACGTTGCCGGTTGCCCTGGTGGGCGGGGTGATCGCCGCTCACATGAGCGGCGGAATCCTGTCCCTCGGCTCGCTAGTGGGGTTCCTGACCGTGATGGGGATCGCCGCCCGCAACGGCATCCTGCTCATCAACCACTGCCAGCATCTGGAGCAGTTCGAGGGCGTGCCGTTTGGCCGGGGCCTGGTGCTGCGCGGCGCGGCCGAACGCCTGTCACCAATCCTGATGACCACCCTCGCCACCGCACTCGCGCTGGTACCGCTGGTGGTCCTGGGCACCCGGCCCGGCCATGAGATCGAGCATCCCATGGCCGTGGTGATCCTCGGTGGGCTGGTGACCTCGACACTGGTCAACCTGTTCATCGTTCCATCCCTCTACCTCCGGTTCGCCAAGAAGGGTCCGGCGCGTGAACGCGGGCCCCGAGAGCCGGAAGCCGTACCAGCCGCCTAGAAACCACAACAACAATTGAGAGGCCAGTCAGATGACTCCACGAACTAAGAGATTAACCGCCTACGGCTCCGCGCTCTTGTTGGTGGCGGCATCGCTAACGTCGGCGACGGCGGCAGCGGCCGCCGTGCCGGCAGCCGTCAGTTCCCAGGAACTGTGCGGCCCCGGCTCGGCGATCCACTTCAACCGGTCGGACTTCCCGGCGAACCCAGTGATCGACAACAAATGGAACCCGCTCAAACCCGGCATGCAGTTCACCACTACAGGCGAGGTGAAGTCCGCGGACGGCAGCGTGAGCGCCCACTCGGTGGTTCACACCGTGACCGGGCTGACCAAGGTGATCAACGGCGTCAAGACCCTCGTCCTGTGGGACCGGGACTATTCAGACGGCGTCCTGGCCGAGTCAGAACTCGCCTTCTTCGCCCAGTCGAAAAGGACGGGCAGCGTCTGGCTCTTCGGCGAATACCCGGAAGAGTACGACAACGGAAAGTTGAGCGGCGCACCGAGCACCTTTATCAGCGGAATCGATAAGGCGCAGGCCGGGACCGCCATACAGGGAACCCCCCACCGCAACACCCCGGCCTATGTACAGGCCTACGCRCCCAGCGTGGACTTCCTTGACTGCGGCCGGGTGTTGTACAAGAACCAGCGGGTCTGCGTTAAGACCGGTTGCTACAACGATGTGCTGGTGATCGATGAGTTCAACCCACTGGACCCGCCTAGCGCCGGCCACCAGCGGAAGTTCTACTCGGCCGGGACCGGGCTCGTCAAAGTAACCGCCGTCAGCGGAGCGGACCAGGAGTTCATGGACCTCGTGAAGATCAAGAAGCTCAGCAATGCGGAGCTCCAAAGCGTCAATGCGCAGGCACTGAAGCAGGACAAGCGCGGCTACACGGTCAGCAAGGACGTCTACGCCAAGACGCCCCGCGCTGTCGTGACAACCACGACTACCGGGCCCGTGTCCTGAGCGGCTCCGGGCGGCTGACGCGGACACACAGCTGACGCGGAAACAAAGAAGAGCTCCGGCCAGGGATCCTGGCCGGAGCTCTTCTTTTGCTGCCTGCCGGAGCCGTGGCTACCGGCTGGTCAGGGTGATCGGCTACTTGACGTCGTCGTCCACCCAGTCCATGGACTTGGTGACGGCTTTCTTCCAGAGACGCATCTGGCGTTCCCGTTCGGCCTGGTCCATTTGCGGCTCCCACCGCTTGTCTTCGGCCCAGTTGGCCGAGCATTCGCCCAGATCCTTCCAGAATCCGACTGCCAGGCCGGCCGCGTAGGCTGCGCCCAGGGCGGTGGTCTCGACCACCTTCGGCCGGATCACCGGCACGCCGAGGATGTCCGCCTGGAACTGCATGAGGGCGTCGTTGGCGACCATGCCGCCGTCGACCTTCAGTTCCGTCAGCGGCACGCCGGAATCGGCGTTGACGGCGTCCAGCACCTCACGGGTCTGGAAGGCCGTGGCCTCCAGGGCTGCGCGGGCGATGTGGTTCTTGTTCACATAGCGGGTCAGGCCCACAATTGCGCCGCGGGCATCGGAACGCCAGTACGGCGCGAAGAGGCCGGAGAACGCCGGCACAATGTACACGCCGCCGTTGTCCTCCACCGAGGCCGCGAGGGTCTCGACCTCCGGGGCGCTGCTGATCAGGCCGAGGTTGTCACGCAGCCACTGGATCAACGAACCCGTGACGGCGATGGAGCCCTCCAGCGCGTAATGCGGCGCCGCGTCGCCGAGCTTGTAACCCACGGTGGTCAGCAGCCCGTTCTTGGAATGGATGATCTCCTCGGCCGTGTTGAAGATCAGGAAGCAGCCCGTGCCGTACGTGTTCTTGGCTTCACCGGCTTCGAATGCCGCCTGGCCGAACGTGGCCGCCTGCTGGTCGCCCAGGATGCCGGCCACAGGAACCTCGCGCAGCAGCTGGGAGGTGTGCACCGTGCCGTAAACCTCGGAGGAGGACTTGATGGTCGGCATCATGGAGGCCGGGACGCCGAACGCGTCCAGGATCTCCTGGTCCCAGGACAACGTCTCGAGGTCCATGAACATGGTCCGCGAGGCGTTGGTGACGTCGGTGACGTGCACTCCGCCGTCGGTCCCGCCGGTCAGGTTCCAGAGCACCCAGCAGTCGGTGTTGCCGAAGACCAGGTCACCGGCCTCCGCCTTGGCCCGGGCGCCCTCGACGTTGTCCAGGATCCACTTGATCTTGGTGCCCGAGAAGTAGGTCGCCAGCGGCAGGCCCACCTTCTGCTTGAACCGCTCCGGGCCCCCCTCCTTCGCCAGCTCGTCCACGATCGACTGTGTGCGGGTGTCCTGCCAGACGATGGCGTTGTAGATCGCCTCGCCGGTGGTCTTGTCCCACACGACCGCGGTTTCGCGCTGGTTGGTGATGCCGACGGCGGCGATGTCGTGCCGGGTCAGGTTCGCCTTGGACAGGGCCGAGCCGATCACTTCGCGGGTGTTGTTCCAGATTTCAGCGGGGTTGTGCTCTACCCAGCCAGCCTGGGGGAAGATCTGCTCGTGCTCCATCTGGCCGGAGGAGACGATGCTGCCGCTGTGGTCGAAGACGATGGCGCGGGTGCTCGTGGTGCCCTGATCGATAGCGACTACGTACTGGTTCATAGTGAGACGTCCTTGTCTGTTTGGCGTGTCTGTTTAGCGTGTCTGTTTTGCATGGCAGTTGGTCTGGCAATTAATGAACTGGCAACTAAAGGGGCAGCACCGGGGGGATGATCGGCACGACTGCGGCCACGATGCCGGCAAGGCCGCCACCGATCAGCGGTCCGACCACCGGGATCCAGGAGTAGCTCCAGTCCGAGGACCCCTTGCCCTTGATCGGGAGCAGGGCGTGCGCGATGCGGGGGCCAAGGTCACGGGCCGGGTTGATGGCGTAGCCGGTGGGACCGCCGAGGGATACACCGATGCCCACAACGAGCAGGGCGACCGCGAGCGGGCCGAGTCCGGAAGGTGTCCCACCGAAGGTCAGGATGACGAACACGAGGACAAAGGTGCCGATGATCTCGGTGGCCAGGTTCCAGGGGTTGGAGCGGATCGCGGGTCCGGTGGAGAAGACGGCCAGCTGGCTGGCGGGCTCGGTTTCGACGTCAAAGTGCTGCCGGTAGGCCACCCACATGATGACGGCACCCAGGAAGGCGCCGACCAGTTCCCCGCCGAAGTAGGTCAGAGTTGAGCCGAAGTCGACCGGAACGCCGGGAGCGTACAACTTCTTGCCGTTGAGCAGCAGACCCAAGGTGACCGCGGGGTTCAGGTGCGACCCGGACTGGACGGCAACATAGACACCGGAGAAGACGGCAATGCCCCACCCCCAGGTGACCATGAGGAACCCGCCGTTGTTGCCCTTGGTGCCTTTGAGCGCAACGTTGGCCACAACGCCGCAACCCAGCAGGGTCAGCATTGCGGTKCCGAATACTTCGGACAGGAAAACTATTCCAAGAGACATCTTTGACTCCTCTATTTTCTGTTGTCGGCCCTTCGCGAGTTTGAAGGGCCGTGGGGCCGGCAGCATGTTAGTGCTGCCGGCCAGCCACTGCGCCGGCCGCCAGGGCGGACCGCGCAGTGCTTGCACCCGGGCTTCCCTGCCAGGGCACGCAAGTCGAATCAGGCGACCAGGCTGTGTACCTGGACGCCGTGGAACCGCAGAAGCACCTCCTGTGCGTGGCTGATCTCCATGGCCCGGCGAGCCGCGTCCCAGCCGAGCGGGCCCGAAAGGATGTCGGCAACTTCGTTCAGGAGTTCCCCGGTCACGAGCCCCCGGAAGGCCAAGGAGGTCCGGCGGATCAGGACATCCACGAGGTGCCCGACCTGCTCGTTCGCCGCCATGAACTCCAGTTCGCGGGTGCTGAGCTCACGGGTGGAATGCAGCAGCCTGTCCGGTTGACCGGCCGGGGCCCCGTCCAGGAAGCGGATGACCTCCTCGGCACGAGTACCGTAGCGGGTCAACAGCCCGGTGACGCGGGCGGCGTCTCGGCCGGCGGACATGTGGGCCTTGATCCAGCGCTGGACGCCGTCCTCGCTGTCCGGGAACCCTGCGCCGCCGCCGATGGCGAGCTTCGCCGTCGAGACCTTCCGTTCCATGCCGAGCTCGGCCAGGACATCGTTGCTCAGGTGCTCGGCGAGGGCCCGGAACGTGGTCCACTTGCCGCCCACGAGGCTGAGGACCGCCCCGCCCGGCGCCGCACGGCGTTCGATCCGGTAGTCCCGGCTGACGAACCCGGGCTGGGTGGCGTCGTGCTTCGGCAGCGGGCGCACGCCGGAGAACGTATAGACGATCTGGCCCCGGTCCACCTGGATGTCGGGGAAGACGTGGCCGATCAGGTCAAAGAAGTAGTCGATTTCCGCCTCGGTGCAGACGGCGTCCTCGGCCATGTCGGCGTCGACGTCGGTGGTGCCGACCAGGACGCGGTCCCCCATCGGATAGATCAGCACAATCCGGCCGTCCGTGTGTTCGAAGAAGATTTCGCGGCCGTTGCACGCCGCGAGCAGCTCCGGGTGGTCCAGCACGATGTGCGAGCCTTTGGTTCCGCCCATGAAGGACGACGCCGCGCCCATGGCCTCGTTGGTCAGGTCCACCCAGGCGCCGGTGGTGTTCACGATGACGTCGGCGGTGAAGTCGAAGACTTCGCCGGTCAGCTCGTCGCGGAGCTGGACGGTGGTGCCGGTTCCGTCCGCTGCTCCCTGAGCGGCAGCCCTGGCGTCCTTCGATGAGGTGCCCTGCGAAACGAAAGAAACGTAGTTGCTGGCCCGGGCCAGGTGGCTGTCCACGCCGCCGGCCTTCTCGCCGTCCTGGAGCACATCGAGGGTGAGGCGCTCGGGATTGTGGACGGACGCGTCAAAGTAGGTGGCCGCGTATTTGATCCCGGGGTGCAGGCGGGGCAGCTCGGCCAGGGCGCGCTTGCGTCCGCGGAACTGGTGGCGCGGAACCGTGCCGCCGTCGCGGGAGAAGAAGTCGTACATGCTGAGGCCGAGCTTGATCAGGAACGCTCCGCGCTCGGTGTGCTTGCCCTGCTTGTGGGTCAGGAAGCGCATCGGGGCGGCCAGGACCCCGGAGAACGTGCTGAAGATCGGGATCGTGGTCTGCAGCGGCTTGACGTAGTGCGGTGCGATCCGCAGGAGCCGGTTGCGTTCAACCACGGATTCCTGGACCAGGCGGAACTCGCCGTTCTCGAGGTACCGGATGCCGCCATGGATCATGTGGGACGATGCGCCACTGGCGCCCTGGCAGTAGTCGCCGCGCTCGACGAGCGCCACGTCGACGCCCTGGAGGGCCAGGTCGCGGAACGTGCCCACGCCGTTGATGCCGCCTCCGATGATCAGCACCTGCGCGTGCCGCCGCGTCCGCAGCTTCTGCACCGAGGCGCGGTGGTTCGCCGGTGTGCCGACTGAGTCCTTCTGTCCCAAAACTGCTCCCTTGGGTTTGGTTCTGTGCGGCACGCCCGGGGCGCGGCGCCGTTCAACACTATTCTTTGGAGTAATGGAAAATGGAGTCAAGCACTATGCACAAACGTGCAGATGGGAAATTTCATGACCCTTTCACGCCAGTCCGACGCCCTACGCGCGGCGCAGCTGTATTACCTCCAGGACCTGACAATGGACGCCATTGCACGGGAGCTGCGGACGTCACGGTCCACGGTTTCGCGGCTGCTGTCGGCGGCGCGCGATTCGGGTCTGGTGCAGATCCAGATCCGCAGCCCGTTGGATACCGGGCCCGAACTGGAAAGCATGATCCGGGCCGAATACAAGGTGGACGTGCATGTCGTTCCGGTGGTGGACACCCTCAATGAGGCGGAAACACTGGACCGCGTGGCCATGCAGGCCGCCCGGACGATCGGTCCGCTGGTGGATTCCAACGCCATCATCGGCGTCGCCTGGGGCTCCACCTTGAGCGCCGTGAGCCGGCACCTGACCCGCAAGATCACCCACGACAGCGTGATCGTGCAGCTCAACGGCGCCGGGAACATGCAGACCACCGGCATCACCTACGCCTCGGACATCATGCGGCGGTTCGGCAGCGCCTACGGTGCACGGGTGGAGCAGTTTCCCGTGCCGGCCTTCTTCGACCACGCCACGACCAAAACGGCCATGTGGAATGAGCGCAGTGTTCAACGCATCCTTGAGCTGCAGGCCCGGATGAGCATCGCGATCTTCGGCGTCGGATCGGTCGACGCCGACTACCCCAGCCACGTCTACGCCGGCGGTTACCTCGATGAAGACGACCTGATCGTCCTCGCCAACTCCGATGTCGTCGGTGACGTCGCCACCGTGTTCTTCCGCGCTGACGGGTCCTCGGACGGCATCACCCTCAATGAGCGGTCCACCGGCCCGGACCTGGCCCAGCTCCGCCAGGTGCGGCGCCGCATCTGCGTCGTGTCCGGTGCGTCCAAGATCAACGGGCTCCGGGGGGCGCTGGCGGCGGGCCTGGCCACAGACCTGATCCTGGACGAGGCCAGCGCCCGCAGGCTGGTTCGCTTCGACGGCCTGGGCTGAGCGGCGTGCGGGAGCGCCAGTGGGTAGAGTCGTTGTCATGAAACTTTCCCCCGGGCTGGCCCTGAACAACGGCGTATTGATCGACCGGCTGGGATTCGGGCTGTACAAGGTCCCCCCGGCCGACGCCGCCAACCTGGTGACCATGGCCATCGAGGCCGGTTACCGGCACTTCGACACCGCCGCCATGTATGGCAACGAGACCGGCGTCGGCAAGGGAATCGGCGCCCTGTCCGGATTTGAGGGCACCGGCGGCGGCCCCGGCGAAACCGCACCGTATGTATCCCGCCAGGACCTCTTCGTCACCACTAAGGTCTGGAATGACGACCACGGCTACGACGCGACCATGCGGGCCTTCGACACGTCGATCTCCAACCTCGGCCTGGAGTACGTCGACCTGTACCTGATCCATTGGCCGTGCGCGCGGCGTGGGTTGTTCCCGGAAACGTACCGGGCGCTTGAGACGCTGTACCGCGAGGGCAAGGTCCGGGCGATCGGCGTCTCCAACTTCCAGCCGCAGCACCTGGACCGGCTCCTGGACACCGCGGAGGTTGTCCCCGCCGTGAACCAGATCGAGCTTCATCCCTGGCTGCAGCAGGACGAACTGCGGGCAAAGCACGAGCCCCTGGGCATCCGCACGGAGGCGTGGAGTCCCCTGGGACGCGGCCAGGTGCTGAAAGACCCGGTCATTCTGGCCCTCGCCGCCGAACACGACCGCACTCCGGCGCAAATTATTCTCCGCTGGCACCTGCAGCTGGGCAACATCGCGATCCCCAAGGCCAGCTCGTCCGGGCGGATCCGGGAAAACTTTGAGGTTTTCGACTTTGAGCTCTCCCCGCTGGACATGTCGGAGATGGCGGGCCTCGAACGCGGCTTCCGGACCGGCTCCCACCCCGACAACGTCGCATAGGAATCAATCCAAATGGAACAAGTGGACACCGGGTCCTCACGCACGCCGCTGATCAGCACCGGACTCGAAGCCCGCACCCGGGCCGAGTCCGTTGACGTTGACGGCGCCCGTACCGCCTATTGGGTCTACGAACCCGTCCGGGTCACGGCGGAGACCCGGACCATTCTGGTGGTGCACGGTTTCCGCGGCGACCACCACGGCCTGCTCCGGGTAGCAGACCGGTTGACGGAGATGCGCCTGATCATGCCGGACCTGCCCGGCTTCGGCAGCTCGGCCGCCTTCGAGGGGACCGAGCACAGTGTCCGCGCGTACGGTGGTTTCCTCGGCAGTTTCATGGCTGCACTGGGCCTGGGTGCGGACACGGTCCTGCTGGGGCATTCGTTCGGTTCAATCATCGCCAGCCACTTCGTGGCGGCGAACCCCGGCGCCGTGGCCGAACTGATCCTGGTTAATCCCATCGCGGCGCCGGCCCTCGAGGGCCCCAAGGGCCTCATGACAAAGCTCGCGGTGCTCTACTACGAGGCCGCAGCGCGGCTCCCCCGGCGGTTCGGGCTCGCCCTGCTGCGCAGCCAGGCGATCGTCCGGGTGATGAGTGTGGCCATGGCCAAGACCGGGGATAAGGATATTCGCAGGTTCGTGCACGCCCAGCACAGCGCCTATTTCTCCTCTTTCGCGGACCGGGACAGCCTGCTGCAGGCCTTCAAGGCCTCTGTTGGGAGCAATGTCTCCGAGGTGGCGGCTGAACTTTCTCTGCCCGTGCTGCTGATCGCGGGCGAGAAGGATGAGATCGCCATGCTGGCGGACCAGCACAAACTCGTGGCGCTGCTGCCGGACGGGAGGCTGGAAGTCATTCCCGGCGTCGGGCATTTGATCCACTACGAAACCCCCGAACCCGCCGCCCGCTATATCCGACGCTTCCTAAAGGACCACGCCGCGTGAAGATTCTCATTGATGCCCGCTTCACCCGGCTGGACCACCACGACGGCATCAGCCGCTACGGCGCCAGCCTGATCGCAGCAACCGCCAAGATCGCGGACGTCTCGATGCTGATCAGCGACCCCCGCCAGCTCGCGCTCCTGCCGGACGTTCCGTACACCGTGATCAACAGCCCCCTGTCACCGGCGGAACTCTTCGTGGCAGCGAGAGTCAACAAGCTGGGCGCGGACGTGGTGGTGTGCCCCATGCAGACCATGGGCAGCTGGGGACGCAAATACGCCCTGGTGCTGACCCTGCACGACCTCATCTACTACGAGCACCCCGCCCCGCCCGGGTTCCTGCCGGCCCCGGTCCGGGTCCTGTGGCGCCTGTACCACAAGGCCTTCTGGCCCCAGCGGCTCCTGCTGAACAGGGCCGACATCGTGGCGACCATCAGTTCCACCACGGCGGCCCTGATGGCCAAGTACCGGCTCACCCGCCGCCCGGTCCGGATCGTGGGCAACGCCCCCCAGCACGGCCACACACCGCGCGACCCCGGGGCGGGGGCCGACAAGACGCTGCTCTACATGGGGTCCTTCATGCCCTACAAGAACGTGGAGACGATGATCCTGGGCATGGCGGAACTGCCGGACATGACCCTCCACCTGCTGAGCCGGATCGCCCCGGAGCGGCGGGCGGAACTGGAGGCACTGGCTCCGGAGGGGGCCAACATCATCTTCCACAACGGCGTCAGTGACGCCGAGTACGAGGCCCTCCTGGCGCGCACCACCGCGCTGATCAGCCTGTCCCGGGCCGAGGGCTACGGACTGCCGCTGGTCGAGGCGATGTCGCACGGTACGCCGGTGATCGCCAGCGACATCCCGATCTTCCGGGAGGTCGGCGATGACGCCGTCAGCTACGTGCACCCGGACTCGCCCGCGGAGTTTGCCGAGGCCGTGCGCAGGCTCGAGGACCCTGCGCTGTGGAAGGCGCGGTCCCTCCGCGCGGTGGAGCGGGCGGCCGACTTCAGCTGGGATGAGTCCGCCCGGCGGCTCGTGGCGGTCGCCGAAGAGGCCGTCGCGCTCCGGGGCCGGACCAAGAACTAGCCCACCCGGGCGGCATAACTGCGCTGGCCACCGGGCTCTGGGAACCGCGCCGAAATTCCCCACCTCTGACACCGCAACCCCGCGACACGCCGCTGTAACTGGCCAGCACGCCGCCGGAGGCTGCCAAAGGTGGGGAATCTGGGCGGCGCGGCAGCTCTCCTGGCGAGCTCGCCCGATGGCCTGTTAGAGGACGTCCACACCGTCCAGGCGCAGCTGCACGGGGTCGTCGCTGCGCTTGGCCGCGGCTGCCGCTTTGACAGCACGCAGGACGGCCGTGGCCTCGGCGGCCTGGGCGTAGGGGATRAACAGCAGSGTCCGGACCTCCTCGCCGGAATCCCGCGGTCCTGGTTCCCCCTGCGCTGAGCGCCCTCCCGCGGCGGCCGGCAGTATCAGGGGCGCCGGTCCGGCCGTCCGAAGGACGGTTCCGTGCACCGCCAGCCGGTGCTCTACGGCGTCGGYGAAGTGCCCGACGGCGGTCCTGCCCCCGGTGACGGAGGCGACCCGCACGGCGGGGGGCAGCTGCAGCTCCTGCCGCAGCGCCAATTCCCGGCTCGCGTACCCGGCAGGATCCCAGCGCAGCAGGGCGCCAACCCCGGCGGCGTCGTCGGCGGTGATGACCACCAGGCCGCCCTCGGGTGCCGGCCGCACCAGGGCTGCGGCGTTGAACCAGCGACGCACTGCGTCCTCCCCCGCCCTCAGGTTTTCCCGGCGCAGCAACGAGTCGCCGTCGAGCAGCAGGGCCGCGGCGTACCCGCCGGTGGCCACCGGCTCGGCACCGACGGTGGCCACCACGAGGGCCTTCGTCGCCGGGACGGTGGCCTTGACGTGATCCCCCGAGGAGGTGATGACCGGTGTTCCCGGAAACGCCCGGCCCAGCTCCTCCGCCGTGCGGAGGGCCCCCGTGGCGCCACGCCGCAGCCGGACACCGTTGCAGGTACCACAGCGCCATGACGGGGCCGGCGATGAGCACCAGCGGCATTGCGGCACGGCGCTGCTCCCGCCCGGCCCGGCGATCGCCAGGGGCCCGCTGCAGGCGGTGCAGCGGGCCGGCTCCCGGCAGGTTTCGCACACCAGCGAGGGGGCGTAGCCGGCCCGGGCCACCTGGACCAGGACCGGGCCGCGTTCCAGGCCATCCTTGGCCGTCCGCCAGGCCGCGCCCGGGAGGCGGGCGATGCGGGCCAGCGGGTCACGTTCCTGTTCAAAGCTGTCCGCCGTGTTCAGTACGCGCGGGACCGTCCGGCGGAGGACGGTTCGCTCCGCTTCCACGGCCTGCGCCCAGCCGGAGGCGACCAGCCGCTCCGTTTCGGTGCTGCGGGAGTGGGCCGCGAGCAGGCAAGCGGCTCCCTCCTGGCCTGCGCGGAGCAGGAGGACTTCGCGGGAGTGCGCGTACGGGGACCGTTGTTCGATGTGGAGGTCGTCGCCGTCGTCCCAGCAGACCACGAGCCCGAGGTTCGGCACCGGTGCGTAGGCCGCGGAACGCGTGCCCACGGCGACCCCGGCCGCGCCGCTGAGGACGCGCAGGAAGCTGCGGTAGCGCGGGGTCTGGCCATCGTCCGCGGTGAGCCGGGCGACGTCGCCGGCGGGAAGGAGTTCCAGCAGGGCGGACTCCACCCGGTCCAGGTCCCGGTAGTCGGGCACCACCACGACGGCGCCGCGGCCGGAGATCCGCACGGCGGCCACGGCCTCGGCGACCATCCGCGGCCAGCCGCCGGGCCCGTAGCCCTGGAGGGCGGTCAGCACGGCCCTGGGCGACTCTCCCGCGGCCAGGTGGGCCAGGAACGCCTGACCGTTGCGGTACGGGGCCCAGACGCTGCCTGCGGCCCGTGAGGGCAGCGACGCGGAGGTCGCAAGACCAGCCATCTCAGTACCGAACAGCTCGGGGTCGAGCCGGCCGTCCGGGGCGAATTCCTTTTCGAGCCTGGCCATGCGCGGCGGCACGGCAACGCGCAGGACATCGCTGACCGTTCCGGCGTACCGGGAGGCGATCCGGCCGGCGAGTTCGGCTATGGCGGGGGTCAGCACCGGCACGGACGAGAGTACTTTGTGCAGTGGCACGAGCGGGTGGCCGGCGTCGGACGCGGCGGTGCGCTCCAGGAGGTATCCGGGCAGTTCCTGGCCGTTGAACTTGACCTTGACCCGCACCCCGGGCAGGGCCTGGGTGTCGAGGGTGGCAGGCACGCTGTAGTCGAAGGGCCGGTCCAGGTGTGGCAGCGAGGATTCGATCAGCACCCGCGCCACCGGCAGCTGGGCGGCGAGGGCTGGCCCGGGCGCTTCCGCGGCGGATACGGGGAAGCCCTGGAGCAGGGACAGCTGCTGGGGTTCGCCGGGCGCGCCCCCGCTGGGATTGGGACTCACGCGCACCTCCCTTGGGCTAAATGGCGGTTTCTTAAATGCACTGTAGCCAGGCCACCGGAAGGCGGCCTGGCTACAGCACATCACACAGCACTGACAAAAAACTCAACGGCAAACGCACACCGTGAAAACGCACGCCGTGAAAACGGACYGTCCGGCCGGCTTCCTGGCTGGATTCACGCAGCGTATCCGGCGGACTTAGGCGTTGAAGAAAGCTTTCAGTTCGTCCACCCGGTCCAGGCGTTCCCAGGTGAAGTCCGGATCTTCGCGGCCGAAGTGCCCGTGGGCTGCGGTCTTGGCGTAGATCGGGCGCTTGAGGTCGAGGGCGTCGATGATGGCCCGTGGGCGCAGGTCGAAGATCTCGGCGATCGCGGCGCTGATCCGCGCCGGGTCCACGGTTTCGGTTCCGAACGTCTCCACGTAGGTACCCACCGGGCGGGCCTGTCCGATCGCGTACGCGATCTGGATTTCGGCGCGCTTGGCCAGGCCTGCGGCCACCACGTTCTTGGCGACCCAGCGCATGGCGTAGGCGGCCGAGCGGTCCACCTTCGACGGGTCCTTGCCGGAGAACGCGCCGCCGCCGTGGCGGGCCATGCCGCCGTAGGTGTCGACGATGATCTTGCGGCCGGTGAGGCCGGCGTCGCCCACGGGACCGCCAATGACGAAGGCGCCCGCGGGGTTGAGGATATTGCGGGTCCGGGAGATGTCCAGGTTGGACAGCGCCATGACCGGCTCCACCACGTGCTTGGCGAGGTCGGCGCGGAGCTGGTCGAGGCTGGTGCCTTCGGCGTGCTGGCTGGAGATGACCACGGTCTCCACGGAAACCGGCCGGTCGCCGTCGTAGCCCACCGTGACCTGGGTCTTGCCGTCCGGGCGCAGGTAGCCGAGTTCGCCGTTCTTGCGGACCTCGGTGAGGCGCTCGGAGAGCCGGTGCGCGAGCCAGATCGGCACGGGCATGTAGGAGGGGGTCTCGTCGCTGGCGTAGCCGAACATGAGACCCTGGTCGCCGGCGCCCTGGAGGTCGTAGTCGTCTTCCTGGCGTCCCTCGCGGGCTTCGAGCGAGTTGAACACGCCGCCGGCGATGTCGTTGGACTGCTGGCCGATCGATACCGAGACGCCGCAGCGGGCGCCGTCGAAGCCGTTGGCCGAGGAGTCGTAGCCGATGCCCAGGATGGTCTCGCGGACAATCTGGGGGATCTCGACGTAGGCGTCCGTGGTGACCTCGCCGGCCACGTGGACCAGCCCTGTGGTGGCCAGCGTTTCGACGGCTACGCGGGATTCGGGGTCCTTGTCCAGCAGGGCGTCCAGGATCGCATCGCTGATCTGGTCACAGATCTTGTCGGGGTGGCCCTCCGTCACCGACTCGGACGTAAAGAGCCGGAGCGCGGCGGGCGTGGACCCGTGGAAGTCGGGGATGTGCAGCGGTAAAGTCACTCAACTACCTTACTGGTTGGAAAACGGGCGTCCGGCGGCGTGTGTCCCCATGCTAAGGAGATGTTGGTTACGCCGGCTAGGCCGGCGGTACTGCCCGGCTCAGCTCGGCGCTGATCCGGTCGATCACGGCAGCCGCGACGTCGGATTTGGAACCCGACGCCTCTTGGGGTTCGGAGCCGGCGCGGGAAAGGATGACCACGGAGTTCGTGTCTTCGCCAAAGACCTTGTCCCGGCCCACCTGGTTGACCACCAGCAGGTCGCAGGCCTTCCGGTGCAGCTTGGCCAGGGCGTACTCGAGGACATCTCCCCCGGCATCGCCTGTTTCGGCGGCGAAGCCGACAATCAGCTGATGCCGGGACGCGGCGTCGCGGACCTCGACGAGTTCCCGCAGGATGTCCGGGTTGCGCACCAGGTTGATGACGGGATCGGCGACGTCGTCGCGCTTCTTGATCTTGGTGCCGGAGACGTCCGCCGGGCGGAAGTCCGCGACGGCGGCGGCCATGATGACGACGTCGGAGTCGGCGGCCGCGTGCAGGGCTGCCTTGCGCAGCTCCAGGGCCGTCTCGACCTGGACGAGTTCGGCGCCGGCGGGCGCCGGAACCTCCATGTGGGCGGCCAGCAGGCGGACGCGGGCGCCGGCCTCGAGGGCGGCCGCGGCCAGGGCTACGCCCTGCTTGCCCGAGGAGCGGTTGCCGAGGAAACGCACGGGGTCCAGCGGTTCGCGGGTGCCGCCGGCGCTGATGGTGACCGTCAGCCCGGCCAGCGGGCGGCCGGCGGGAGGCCCGGCAACCAGGGCCGGATCCGCGGCGGCGGCCGACGCCGGCACGGTGTCTTCCGGCGTCAGGGAGGACGCGCCGGGCACGGCGGATGCCCCGGCGAGGGCCAGGGCGGCGGCGAAGATCGCCTCGGGTTCGGGCAGCCTGCCGGGGCCGGAGTCGGCTCCGGTCAGCCGGCCGCTCGCGGGTTCCAGGACAGTGATGCCGCGGCTGCGCAGGGTTTCGACGTTTGCCTGGGTGGCCTGGTGCTGCCACATTTCGGTGTGCATGGCCGGGGCCATGAGGACGGGGCAGTCGCCGGCCATCAGCAGCGTGTTGGTGAGGAGGTCATCGGCCTGGCCGGTGGCCGCGCGGGCCAGGAGATCGGCGGTGGCCGGTGCCACGACGATCAGGTCGGCCTCGTGGCCGAGCCGGACATGGTTGACCGTGTGGACGGCGTCGAAAACGCTGTTCCTCACCGGGTGCCCGGACAGGGCCTCCCACGTGGCAACGCCGACGAAGCGGGTTGCCGACTCGGTGGGGATGACCGTGACGTCATGCCCGGCTTCAGTAAAAAGCCGGAGGAGCGATGCCACCTTGTAGGCGGCAATCCCTCCCCCGACTCCGAGGACTATGCGCACGTGATCTCCGTCAACAGGCAGTCTGTTTACTTTGCTATTCCCGCGAAGGGAATTACTCCGCGGCTTCGATCGGCGTGGAAACGAGCTTGCCTTCGTTGATCTCGCGCAGCGCGATCGACAGGGACTTCTCGTTCAGCTTGGTGTCGACCAGCGGACCAACGTACTCAAACAGGCCCTCGTGCAGCTGGGCGTAGTACGCGTTGATCTGGCGTGCGCGCTTGGCACCGAAAATCACCAGTCCGTACTTCGAGTCGGCGGCCTTCAGCAGCTCGTCGATCGGCGGGTTGATGATGCCTTCAAGGTTCGTGGACACGAATTCTCCAAATTCTWACGGGCTGATGGCTTCCCGCGGCTAGCGCGGGTGGGGGGTCAGCCCCATGAGTGAAACAAGCTCGTCCGCTGCCCGGCGAACGTCGTCATTAATAACGGTGTGGTCGAACTCCGGTTCAGCAGCAAGCTCTACTTTACCGGTTTCCAGCCGTCGATGCTGTTCTTCGGCGCTTTCCGTGCCGCGGCCCACAAGCCGGCGGACTAATTCATCCCAGCTGGGCGGCGCAAGGAACACGAACTGCGCATCCGGAACGGCTTGCCGGACTTGGCGTGCTCCCTGCAGATCAATTTCCAGCAGTACCGGGCGGCCCTCGGCGATGGCCTGGTTGACCGTGCTCTTCAGGGTGCCATAGGTGTTCTGTCCGTGCACAACTGCCCATTCAAGCAGTTCGCCGGCAGCCACCAGGGACTCGAACTCCTCCTTGGACTTGAAGAAGTAGTGCACCCCGTCGATTTCCCCGGGCCGCGGAGCCCGGGTGGTAGCGGACACGGACAGCCACACCTCGGGGTAGTTGTCGCGGATATAGGTGGACACGGTGCCTTTGCCAACAGCCGTCGGGCCGGCGAGGACTGTCAGTCCCGGTTTCTTGCTCACATATTCCTTTGGGCGTTGGGGCAGCTCAGCGAACCAAGCTATTTGTCGTCAATAAAATCTACCAGCGCCCGGCGCTGGTGGATTCCCAGGCCGCGGACGCGCCGGGATTGCGCGATGCCGAGCTGGTCCATGATGGCCGCGGCACGGACCCGGCCGATCCCGGGCAGCGCCTCCAGCAGCTCCACGATCCGCATCCGGGCAATGGCGTCGTCGGTTTCCGCGGCATCGATGACGTTGGCGATGGTCAGAGCTCCCGTCTTCAGGCGCTCCTTGGCCTCGGCCCTGGTGGCCCTTGCGGCAGCGGCCTTGCGAAGGGCATCGGAACGCTCCTGCGGAGTGAGGGGTTTCAAGCTCACTGAGGTCCTCCCTGCATGGCGGGACGGGGCACCCGTGCCCTTGCCCTGAACCTACCCGCTGGCGGAGGCAGAAATCAATGGAAATCTGCAGCCGTCCCGGCAGGTCAAAAGCCCGGTCCCCTAACGGGACAGCACGCGGCCCGGGTCCGGTATCTCCGGTCCCGGGCCGGCCCGGCGGCGGCTAGGCTGCGAGGAGTTCGTCGAGGGTGCGCCGTGCGGCATCCCGGAGCGGCTGCAGCTGCGGTCCGGCGCCGAGGATGTCCCGGCTCGAGGTGCCCAGGACCTGCGGATAGGCCGCACCGAAAGTGCGGCGCAGATCCGCGGCGGTTGCGCCCTGCGCCCCCAGCCCGGGGGCCAGGATGGGCCCGCGGACCGCCGCCAGGTCAAGATTCAGTGCGGTCAGGGCGGAGCCCACCGTGGCGCCGACCACAAGGCCCACGGAACCGAGGGAACCGTCGTAGCGCCGGTTCTCCGCCGCGGCCGCCTCCGTGATCCGCCGCGCGACGGAATCCGCCCCGCCGACGTGCTGTACCGAGGCGCCTTCCGGGTTGGAGGTCAGCGCGAGGACGAACACGCCGCGCCCGGTCTCGGCGGCCAGGTCCAGGGCGGGCCGCAGGGACTCAAAGCCCAGGTACGGGCTCAAGGTAACCGAATCCGCGGCGAGGGCCGAGCCGTCCCGCAGCCAGGCGTCGGCGTAGGCGGCCATGGTGGAACCGATGTCGCCGCGCTTGGCGTCCGCGATGGTCAGCACGGAGGCCTCCGCGGCCGCGGCCAGGGTGCGTTCAAGCACGGCCATGCCGGCGGAGCCGTGCCGCTCGTACAGTGCCACTTGCGGCTTCACCGCGGCAGCGAGGGAGGCCACCGCCTCCAGGACGGTCAGCGAGAAGCGTTCCAGCCCTGCGGCGTCGTCGGTCAGACCCCATTGCTGCAGCAGCGCCGGATGCGGGTCGATGCCGACGCACAGCGGTCCGCGGGCCGCCATGGCCCGGCCCAGCCGGGAGCCGAAGGACTCCCGGCCGGGCGTTACTGCGGGGGCTGCCTCAGGCATCCTGGAGGGCCTTGAGGTTCGCGGCGTGCTCCTGCAGGCTCGTGACGGACCATTCGTAGGTGCGCAGCGCCTCGATGGCCTGGACGGCGGCGTTGAACTCGGCCACGGTGGTGATGCACGGGATGCCGATCGACGTCGCGGCGGCGCGCAGTTCGTAGCCGTCGCTGCGGGCCTCGCCACCGGAAGGGGTGTTGAAGACCATGTCGATTTCGCCTGCGATGATGAGGTCCGCGATGGTGCCTTCGCCTTCGGCGCTGGAGCCCTCGGCGACCTTCCGGACCGGGGTGGCCTGGATGCCGTTGCGGCGCAGCACGTCGGCGGTGCCGCCGGTGGAGACGATCTCAAAGCCGAGGTCCGAGAGCCGTTTGACGCCCATGATGACCGAGCGCTTGTCCCGGTTGGCCACGGAGACGAAGATCTTGCCCTCGGTGGGCAGCGCGTTGTTGGCGGCCGCCTGGCTCTTGGCGAAGGCCGTGTCGAAGTGCTTGTCGATGCCCATGACCTCGCCCGTGGAGCGCATTTCCGGTCCAAGCAGGGAGTCGACCACCTTGCCCTCGGGGGTGCGGAAACGGCTGAACGGCAGAACAGCTTCCTTGACCGAGACCGGTGCATCCAGCGGCAGCGTGGAGCCGTCGCCGGATTCGGGCAGCATCTTGTAGGCGCTGCGGAGCTGGTTAATGGTGACGCCGGTGCCGATCAGGGCCGCGGCCTTGGCCATCTGGACACCGGTGGCCTTGGAGACGAACGGCACGGTGCGGGAGGCCCGCGGGTTGGCTTCCAGGA
This sequence comes from Arthrobacter sp. 05T47, assembly GCF_056395825.1. Lineage (NCBI taxonomy): Bacteria > Bacillati > Actinomycetota > Actinomycetes > Micrococcales > Micrococcaceae > Arthrobacter > Arthrobacter sp. 05T47. The sequence goes on along the minus strand of NZ_JBFTKG010000008.1, from coordinate 59,323 downwards.
CGTAGAGCACGTCGGAGGCCAGGGCGAACTGGATGTTGATCAGGCCGCGGACGCCCACGCCCTCGGCGATGGCCAGGGTGGCGGTCCGGACCCGTTCCAGCACGTTGTTGCCCAGGGTGATCGGAGGCAGGACGCAGGCCGAGTCGCCGGAGTGGATGCCGGCCTCCTCGATGTGTTCCATGATGCCGCCGAGGTACATCTCCGTGCCGTCGTAGAGGGCGTCGACGTCGATCTCGACGGCGTCCTCCAGGAACCTGTCGATCAGGACCGGGTGGTCCGGGGTGATTTCGGTGGCGTTGGCGATGTAGCGGGAGAGGTTGGGCTCGTCGTAGACGATCTCCATGCCGCGCCCGCCGAGCACGTAGGACGGGCGGACCAGGACCGGGTAGCCGATCTCGTCGGCGATCTTCTTGGCGTCCTCGAAGGACACGGCGGTGCCGTTCTTCGGTGAGACGAGCCCGGCCTTGTCGAGCACGCGGGAGAACGCGCCACGGTGTTCGGCGAGGTCGATCGCTTCCGGCGAGGTGCCCAGGATCGGCACGCCGGCGTCGGCCAGCTGCTGGGCGAGCTTGAGCGGGGTCTGGCCGCCGAGCTGGACGAAGACGCCCATGACGCCGCCGGTGCGCTCCTCGGCCGCGATGACCTCGAGGACGTCCTCGAGCGTGAGCGGTTCGAAGTACAGGCGGGTGGAGACGTCGTAATCGGTGGAGACGGTCTCGGGGTTGCAGTTGACCATGACCGTCTCGTAGCCGGCCTTGCGCAGCGCCATGGAGGCGTGGACGCAGGAGTAGTCGAACTCGATCCCCTGGCCGATCCGGTTGGGGCCGGAGCCGAGGATGATGATGGACGGCTTGGCGTGCAGCGCGACCTCGTCCTCCTCGTCGTAGGAGGAGTAGTGGTAGGGCGTGTAGGCGGCGAACTCGGCGGCGCACGTGTCCACGGTCTTGTAGACCGGGCGGATGCCGAGGGCCTGCCGGACGCCGCGGACCACGTCCTCGGAGTTGTGGGTCAGGGCGCCGATCTGCTCGTCGGAGAAGCCGTGGCGCTTGGCGCGCGTCAGCATTTCCGGGGTCAGGGCCGCGGCCTGCCGGATTTCGAGGGAGATCTCGTTGAGGAGCTGGAGCTGGTCCAGGTACCAGGGGTCGATCTTGGTGGCCTCGAAGAGCTGCTCCACGGTGGCGCCGCCGAGCAGGGCCCGCTGGACCTGGTGCAGGCGCTCGGTGGTGGGCCGCTTGGCCTTCTCGATCAGCTCCGCGACTTCCCATTCCGGGACGTGGCTGAAGTCCAGCTGCGAGCCCTTCTGTTCGAGGGAGCGCAGGGCCTTCTGCAGCGCCTCGGTGAAGTTCCGGCCCATGGCCATAGCCTCGCCCACCGATTTCATGGTGGTGGTCAGGGTCGGATCCGCCGCCGGGAACTTCTCGAAGGCGAAGCGCGGGACCTTGACGACGACGTAGTCCAGGGTCGGCTCGAAGGACGCCGGGGTCTTCTGGGTGATGTCGTTCGGGATCTCGTCCAGGGTGTAGCCGAGGGAGAGCTTGGTGGCGATCTTGGCGATCGCGAAGCCGGTGGCCTTGGAGGCGAGGGCGGAGGAGCGGGAGACGCGCGGGTTCATCTCGATCACGACGACGCGGCCGGTGTCCGGCTCGACGGCGAACTGGATGTTGCAGCCGCCGGTGTCGACGCCGACTTCGCGGATGACGGCGATGGAGATGTCGCGCAGCCGCTGGTATTCGCGGTCCGTCAGGGTCAGTGCCGGCGCGACGGTGATCGAGTCGCCGGTGTGCACGCCGACCGGGTCGAAGTTCTCGATGGAGCAGACCACCACGACGTTGTCGTTCTTGTCCCGCATCATCTCGAGCTCGTATTCCTTCCAGCCGAGGATGCTCTCTTCGAGCAGCACCTCGCTGGTGGGGCTGTACTGCAGGCCCTGACCGACGATCCGGCGGAGGTCAGCCTCGTCGTAGGCCAGGCCGGAGCCGAGGCCGCCCATGGTGAAGGAGGGCCGGACGACCATGGGGTAGCCGAGGTCCTCGGCCGCGGCGAGGGCCTCGTCGATGGTGTGGATGATGTGGCTGCGGGCCGATTCGGCGCCGCAGCGTTCCACGACGCCCTTGAACTTCTCGCGGTCCTCGCCGAGTTCGATCGCGGCGATGTTGGCGCCGATCAGCTCGACGTTGTACTTCTCCAGGACGCCGTTCTTGTCCAGTGCGATGGCCGTGTTGAGCGCGGTCTGCCCGCCCAGGGTGGGCAGGACCGCGTCCGGGCGCTCCTTGGCGATGATCTTCTCGACCACCTCGGGGGTGATCGGCTCGATGTAGGTGGCGTCGGCGAACTCGGGGTCCGTCATGATGGTGGCCGGGTTGGAGTTCACGAGGATGACCCGCAGGCCCTCCTCCTTGAGGACGCGCAGTGCCTGGGTGCCGGAGTAGTCGAATTCGGCGGCCTGGCCGATCACGATCGGACCGGACCCGATGACCAGGACGCTCTTAAGGTCAGTTCTCTTGGGCATTACTTCTTGTCCTCAGTCTTGGATTCGGTGGCAGTCGTTGTGCCGGTCTCTGTCTTTGAAGGAGCGTCCGCCGTCTTTGAAGAAGCGTCCGCCATCAGCTCGATGAAGCGGTCGAAGAGGTAGGCGGCGTCGTGCGGGCCGGCCGCCGCTTCGGGGTGGTACTGCACGGAGAAGGCCGGGATGTCGAGGCAGTTGAGGCCCTCGACGACGTCGTCGTTGAGGCTCACGTGGCTGACCTCCACACGGCCGAAGCGCTCCTCGGGCGCCTGCGTGGCGCCGTTGAGCGGGGCGTCGACGGCGAAGCCGTGGTTCTGCGAGGTGATTTCGACCTTGCCGGTGCGGCGGTCCATGACCGGCTGGTTGAGGCCGCGGTGGCCGTAGCGCAGCTTGTAGGTGCCGAATCCAAGGGCGCGGCCCAGGATCTGGTTGCCGAAGCAGATGCCGAAGTACGGGATCTTCTCGTCGAGGACCGAACGGAGCAGTTTGACCTGGTTGTCCGCGGTGGCGGGATCGCCGGGGCCGTTGGACATGAAGAAGCCGTCGGGGTTGACGGCCTGGACGTCGGCGAGGGTTGCGGTGGCGGGCAGCACGTGCACCAGGACGCCGCGCTCGGCGAAACGGATGGGGGTCATGCGCTTGATGCCGAGGTCGATCGCGGCGATGCTGAACCGCGGCTCGCCGTCCCAGCCGAAGTCCTTGGGCTCCACTGTGTACGCGGCGTCCACGCTGACTTCCTCGGCGAGCCGGGAGCCTTCCATGGGCGCGCTGGCCAGGACGGCGTCGAGCAGTTCCTTGTCCGTGGCGCGGGCGGCGTCGCCGGAGAAGATGCCGGCGCGCATGGTCTTGTGTTCGCGCAGGTGGCGGGTGATGGCCCGGGTGTCCACGCCCTGGATGCCGACGATCCCCTGTTCGACGAGCTCGTCATCGAGGGACCGTTCGGACCGCCAGTTGGAGGGCCGGCGGGCGGCGTCGCGGACGATGTAGCCGGCCACCCAGATGCGGCGGGACTCGGCGTCGTCGGTGTTGACGCCGGTGTTGCCAATGTGCGGCGCGGTCTGCACCACGAGCTGGCGCGCGTACGAGGGGTCCGTGATGGTCTCCTGGTAGCCGGTCATGCCGGTGGCGAAGACCGCCTCGCCGAGGGCGGTTCCCGTGGCGCCGTAGCTGGTGCCGCGGAAAATCCGGCCGTCTTCGAGTACGAGGACTGCTGGGGTGGATGCTGCTGCAGCGTCGTTTGCTGTCACTGTTTTTTCTGTCTCTGTCTTTTCTGAAACTGCGTTGGATTCCGTCACGTCGTTACTTTCCACTATCGGCTTCCGCCTGAGGGGCTGCGGAGATCAAATCTTTGAGGGTGGCCAGGAGCAGGTCCTTCTCATCCGCCCGGCGGGTCCGGAAGCCGGTGTCCAGCTCGTGGGAGCCGAGCATCCAGCTGACCACCAGGAGGCCGTCCTTTTCCACGAACTTTCCGGCCATGCCGCTTTCCTGGCGCACGCCCGTGAGGCGGGCAGCCGGGATGAACACCGGCCCGGCGCCTGCACGGTCGAAGAGCACACCGTCGGTGTGCACGCTGAGCGTGGCGTTGGTGCGGATGCCCAGGTGATGCACGGCAATGCGGTCAAGCCAGTCGCCGGCAGTGGTGGACGCGACGTACTGCCCGTCGGCCGTGGCCAGCGGAGCGCCAAGTTCGTCGGGGACCTCGGGCAGGGGCTCGACGTCGGACTGGCGGCGCAGGCGGTTGCGCCAGCCGACCGCGATGAGGATCAGCGCCACGGCCGTCAGGACCACCGTGAAGAGCAGGGAAAGGTCCTTGACCATCACGGGCGGCCCGCCGGTCCGGCGTCGAGGGCCTCGGCCGGCCACCGGTACGGGGTGTTTAGTTTGCCGTCGAGCACGGTCGGGTGGCCCTTGAAGAACGTCGCCACCACCTTGCCGGGGAGTTCCCGGCCGGCAAACGGAGAGTTACGGCCCATGGTTGCCATCTTAGAAGGGTCCACGGTCCAGCGCGCAGCCGGGTCCACGAGTGTGACGTTGGCGGGTTCGCCGGGCTCGAGCGGGCGGCCCTGGTCCTCCAGCCGGCCGATCGCGGCAGGGGCGGTCGAGGTGACGCGGGCGAAGTCTTCCCAGCCCATCAGCCCGGTTTCGATCATGGTGTGCTGCACTACGGACAGCGCGGTTTCCAGTCCGGTCATGCCCATGGCCGCCTGCGCCCATTCGCATTCCTTGTGTTCGCTCGGGTGCGGGGCGTGGTCGGTGCCGACGACGTCGATCGTGCCGTCGGCCAGGGCAGCGCGGAGGGCCTGGACATCGGCGTCGGTGCGCAGCGGCGGGTTGACCTTGTAGACGGGGTCGTAGCTGCGGGCGAGCTCGTCGGTGAGCCAGAGGTGGTGCGGGGTGACCTCGGCCGTGACGTTGACACCTCGGGACTTGGCCCAGCGGATGATTTCCACGGACCCGGCGGTGGAGACGTGGCAGACGTGCAGGCGGGAGCCGACGTGCTGGGCCAGGAGCACGTCGCGGGCGATGATGCTCTCTTCGGCGACGGCCGGCCAACCGGCCAGGCCCAGGACCGCGGAGACCTCGCCCTCATTCATCTGGGCGCCGGCGGTGAGGCGGGGTTCCTGTGCGTGCTGGGCCACGACGCCGTCGAACGCCTTGACGTACTCGAGCGCGCGCCGCATCAGCACGGGATCGTGGACGCAGATGCCGTCGTCCGAGAACACCCGCACGTGGGCGCGGGAGTCGGCCATGGCACCCAGTTCGGCGAGCTGCTCCCCCGCCAGGCCGACGGTGACGGCGCCCACGGGGCGGACGTCCACCCAGCCGGCGGTGCGGCCCAGGGTGAGCACCTGTTCGACGACGCCGGCGGTGTCGGCCACCGGGGTGCTGTTGGCCATCGCGTGGACGGCCGTGTAGCCGCCGAGGGCGGCGGCGCGGGTGCCGGTTTCCACGGTTTCGGCGTCTTCGCGGCCGGGTTCGCGCAGGTGGGTGTGGATGTCCACCATGCCGGGCAGGGCGACGAGGCCGGTGGCGTCGATGATGGTTGCGTCCCCGGCGTCCAATTCCCGGCCGCGCGCGGCGATGACGCCGTCACGGATCAGGAGGTCCTCGGCTGCTCCGCCCAGGATCGCGGCGCCGCGGATCAGGTAGGCGCCGCTGTTGTCTGCGTTCTGCTGCTGTTGGGCCATCAGTGGCTCTCCTGGGGGGAATAAGTGGCGTTCGGATGGGCGGGGGACGCGGCCGCGGAGGCAGATACAGCCACCCCGGCAAGGGAGGCCGCGGCGGGTGCGACTGGTGCGGCGGCCGGTTCGCGGTTCTCGCCGGAGAGCAGCAGGTACAGTGCCGCCATTCGGATGGAGACGCCGTTGCGGACCTGCGCCAGCACCGTGGAGCGGGGCGAGTCGGCGGCGGCAGCGGAGATTTCCAGGCCTCGGTTCATGGGACCGGGGTGCATGATGATGGTGTCCTTGAGCCCCAGGCTGTCGAGGGCCCGGAGCCGGTTGTCGTCGAAGCCCCACCGGCGTGAGTACTCGCGGGTGGTCGGGAAGAAGGACGCGTTCATCCGTTCGCCCTGGACGCGGAGCATCATCATGGCGTCCACGCCCTGGGCGAGGGTCTCGTCGAGGTCGAAGCTGACGGCGCAAGGCCATTTTTCGACGCCGATGGGCAGCAGCGTGGGCGGCGCGACGAGTGTGACCTCGGCGCCGAGGGTGCGCAGCAGCCAGACGTTGGAGCGGGCCACGCGGGAGTGCAGGACGTCGCCCGCGATGGCGACGCGCATGCCCTGCAGGTCCGCCCCGGCCGACGGCGYGCCGGCCAGCTTGGCCCAGTGCCGGCGCATGGTGAACGCGTCCAGCAGTGCCTGGGTGGGGTGTTCGTGGGTGCCGTCGCCGGCGTTGATGACGGCGGCGTCGATCCAGTCGGTGGCGGCGAGCCGGTGCGGGGCGCCGGAGGCCCAGTGCCGGATGACGACGGCGTCGGCGCCCATCGCGGCGAGTGTCTGGGCGGTGTCCTTGAGGGACTCGCCCTTGGAGACGGAGGAGCCCTTCGCGGCGAAGTTGATGACGTCCGCGGAGAGCCGCTTGGCCGCGGCCTCGAAGGAGATCCGGGTGCGGGTGGAGTCCTCGAAGAAGAGGTTGACCACGGTACGGCCGCGCAGGGCGGGGAGCTTCTTGACCTCACGCTCCCCGACGGCTGCCATTTCCTCGGCGGTGTCGAGGATGCGGATGGCGTTGTGCAGGCTCAGGTCTTCGGTGGAGAGCAGGTGCCTCATGCGGTGGCCTCGATAACCACTTCATTGACCGGGGCGCCGTCGACGCTGTCGGTTTCCTCGAGCCGGACACGGACCTTCTCGGAGGAGGACGTGGGCAGGTTCTTGCCGACGTGGTCCGCGCGGATGGGCAGTTCGCGGTGGCCACGGTCGATCAGCACCGCCAGGCGGACAATCCGCGGGCGGCCGAGGTCGATGATGGCATCCAGGGCTGCGCGGATGGTGCGTCCGGAGTAGAGGACGTCGTCGATGAGCACGACAACCTTGTTGTCGATCCCTGTGCGCGGCAGCTGGGTGGGGTACGGCGGCCGGGTGGGCTGGTGGGAGAGGTCATCGCGGAACATGGTGACGTCGAGCTGGCCGACGATCGCGGCGGCGTCCACGGTGGGGTCGGCGGCGGCGATTTTGGCGGCGAGGCGGACGGCGAGGGGGTAGCCCCGGCGCGGGATGCCCAGCAGGACGAGGTCCTGGGAGCCCTTGTTGGCCTCGAGAATTTCATGGGCGATACGAGTGAGGGCGCGGTCGATGTCAGCCTGGTTGAGGACAACCCTGGTGAGCACAACCTTCGCCGGACCCGGTGCTGAAGGCACAGAAGTCAAAGCTCGTCTCCCCTTTCCCCGCCTCACGGGACGGAATTAAAAAAGGATTATTTGCTCTTTCAAATTACCACAGCGGGGCTGGCGGCCCGTCGCCGCCCGAATGCGTTTAACCTCACACGGACATAGGCTCGAGTCCATGACGACGAACGAGCCGCGGCCGGGGCATGACCGGCCCGGCTACCCCGCTTCCGGCCGGCCGCCGCTGCCCCAGCAGGCCAACCCGACGTGGCTGGGGCATGTCCGGCCGCAGCACTACCAGCAGGCGCCGGCCAACAGCCGCGGCCACTTCCCGCCGGCGCTGCCACCCGCCGTTCCCGCGGGAGGCAGTTCCGGCTGGAAGGCCGGCAACAGCTCCGCCGGCGTTTTTGGACTTGTGCTCGCCGGCGGACTCCTGGCGTTCATCAGCCTCTTCCTGGTCCTGCCCTTCCTCCTGGACCGCACGGGAATCTCCGGCTTCGTGGTGGGCTTCATCGCCTCCCTGGTTCCCTTGACGACCGTGCTGTTGACGGTGCGCTTCATCGACCGCTGGGAACCCGAGCCCAGGGCGCTGCTGCTCTTCGCCTTTGCCTGGGGAGCCGTCGTCTCGATAGCGGTGACCATGCTTATCCAGCCCTATTTTTCGCTGCTGGCCGGGCCGGCCTCGGGACTGGACCATACGACGTTCGCAGTAACGGTCCAGGCGCCGGTGGTGGAGGAATTCGCCAAGTCCCTGGGGCTGCTGATGATCCTGCTCTTCGCCCCGAAACATTTCAACGGACCGGTGGACGGTGTGGTGTTCGCCTTCRCGATCGCGGCCGGCTTCGCGTTCACCGAGAACATCCTCTACTTCGGCCGCGCCATTGCCGAATCCAGCGACCCGGGCACGGACCTCGCGGTCGTGTTCTTCCTGCGCGGGGTCATGTCACCGTTCGCCCACGCCATTTTCACGGGTACCACGGGGCTGATCATGGGCTTCGCCGCGAGCCGCGGGAGCACCGGGCTGTCCGTGCTGGCGTTCCTGGTCGGCCTCGTCCCGGCGATGCTTCTGCACAGCGGCTGGAACAGCATGGGCCAGGACTTCCTGACCCAGTACGTGCTGGTGCAGGTGCCGATCTTCCTGCTGGCGGTCCTGGTCATTGCCCTGCTGCGGGTGGCGGAGCGCAGGCTCACGCGCCAGCGGCTCAGTGAGTACGCTGCCGCGGGCTGGTTCACCGCGGCCGAGGTGGACATGATGGCCACCCCCGGCGGACGGCGCTCCGCACTGCGCTGGGCCAGGTCCGTGGGGCGGGACGCCCAGATGAAGGCCCTGCTCCATGCGGCCACCGAGCTTGCCTTTACCCGGCAGCGGATCCTCGGCGGCCGGGACGTGGCCGCGCATCAACGCGATGAGCAGCGCCAACTTGCCGAGATCGCCGCCCTCCGCGCCGCCGTCGTCGGCTAACGAAAGAACCCCGCCCGGAGTCCCGGGCGGGGTTCTTTGTGGTGCTGGGTTGTTGTTCCCGAACGACCTAGGCCAGCAGCGAAGGCTTCAGCTGCTGCAGGCGGCCCAGCAGGCCGTTGATGAACGACGGCGACTCGTCAGTGGAGAGCGTCTTGGCCAGGGCCACAGCCTCGCTGACAGCCACGCCGTCGGGCACGTCGTCGTTGTAGAGCAGTTCCCACGTGCCGATCCGCAGGATGATGCGGTCCACGGAGGGCATGCGCTCCAGGGTCCAGCCCTGCGAATAGGTCTCCAGGAATTCGTCGATGGCGGCCTGGTGGGACACCACGCCTTCGACAATTTCCAGGGTGTACGGGTTGACGATCTGGTCTGTCTGCTCGCGGCGGGACTTCAGTACGTCGAAGGCCGAGGCGGAGCGCTGCTCGGCCTCAAAGAGGACATCGAGGGCCCGGYTCCGGGCCTTACCGCGTGCACTCACTAGTCGTTGACCCGGCCGAGGTAGGAGCCGTCGCGGGTGTCGACCTTGACCTTGGTGTTGTTCTCGACGAACAGCGGAACCTGGATCTCGTACCCGGTTTCGAGGGTGGCGGGCTTGGTGCCGGCCGAGGAGCGGTCGCCCTGCAGGCCCGGCTCCGTGTAGGTGATCTCGAGGACGACGCTCGGGGGCAGTTCGATGTAGAGCGGGTTGCCCTCGTGGATGGCGATGTTGACCATCTGGTTTTCGAGCATGAAGTTGGTGGCGTCGCCGACGGTGGCAGCCGAAACGGTGAGCTGGTCGAAGTCCGAGGTGTCCATGAAGACGAAGTCGGCGCCGTCTTGGTACAGGTACTGGTAGTCGCGGCGGTCCACCGTGGCGGTCTCGATCTTCAGTCCAGCGTTGAAGGTCTTGTCGACGACCTTGCCGGACATCACGTTGCGCATCTTGGTGCGCACGAACGCGCCACCCTTGCCGGGCTTGACGTGCTGGAACTCGATGATGTTCCAAAGCTGGCCCTCAAGCTTAAGGACGGTTCCGTTCTTGATGTCGTTAGTGGTTGCCACAGTATCCTCTTAGTTTCTCGATGGTTCCATCAGGCCGGTGCTAGCGGCCAGACGCTTATGCCGGGCCGGCATGCCAAGCGGCCCGCCAGCGCGTATTTGTCAAAAATCCAAGATCTATTCTACCGGTTCCGGCCGACCACTGGCTGACGGGGCCTCAGGACTGCTGTTCCAGCACGTCCCGGGCGCGTTGCAGCGCCACCGCGGAGGCGTAGACCAGGGCCGCGTCGGCGGAGCCGGCCACGCGCAAATCCAGGGCCTTGGCGAAGGACTCGACGGCGGCGCCGACGTTGCCGCCGGCGAAGTAGGACCGGCCCAGGTGCTGCCGCACGGCCGCCTCTTCCAGGGTGCCCTGGGTCTCGGCGAGGAGCTGGCGGAACACCTCGACGGCGCGGTCGAACCGGTTGGAAACCCGGAGCACGTCCGCCTCGAAGATCCGCAGCCGGAGCGAGCCGGGGTCCTTGTACCGGGCGTCGGCAAGGAGTTCGGCGGCTTCGGCCGCGTGCCCTTCGACGAGCCTGAGGAGGATCAGGTCGCCCGGGTCGGTGGAGGCCGCCAACGCCTCGGCCAGGACCTCGTCGTTGACGATCTGGGGCATGAGGCTTTGCGGGTTGATCCGGATTCCGGGAACTCCCGCGTCGGGCCACTCGGTGGTGCCGCCCTTCACCGTCATCATCAGGAGGCAATCTCCTGGTAGGCGGCAAAGAGCAGTGACGTGTCCGGGACGTCAAGGATGCCGGGCCGCCCGACGCCGTCGAGCACCACGAATCGCAGCAGGTCACCACGGGATTTCTTGTCCCGGCGCATGCCGTCGAGGAGGGCCTGCCAGCGGTCGCGGCGGTAGGTGATGGGAAGCCCCAGGCTTTCGAGGATGCTCCGGTGCCTGTCGGCGTCGGCGTCGCTGAGCCGGCCGACGCTGCGGGCGAGCTCGGCGGCGAACATCATGCCGACGGAGACGGCGGCACCGTGACGCCAGGAATAGCGTTCCGCGAGTTCGATCGCGTGGCCCAGGGTGTGGCCGTAGTTCAGGATCTCGCGCTGGCCGGTTTCCTTCAGGTCCTCGGAGACCACCTTGGCCTTGACGCTGATGGCTCGTTCGATCAGTTCGCGCAGGACCTCCGAGCGCGGATCGGAGACGGCGGTGGGGTCCTTTTCGATCAGGTCCAGGATGGCCGGGTCGGCGATGAAACCGCATTTGATGACCTCGGCCATGCCGGAGATGATCTCGTTCTTCGGCAGCGTCTCCAGGGTGTCCAGATCCGCGAGGACGCCGGCGGGCGGGTGGAATGCGCCGACGAGGTTCTTGCCCTCGGCGGTGTTGATCCCGGTCTTCCCGCCGACGGAGGCGTCCACCATGCCCAGCAGGCTCGTGGGCATGTGGATGACCTTTACGCCGCGCAGCCAGGTCGCGGCGACAAAGCCGGCTAGGTCCGTCACGGCGCCGCCGCCGACGGCGACGATGGCGTCGGAGCGGGTGAAGTCGTTCTGCCCCAGCACCTGCCAGCAGAAGGAGGCCACCTCAATGTGCTTGCCCTCTTCGGCGTCCGGGATTTCTGCGGTCAGCGCGGTGAAACCGGCGGCGGCCAGCTCTTCGCGGACAGTGTCGCCGGTGAGCCGGAGCGCGCGGGGGTGGATGACCAGGACACGCTTGACGCGTTCGCCCAGCAGGCCCGGCAGGCTCGCCAGCAGGCCGCGGCCCACTACGACGTCGTAGTTCTCAGCGGGCGTTTGTCCGGTGACTTTGATGACGGTTGATTCGGTACTCACTTTTCAACTTCCTTTGTTGACGCCCGAGTGGGCACTGCCGCGGACTTGGCCACGGCGCGCTCCCCCAGCGCTTCTTCCAGACGGTGAGCCAGCTCCGCAACGTTGCCGCTCCGGACATCGAGGACGAGGTCGGCGAGGCGTTCGTAGACCGGCTGCCGGGTGGCGAACAGGGCCCGCCACCTGCCCATGGCGTCGCCGGCCAGGAGTGGCCGGCCGGAATTCTTGGCAATGCGTTCCGCCACGGTCTCGGCGTCGCATTCGAGGTACACCACGGTACAGCGGGCCAGCAGCTGCTGCGTCCCGGAGTCCAGGACGGCCCCGCCGCCAAGGGAAATGACACTGGTGCCGCCCCGCGCCTCGTCGATGGCCTGCGCTACGGCCCTGGCCTCCAGCTCGCGGAAGGCGTGCTCGCCGCGGCTGGCGAAGATCTCGGCGATGGTCCCGTGCTGGGCCACCACGAGGGCGTCGGTGTCGGCGAAGGCGCACCCGAGGTGCTGAGCGAGCTGCTGCCCGATCGCCGATTTACCCACGGCCATCGGTCCGATCAGGACCACCGGGCCAATGTGGCGTGCCGCGGCGGAGAGCGCTTCGGTATTCCCCACCGGCACTAGTGGCCGATCGAGTCCAGGGACGCCGGAATGCTGTCCAGGTAACCCTTGATGTTGCGGGCGGTCTCCTGCACGGAGTCACCGCCGAATTTTTCCGCGACCGCTTCGGCGATCACGAGGGCCACCATGGCCTCGGCCACCACGCCGGCGGCCGGGACGGCACAGACGTCGGAGCGCTGGTGGTGGGCCTTGGCGGCCTCGCCGGTGCTGACGTCGACCGTCTTGAGCGCGCGCGGCACGGTGGCGATCGGCTTCATGGCGGCACGGACACGCAGGACATCGCCAATGCTCATGCCGCCCTCGATCCCGCCTGCGCGGTTGGAGGTGCGGATGATCTTGCCGTCCGCGTCCTTGACGATCTCGTCGTGGGCAGCCGAGCCGCGGCGCGCGGCCGTGCGGAAGCCGTCGCCGACCTCGACGCCCTTGATGGCCTGGATGCCCATCAGGGCCGCCGCCAGGCGCGAGTCAAGGCGCCGGTCCCAGTGGACGTAACTGCCGAGTCCCGGCGGGAGGCCGTAGGCCAGCACTTCAACGACGCCGCCGAGGGTTTCGCCTTCCTTGTGTGCGACGTCGACCTCGGCCACCATGGCGTCCGAGGTTTCGCGGTCGAAGCAGCGCAGCGGGTCGGCGTCAAGGGCGATCACATTGCCGGGGCGGGGCAGCGGCCGGCCTTCCGGCACGGCAACGCTGGCGATGGACACGGTGTGGGAGACGAGTTCGATCCCGACCTGCTTGAGGAACGCTGCGGCGACCGTGCCGAGCGCCACCCGGGTGGCCGTCTCGCGGGCGCTGGCACGTTCCAGCACCGGACGGGCCTCGTCAAAGCCGTATTTCTGCATGCCGGTGAAGTCGGCGTGGCCGGGCCGCGGCCGTGTCAGCGGGGCGTTCCGGGCCTGGTCGGCCAGGATTTCCGGCTCCACGGGATCGGAGGACATGATCTGTTCCCACTTGGGCCACTCGGTGTTGCCGACCTGGATGGCGACGGGGCCGCCCTGGGTCAGGCCGTGGCGGACGCCGCCGAGGATCGTGACCACGTCCTGCTCGAATTTCATCCGGGCACCGCGGCCATAACCTAGCCGCCGGCGGGCCAGCGCCTCGCTGATGTGGGCGCTGGTGAGTTCAACACCGGCGGGCACGCCTTCAATAATTCCGACCAGTGCCGGGCCATGGGATTCACCGGCAGTCAACCAACGCAACATACAATCCATCCTGCCATGTCGGGCACTTAGAACACCCGTCGGGGTGCCCCGACTGCGTCACACATCACATCTATGACTCCGGCCGGCAGGGCCTCTCCCAGTCCGGTGAAATGCCGCACCTGCTCCACTGCCTGGTAGATGAGCATTTCAAGACCAGGGACCACTGTGCCGCCGGCTTCCTGCCAGGCCGCGGCAATCCGGCTGGGCCACGGATCGTAGGCGACGTCCAGGAGGACGCCCGGGTGGCCCGAGGCTGCTGCCAGCCCGGCAGCGATTTCGGCGGCAAGCCCATCTGCCGCGCGGGGCGGGAAGGTGGAGATGACGACGTCGGCCGTGGCGACGGCGGCGGCCGCACCGTCGAGGGGAAGCACCTGGACGGGGAGCCCCACGGCGGCGGAGGCGGCGCGGGCCTCGCTGGCCCGGCTGACGTCGCGCACGAACACTTCGGCGGACGCCGCACCGAGTTCCTTGAGGGCTGCGATGGCTGCCGCAGCGGTCCCGCCCCCGCCGAGGACCACGGCGGTGGGTGCCGCGGCCGCCCCGGCGTGCCGGAGCGCGTTGACGATCCCGGCGACGTCGGTGTTGTAGGCAACCAGCCGGGTTGAGCCGCCGTCGGATTCGAAGGCAACAGTGTTAACGACGCCAAGCGCACCGGCCACGCCCCGGACCTCGTCCACTTCCGCCACCATGGCGGATTTGAGCGGCATGGTGACCGAAAGCCCGCGCCAGGACCCCTCAGCGCGGACCTCGCCCCGGACCTGCCGCATGAAGTCCGGCAGGTCGGCCTCTGTCACATCAATGGCGGAGTAGGCGATGTCCACGCCCAAGAGCGCGTAGGCGGCCCTATGCAGCGCCGGAGACTTCGAATGGCTGATGGGATGCCCGAGGACGGCCGCCCGCAGCGTCATACGCAACGTCCCGGGTTCGCCTCGCACCAGGAGTTGTACTGCTCCACGTAACCGAGGTGTTCGGCCAGGGTCTTGGAGAACTTGGTCTCCTTGGTGTCCAGGTTGATGGTGACCCAGTACAGGTAGTTGTTGGTCTTGGGCTTGGCGGCGGCGTCAATGGCCGTCTTGCCCGGCGAGCCGATGGGTCCGGCCGGCAGCCCCTGGTTGGCGTAGGTGTTGTACGGGTTCGACTTGTCGGCCTTCTGGCCCTCGTCGATGTGGAAGCTGCGGATGCCCAGGCCATAGGTGACGGTCGCATCGGACTGGATGAGCCCGTTGGTCTCGGTGTTGTTGGGCTTGAGGCGGTTGTAGATAGCGCCGGCAACGTCCCCGTATTCGGCCTGGCCGCCTTCTGCCTGGACGATGCTCGCTACGGTGAGGACGTCGTATTGTTTGGCGGGATCGGTGACGCCCTGGGCCTTGAGCTCATCCTGGGTACTGCCGACCAGCTGCTGCAGGATGTCCTTGGCGGAGGAGCCCAGCGGGAAGCGGTACTCTCCCGGAGCCAGGTAGCCCTCCAGGTTCTTGGCCTTGGCCGGGACGCCGAACTGCGCGGGCGCATCGCTGAGCGCCTTCAGGTCCGGAACCGGGATCCCGGTTCCCTCGGAAATCGCCTGCAGGGATTCGCTGATCCGCAACCCGGCGCTGAGCGCAAAGTACATGACCTTGCCCTTGTCCTTGTTGAGCAGGATGTCCACGGCATCCGAATTCTTCATTTCCTGGCGCATCGAGAACGTGCCCGGGTTCAGGGCACCGCCGGACGCGGTGAACGCCTTGAGGAACGTGTCCGCGTTCGCCACAACCTTCTTCGACTCCAGCTCGGTGGCCACGGACCTCGGTCCGTCGCCGGGCTGGACTACGATGCTGACCTCGCCGGTCCCGGGGCCGGGGTAGTCCGCCTTGGTGTCCCCGCCCAGGAGGGGCTTGAGGAACTGTGCGCCCACCGCGATGGCGACAACGAAGACCGTCAGGGTCAGCACCAGGGCCAGGACGCGGCGCCGGCGGCGGACCTTCTTGGTCGGGACCTTGTCGTAGCGGACGGCTCCGGCCATCAGATCGTGAGCTGGTTCGGCGTGGTACTCGGCCTCAGGGTGCACCTGGGGGTCGACGGAGTCGTCGTAAGCATGGTGAGCCTCGTCGTGGGGGTGCAGGGCATAGCCATCATGGGCGGTTGCATCCTGGCCAGCGGCATCGTGGTGGGTCTGGTGGCCGTACTGCCCGGCCGYGGCATAAACGGCGTGGTGATCTACCGCGTCGTGGGCTGCGGCCTCATGATCTGCGGCATGGYGGGCGGGCTCATCGTCGGCGGGGTCGTGGGAAGGGACGCCGGGGACCGGCATCATCCGGGTGAAGTCATCGCGGACGGGCTCTGCCTCAGCGGGGACTTCGTCCAGAGGTTCGTCATGCACACGTTCTTCATGCACAGCGTCGTGCACGGGTTCGACGGGAAGAGCGTCGTGCACGGGTTCTTCAAACAGAGGCTCTTCGTGCAGCGGTTCTTCGTGCACGGTGGGTGCCGCTTCGGGGATCTCCGGAGCTGCCTGCGGCGGCTCGTTGGCCGGCCGGGCTTCCGAAGGCGCCGCCGCCGGGACATCCTGTCCCGTCTCGAATGCCTGCGGCGGGATCACGTTGTGCCCCTGGGTCGCCAGGAGCTTCTCCCGGGCCCTGATCTCCTTGCGCGTCAGCGGTCGGCTGGCACCACCGAGGTCGTCACCGGAGGAGTCATCACTGTTGACCGGGCTCACTGTAGCCTTCCATGTTCTGAAGAGTGCGTCTGTACTGCCGGGCCGGTCTGTGCGCCGTCTCCGGTCGGCCCCGGCGCAGACTCCGCGTAGACGCGGTTTCCGACCTCCGTTCCCCTGGCCTTTTGCATATCAATCGCATGCTGCAGAATACCTGCCGCCGCAACCTGATCAACAACTGTACGGTGATTCCGGCTGCTCATGCCAGCTTCGTGCAGGTTGCGGTGGGCCGTCACGGTGCTCAGCCGCTCGTCAACCAGCCGCACGGGCATGTCCGATCCGGCGGCCTGCAGGGCCCGGGCCAGCAAGTGTGCGTACTCCGTCGCCATCCTGGCCGAGGCGTGCTCTTCGCCCTTCATGGTGCGCGGCAGGCCCACGAAAATCTCCACGGCGTCCAGCTCCACGGCCAGAGCGGCCAGGATACGCACGTCAGTGTTCTTTTTCACGTTCCGCTGCAGCGTGCGCAGCGGGGTCGCCAGGATTCCGTCGCGGTCGCAGACGGCCACACCCACACGGACGGTGCCGACGTCCACCCCGAGCTTCACACCCCGGGGATAGACGCCGGCCACAGCAGCTTCAGACACGTATGGTTCCGCTATCGCCGGGTAATCGCGTCCACGACGGCGCTGAGGGCAGCTCCGACCTGGGCGGCGTCCGTGCCGCCGCCCTGCGCGACGTCGTCCTTGCCGCCACCGCCGCCGCCGAGGACACCGGCGGCGAGGCGCACCAGGGCACCTGCCTTGACGCCGGCTGCCCGGGCGGCCTCGTTGGTGGCGATCAGGATCACAGGACGGTCGTTGCTGACACCGGCCACCGCGACGGCGGCGGGCTCGGACCCCAGACGCGTCCGCAGGTCCAGGGCCAGCCCGCGCAGGTCATCGGCGCCGCTGACCTGCCCGGCGTCGTGGGCAATGACCTTGACGCCGGCGGCGTCCTTGGCGGTGCCGACCAGCTGGGCGGCGGCAGCGGTGAGCTGTTCCTTGCGCAGGCGCTCAAGTTCCTTTTCGGCGGTCTTGAGCTTGGTCAGCGTGCTGGCGATCCGGTCCGCGAGGAGTCCCGAGGGTACCTTCAGCATTTCGGTGAGCTCGGTGACGAGGGCGCGTTCGGCGGCGAGGTGCCGGAAGGCGTCCATGCCCACGAAGGCCTCGACACGGCGGTTTCCCGAGCCAACGGACTGCTCTCCGAGAAGGGACAGGCTGCCGATCCGCGACGTGTTTTCGACGTGGGTGCCGCCGCAGAGTTCGCGGGACCACGCGCCGTCGATCTCCACGACCCGGACTTCGTTGCCGTAGTTCTCGCCGAACAGCGCCATGGCGCCGAGTGCCTTGGCCTCAGCCAGTCCCATGATCTTGGTCTCCACCCGGAAGTTGTTGCGGATGGMGATGTTGGAAACTTCCTCGATCTCGGACCTGGTGGCGGCGCTCAGGCCCTCGCCCCAGGCGAAGTCGAAGCGCAGGTAGCCGGCCTTGTTGAAGGAGCCGCGCTGCAGGGCTTCCGGGCCGAGGATCTGGTGCAGGGCCGCGTGCACAATGTGCGTGCCGGTGTGGGCCTGTTCCGCGGCGTGGCGGCGTTCCCGGTCGACGGCGGCCTGGACCAGGACATCCGTGCCGATTTCGCCTTCGCGGACAATCGCCTTGTGCACGCTCAGGCCCTTGAGCGGGCGCTGGACGTCCAGGACTTCGACGACGAAGCCGTCGCCGGTGATGAGTCCGGTGTCGGCGGCCTGGCCGCCGGCCTCGGCGTAGAAGGGCGTCTCGGCCAGGACCAACTCGATTTCATCGCCGGTGGAGGCCTGGGAGACCTTGCGGCCGCCGGCCAGGATGCCGCGGACCTTGGATTCGCCCTGCAGGTCGGTGTAGCCGGTGAAGACGGTCTCGCCCTCGGCCAGGAGCTCCTGGAACGCACTGAGGTCGGCGTGGGCACCCTTCTTGCCCTTGGCATCGGCCTGGGCGCGCTGGCGCTGTTCGAGCATGAGCTTGCGGAACTCGGGCTCGTCGACCTTGAGTCCGGCCTCCTCTGCCATCTCCAGGGTGAGGTCGATCGGGAACCCGTAGGTGTCGTGCAGGGCGAAGGCATCGGCGCCGGAGAGCGGCCGGCCGGCGGACTTGGACTCCTTGACGGCGTCCTCGAGCCGTGCGGTGCCGGAGGCGATGGTGCGCAGGAATGCCTTTTCTTCGGCGTAGGCGATCCGGCTGATCCGCTCGAAGTCGGTCTCCACGATCGGGTAGACGCCCTTCATGGCGTCCCGCGAGGCCGGCAGCAGCTCCGGCAGGCAGGCCTTTTCGACGCCGAGCAGGCGCATGGAGCGCACGGCGCGGCGGATCAGGCGGCGCAGGACGTAGCCGCGGCCTTCGTTGGAGGGCGTGACGCCGTCGGCAATCAGCATGAGGGCCGAGCGGATGTGGTCGGCAACGACCCGCATGCGGACGTCGTCGGTGTGGTGCGGGTCTTCAGCGGACTCCGCGGACGTGTATTCCCGGCCGGAGAGTGCCGCGGCGCGGTCGATCACCGGACGGACCTGGTCCGTCTCGTACATGTTTTCGACGTCCTGCAGGATCATCGCGAGGCGTTCCATGCCGAGGCCCGTGTCGATGTTCTTCTTGGGCAGTTCACCGGTGATGTCGAAGTCCACCTTGGAGCGGACGTTGTCGATCTGGTACTGCATGAACACGAGGTTCCAGATCTCGACATAGCGGTTTTCGTCGGCGATGGGGCCGCCCTCAACGCCGTAGGACGGGCCACGGTCGTAGTAGATCTCCGAGCAGGGACCGGCCGGGCCGGGCTGGCCGGTGGACCAGTAGTTGTCCGCCTTGCCCATGCGCTGGATGCGCTCGGCGGGCATGCCCGTGTTCTTCAGCCACAGCTGCTCGGCCTCGTCGTCCTCTTCATAGACGGTGACCCAGAGCCGCTCCGGCGGCAGTCCGTACCCGCCGTCGTCCACGCTGGTGGTGAGCAGTTCCCACGCGAACTTGATGGCGTCTTCCTTGAAGTAGTCGCCAAAGGAGAAGTTGCCGCACATCTGGAAGAAGGTGCCGTGGCGGGCGGTCTTGCCGACTTCCTCGATGTCACCGGTCCGGATGCACTTCTGCACGCTGGTGGCCCGCTGGTAGGGGGCTTCCTCACGGGCAGTCAGGTACGGGATGAACGGCACCATGCCGGCCACGGTGAACAGCAAGGAGGGGTCGCTGGAGACCAGGGAGGCGGAGGGCACGGCGGTGTGTCCCTTGCTGACAAAAAAGTCGATCCAGCGCTTGGTGATCTCCTGCGACTTCATGAGCTGATTTCTTACCCTTCAATATTCACTGCGTTATGTGGCCCGCGTCTGTGCTGCGCGGGACAAGCTGAGGACCGGCACTGATCCGGGCCCCGTCGAACGGGGTCTCTTTTTAGGAGGTTCGGACATGCCGGCACGCCCTTAACGGGCACCGTACTTACTAATTCTCTCCCGGCTAGCGCCGGACCGCATCCCGGCGGGCAACGGCGCCGCCGGCAGCGATATCTGCTGCCGTGTCGATGCCAAGGGCAGTGCGGAGTTCGGCTTCCCGCTCCCCCATGCCTTCGCGGACGGCGTCGGCGAAGTCGAACAGTCCGTCCGCCAGCCGTCCCACGGCCCGGTTGAGCCCCTCGGGGCCGAGCGCGGACTGGGCTTCGGTGACCTTGCGGAAGGCGATGACGCCGATCGCGACGCCGATTCCCATCCAGATAATTCTGTTCATTTCAGGTTCTCCTGGCGGGCTTAGCGGCTGCGCCGGCCGGTGGCGGGCTTTTTGCGGGCGGAGAAGGCGGAGCGTACGCCGTAGCTGAAGGCAGCGACTTTGATCAGCGGCGATCCCACGGTGGCGGCCACCAGCGAGGACAGCGCCGAAATGTTGGCGGACGCGTCCGAGACGTTGGAGGAAATGCCGTCGACCTTCTTCAACTGCTCGTTGGTGGTGGTCACCGTGGCGGTGACCTCGTCCATGAGCGGGGTGGCGCCGTCGCTGATTGACCGGATGGAGGTCCGTACTTCGTCGAACACTCCCCCGAGCTTCAGGATCGGCACGGCGAGCAGCAGGACCAGGAGTGCAAACACCCCTGCCGCGATCAGGCCGGCAATATCGCCACCAGACATAGACACTCATCTCCTTGAACTGCAGTGGATAGCTGCTCGTTGTGTGCCCGGACGGATTCAACCGACGGACAGAATCAGCTCCCGGGGAACTCCCCCCAGTACCTTACATACAAAGAAGCCCGCGGCGCTTGCCACGGGCTTCTTTGTAGGTGTTGCCTTTTGAACTAGCGTGCGTAGAATTCCACGACGAGCTGCTCTTCGCAGGTCACGGGGATCTCGGAACGCTTGGGGCGGCGCACCAGGCGGGCCTGCAGGGCGTCAAGCTTGACGTCCAGGTAGGCCGGAACGATCGGCAGGACGTCGCGGTGGGCGCCGGCTGCTGCAACCTGGAACGGAGGCATGGTCTCGCTGCGGCTGTGAACGTGGACCAGCTGGCCCTCGGCGACGCGGAAAGACGGGCGGTCAACGCGGATGCCGTCAACGAGGATGTGGCGGTGCACAACCAGCTGGCGGGCCTGGGCGATGGTGCGGGCGAAGCCKGCACGCAGCACGAGGGCGTCGAGACGCATTTCGAGCAGTTCGATCAGGTTTTCACCGGTCAGGCCCTTGGTGCGGCGTGCTTCTTCGAAKGCACGGGTCATCTGGGCTTCGCGGATGCCGTACTGGGCGCGCAGACGCTGCTTTTCGCGCAGACGTACGGCGTAGTCGGAGTCCTGCTTCTTGCGGGCACGGCCATGCTCACCGGGGCCGTACGGGCGGCGCTCCATGTACTTGGCGGCCTTGGGGGTCAGAGCGATGCCGAGTGCGCGCGAAAGGCGTGCGGTACGGCGAGCACGAGTGTTGTTAGCCACTTGTGTCCTTCCAATATCTGCGGTGTGTCAGTGTTACTGGCCTCCACGATGGAGAGCATCGGCCAACCGCTGCCTTTTGCTACTGGGCACAGGGCAACCCTCATCAAATGCGGGATTCAATGGATTGTGCGTCCGTGCCTTGCCAGACAACGAACTAGCCTACCATGAGCGGGCCCATGGCCCGAAGCCAGTACCGAATTCAGACTCTGGCGTGCACTCCCCTGGCGCCGCTGCGCCCGAAGGACGCCGCACCCAGGAATTCCACGGCCACGAACGGCTTCGGGCCCACCACCCATTCGTCATGGCCCGGCGGAATCGCGTAGGTGTCGTTGGCGTGGATCGTGGAGTGCAGCCCTTCGGCCGATTCGACTTCCATTTCACCGGAGATGCAGACGCCCAGATGGTGGTGCTGGCACACGTCCGTCTGTTCGTAGGGTCTGGTGTTCTCCGACCACCGCCAGCCCGGGCCCAGGATCAGCCGTGCCACCGAGTAGTCGTTCACAGTGCAGAGATCGAATTCGGCCTTATCCGGGCACCGCTTCTTGTCGGGCACATCGAAGGACTTCACTGCCATGGCGGTAACGAAATTAATACTCATGGGACACTACCTGGGGACGGGGCGGGGACGTTCGCGCTGGATGAGCTGGAAGGGGGTGAGGCCGGCTGCGTTTGGGGGTCCGCGTATCAAGCCGGCGACGATAGCCGCGCTGTCCCCTGCGCCGCACAGGTAGTCAGCAGATCAATGCTGACGTAATTCCACGTTAGACCTCTTGGCCCCTATGTCAACGGCGGTTTCCGGCGCCGCATGGGCGCGGCGGAACAACCGCAGGCCAGCGGGGGGCCAGCCGCGAACCAGCCACAAACCAGCCGAGAACCGTGGTGCCGTTCACGTGCCGCGAATGATCTTCCGGAGCCGCTCGAGCCGCGTGGCGATGTCCCGTTCGGCTCCGTTGGCGGTGGGGACGTAGTAGTTACGTCCGACAAGGTCATCCGGCGGATACTGCTGCGTGGCCACGGCATGCGGTGCGTCGTGGGCGTACTTGTAGCCCTTGCCGTGACCGAGCTGTTTTGAGCCAGGATAGTGGGCGTCGCGCAGGTGGGCCGGTATGCCGTTGCCGAGGCCGGCGCGGACGTCGGCGATCGCCTGGTTGAGGCCCATGTACGCGGCATTGGACTTCGGCGCGGTGGCCAGGTGCACCACTGCCTCGGCCAGGACGATGCGGCCTTCCGGCATTCCGATCAGCTGGACGGCCTGGGCCGCCGCGACGGCGGTCTGCAGCGCCGTCGGGTCCGCCATGCCGACGTCCTCGGCCGCCGAGATCACGATCCGGCGGGCCACGAACCGCGGGTCCTCCCCCGCTTCCAGCATCCGGGCGAGATAGTGCAGCGAGGCGTCGACGTCGGAGCCCCGGATCGACTTGATGAACGCGCTGGCGACGTCGTAGTGCTGGTCCCCGGCCCGGTCGTAGCGAACGGACGCGACGTCCAGGGCCCGCTCCGTGTGCCGCAGCTGGATCGTGACGGGCTCCGCCGCTCCCGCGCCGGCTGTGTCACTGTCGGCTGCGTCGGTACTCCCTGTGTCCTTATCCGCAGTGTCATTGACGACCGCGTCGGCGTCGTCAGCGTCACCAAAGGCGACGCCGGCGGCCGCCTCGAGTGCGGTCAGGGCCCGCCGGGCGTCGCCGCCGGAGAGCCGGACCAGGTGGGCCAGTGCCTCGGCGCTGAGGACGGCTTTGCCGTTCAGTCCGCGGACATCAGCAACGGCGCGCTGCAGCAGGCCCTCGACGTCGGCGTCGGTGAGCGGTTTGAGGGTCAGCAGCAGCGAGCGGGACAGCAGCGGGGACACGACCGAGAACGAAGGGTTTTCGGTGGTGGCAGCCACCAGCACCACCCAGCGGTTCTCGACGCCGGGAAGCAGCGCGTCCTGCTGTGCCTTGTTGAAGCGGTGGATCTCATCGAGGAAGAGCACGGTGGTGGTCTTGTAGAGGTCGCGCGCAGTCAGGGCCTCATCCATCACGCGGCGGACATCCTTGACGCCGGCGGTGATTGCGGAGAGTTCGACGAATTTCCGGCCGGGTCCCTTGGCAATCACGTGGGCAAGGGTGGTCTTGCCGGTGCCCGGCGGACCCCAGAGGATAACCGAACTCGGTCCGGCGGGGCCGGTCGCGTTGGAGCCGGCGGCCAGTTGGCGCAACGGTGAGCCCTGGCCGAGCAGGTGCTGCTGGCCCACTACGTCATCCAGGGTGCGCGGCCGCATCCGGACGGCGAGCGGGCTGCGCGGCGAGGCCACCCCGGCGCCGGATCGCGGTGCCGACCCGGCTCGCCCGGATTCCTCCGCGTCGCCGTTGTCGTCCCCGCCGGCGTCGTCGCTTCCGTCGGCGTTGTCCCGCCCTGCGCCAAAGAGATCATCCACATAGATAGGCTACTTCTAGTTCCTGCCCGTCCTGTCACTCCTCCATCACGCACGTGGCACCCCTCGCCCCGCGCCGACCCCCTCATCTCGCCGCTCATCTGAACCGGCACCTGACCCCGCAAACTAAACCCGCACCTGACCCTGCAACGAAAGAGCCCTGCCATGCCCAGCCCCGAGACCCGTGTGGCCTTTGTCTCCGGAGCCCGGCTGCCGGGCTGGGTGGACCGCTTCACCGCGAGCCACGGCGCACTCAGCGAGGAGGAGACCGACGCCGGACTGGAGCTGCGCGCCGCGGACGGCGCTGTGGCCGTGCTGCGGGCGCCCTGGCCCGTGGACGGCCGGCCCGGGAGCGGCCGCGACGCCGTATCCCGGCTGGCCTCCCTGGCCGGCCAGCCGCGGAGCCTCGGTGCCGTACTGGTCCGCCGCGGCGGATATTCGGTGGCTGTGGTCAGTGGCGGCACTGTACTGGCGTCCAAGACCGGCACGCGCCACGTTCAGTCCCGGACGGCGGCCGGCGGCTGGTCCCAACAGCGCTTTGCCCGACGGCGCGCCAACCAGGCCGATGCCCTCGTCGAAGCGGTCGCCGAGCACGCCGCAAGGATCTTCGCCGAGCACCGGGTCGAATACCTGGCACCGGGCGGCGACCGGACACTGGCCGAGCAAGTGCTCGCCGAGCCCGTGCTGAAACGCTACGCCGGACTAACACGGCTGGCGTTCCTGGACGTCCCGGACCCGCGTGCCACCATCTTGAAGAAGGCCGCCACGGACCTGTGTTCGGTGCGGATCCTCGTGACCGACCCGGAGTAGCTGTCCCCGCTGCGTGGTTCCCGCCCTGCCGTCACCCGTTACGTTCGGGGCCGGCCGCCACTGGAATGGTGGGCACGCAACGGGTCGATCAGGCGCATTGGAGCAGGAAACTCTCCGGGAACGGGTCATCGGGTGGCACTGGCCGCCACGGATCGGTCGTATCTGCCACTGGCGTTGAACACGCGGCGGTAATTTCATGCCAGTCCGGGAACGGATCCGGGGGCAGTTCCAGGCTTAAATCGTCGCCGGGGTCAGGGCAGGAGTCCGGGCCCGGGTCCGGGCCGGGGTCCCCGGTGAGCGCCGGATCCGGCTGGTGTCCTGGATCGGTGGGCAGGTGGTGGTCGGCGATTGCGTCCGCGGTCAGGACGTGTTCGGGCCAGGACTCAGGCCACAGGGGTGGTTCCCAATCCTGGTGCTCGCTGGGGTAATGCCGGCCGGACGGTGATGTCCACCCTGGAGGGTTGTCCTTGCCGGCTCCGGTTGGTGTCCAGGCGGAGCCGTGTTTAAGGCGGTGGTGTTTCGGGCAGGGCTGGCCCAGGTTGGAGATGCCGGTGGTGCCGCCCTCGGCCCAGGCCAAGAGGTGGTCTGCCTCGTTGTCCAGGGACTGGTTGCTGCAGCCGGGGAAGGGGCACTTGCCGTCACGGAGGCGCAGCCAGCGGCGCTGGGCCTTGGTCAGACGGTAGCTCGTCCGTCCGATTTCCAGCGGGGCGCCGTCACGGGGGTCGGTCAGGACCCGGTAGAACGATCCGGCGCTTTCGCCGGCCAGTCGGCGGGCCATGGACGGCGGGATCGGCCCGTAGCCGTCCAGGACGGCGGGTTCCTCGGTGGCCCCCAGCAGCGCCAGGACGGGGACTGTGATCAGGACCTGCGCCCGCGGGGACGGAACGCCCCCGCACGCGCCGGGACCGCCGGCGGCCGTTCCACCCTGGGTGCCGGTGCGGGTGCGGGTGCCGGTGAGGAGCCAGGTGGCGGCAACGTCGGCGCGGAGCTGGCCGAGGTCCCGGGTCTCGGCCGGGCCCTGGAGGGCGCGGGCCGCGGCAGTGGTCCGTTCCCAGATTCCTGCGGCGGTATCGGCCGGGAGGTAGGCGGAGAGCCACGCCATGCCGTCCCGGTCCGGGAGGAAATCGATCCGTCGGTCCGCGGCGCACCTGGCGTGGCGTTTCTCGATGCTGACCGGGTGGTGGCGTTCGCGCCAGGCGCGGGCCTTGGCCCGGAACCTTGACGCCACGAGGTCCCCGGCCCGGCACCCGCGGGCGGGGTTCGGCGCGGCGGGATCCAGGAAATGCGCCTCCAGCCCGGCCGCCCCGGCCCCCTCCAGGCCGGCGGTTTCCTCGACGATGATCCGGGCGTGTTGCCATGAGATCGTCCCGGCCTGCAGGGCGGCCAGGGTCAGCGGCAGCGCCGTAGTCAACGCCACGGCATCCGAGAGCAGTGCGCCGGCGGTTCGTTCGCTGACTGTCAGGACACAGCCGACCTCGGCGACCAGCGCCATGGCCTGCGCGGCACGGTCCTGCGGGGATGCCTCCGGCGAGACCAGTGCCCCGGCGGCCCGGGCATAGCCGGCGGCCAGCTTCGCCTTCAGCGCGGCCGTCCGGGCCTCCAGCCGGGCTACCTCGGCCAGCCCGTTCAGGCAAGCATCCGCCATACAACGCAACGGATCCGCGCTGCGCAACTCGTCCGCGCCGGACTGAACTGTGCGGGCCGAAACCGTGCGGGCATGAACAGTGCGGTCAGCCTCGTCGCCCGCGAGGGCAATACACGCCGCGGCAGATGCGGCGACGGCCTCCACGGCCTCCCGAAGTTCCCCGCTCCAGCTTTCCGCGCTGCAGGTTTCCGCACTGCAGGTTTCCGCACTGCAGGTTTCCGCACTGCACGTTGCCGAACTGCAGGTTTCTGCGCTCCTGCTTCCTGCACTCTGCGCTGTTGCGCTTTCCATACCCAAAGCATCGCAGGAGGCTATGACACTTTTGAGTTGGTCAGGATGCGGGGCAACTCCGCGACTGGCTGTTTGTCCGTCCGACGGCGGCGGGCTCACCGCCGTCGTCCCCCAACACCGCTTACACAGACACACAGACGATCATGTCTCGAGAACGCCGCTGGCCACATCGAGACAGACCGCCCCCACCGCCAATGGAGGGCCTCCGGCCCCGAGATCCGCGTCGCCTCCCGGTTCCCGCGCTGACGGAAACCGACACTTTGCCGCAGTTTCTGCCATTTTCGCTGCGTTCCCGCCGTTTTGCTGCGCCCCGGCCGTTCCCCGCCGTTGCGCTGCCCGCCAACGCCTTCCGGACGCCGGCCAGCCGGACCGGCCGCTGACCTTGGCCTCCACAAAATATCCAAGTAGTTCAGCAGCTTCGGCCGCCACCACCTGAGTACCCGCCGCTGTCCGGCGCCTCGGGAATTCGAGTAATTCCTACTCGTTTCCCCTGCTTTTTGCCGCCCATAGACTCGGGCACATCCCTTGCCACTGACATCAATCGCTATTGGGGAATTCAATGTGCAACATTGACCAACCGGTTCCCAGAATGACAAATACGGAATCACCACCCGCCGCAACCCGCATCGGCAACAGAAGAATATGCAACGCACAGAATGCGACCGACGGTGGATAACCAAAAAAGCCCCCGGCGATTCATTGCACTCATCCTGGCGCTCCTTATTCCCCTGAACTTCTTAGTGGGCGCCGTTGCCGTGGCGGCAGACGCCGTCAACCTCGTGAAGAACCCGTCTCTGGAGGAGGGTACCGTGGACGCGACTTGCTTCAAGCGGGCCGGCTGGGGAACTGAAGGGAACTGGAATTTCGTCGCCGGGCGGCTCGGCGGCCGGGCGGCCTCTGTCACGCTCCAGGGCCACACTGCAGGCGACCGGAAGCTGCTCCAGGAGGAAAGTGCCCAGTGCGCTCCCTCCGTGGTCGCGGGCCACGGCTACACCATTCAGCTCTGGTACAAGTCCACGGCACCCGCGTCACTCACGCTGTTCCGTCATTCCGCCCAGGGATGGAGCTACTGGGGCGACATCGCGCAACAGGCACCGGCAACGGACTGGACGCTGGCCGCTGCCCCAACACCCGCAATCCCGGACGGAACGGACTACATAAGTTTCGGGCTTTCACTTGGAACCGACGGAACCCTGGCCACGGACGACTATTCCCTGACTGAAATTCCTGCACCGACACAAAACACCAGCGAATTGATAATAAATGGAAATCTCGCCGACGGCACCCCAACACCGGATTGTTTTATGCTCGCCGGCTGGGGAAACCGACAAATAGCGACCTCACTCTCAAATGATGTTCCGCCAAATTCATCCGCCGGAACCAGGTCCTTCGCCATTAATGTCACGAATTATCAGTCCGGGGACGCAAAACTAATCCAGTCGGACGCGCCGGGTTGCGCACCCGCCGTCACGCCAGGGGAACAATACGACCTAAAAGTCGACTACAAGTCCACCGCGGCGGGCCCCTCCGGCCTGACTGTCTTCAGCCACACCGCCGCCGGCTGGCAGTACTGGACCGACCTCAAGGAACTGCCGCCCGCCTCCGGCTGGACCACGGGACAGGCGCGAACGCCTGCGATCCCCAGCGGCGTCGACCGGATTTCCTTCGGGGTATCCATCGCAGGCAACGGCACGGTCTCGACCGCTCACTACTCGCTGGTCAAATACGACGCAGCAGGACCGCCCCCTACCGGCGGCCCGGACGCCGTCGGATCCTGGGAGACCCTTTCCTCGCAGCTGCCCATCCGGGCGCTTCACTCGACCCTGCTCCACGACGGACGCGTGCTGCTGATCGCCGGTTCGGGCAACAACGAGCCGAACTTTAACGCGGGCACCTTCCGGGCCGTGGTCTGGTCGCCCACCACCAACGTTTTCAAAGACATCCCCGTGCCCTACGACATGTTTTGTGCCGGACACGTGACCCTGCCGGACGGGAAAGTCCTCCTGGCCGGCGGTACCCAGGCGTACCCCACCTCCAACGCGGGGCCCACGACCTTCCAGGGATCCAAGAAGAGCTACTACTTCGACCCCGCTGACGACACCTTCCATCCGCTCTCCGACATGGCCGGCGCGCACTGGTATCCGTCGCTGACGAAGCTGGGCAATGGCGATATCTGGTCCGCCGGCGGGCTCGATGAAAAGGCCCAGGGCACCGTGTTGACCGAGATGTTCGACACCTCGGCCATGAGGTGGCTGCCGCAGAACCAGGTGCCGCAGACGTGGAGCTTCTGGGGCACCTACCCGCACATGTTCCTGCTCGAAAACGGCAGGATGTTCTACTCCGGTGCCCACACTTTCGGCAACGGACTGCCGGGGACGGGATCGTCGATCTACGACTGGACCACCGCGCAGATCTGGGACGTTCCCGGGCTGCGGCAAAAGGATCTCAGGGACCAGGCCGGCTCCGTGTTCATTGGTCCGGTCCAGGACCAGAAACTCATGATCGTGGGCGGCGGCAACGCCGACGGCAACACGCCCGGCATCAACCTCGTGGACCTCATTGACCTCAAGCAGCCCAGTCCGCACTACGTGCCCGGACCGGACCTCCCCGGACCCGGCAAGATGTACGTCAACGTCCTCAACCTTCCCGACCGTACCGTGCTGGCCGCCAACGGCGCACAGCTGAACCGTTCGGGGAACATTCAGACCGCGGCCATCTACACGCCGTCGACGAACTCCTGGAAGACTGTGGCGGCGGATCCTGTTGGCCGGAACTACCACTCGACATCCATCCTTCTGCCGGACGGCCGTGTGGCGGTCCTGGGCTCCAATCCGCTGGATAATTCCTTCGAGGCCAGGATCTCGGTCTACAGTCCCCCCTACCTGTTCAAGGGTGCCCGTCCCACCATCACCGCGGCCCCCAGCCAGATTGGCTACGGCCAGAATGTGCAGATCGGTGTCACGGGCAATGTCACGGCCGCCTCCCTCATACCGCCAATGTCCCAGACGCATCAGACAGACACCAACGCGCGCGTCGTGGATCTGCCCCTGGCGGGCACAGGTGCGAACCGCACCGCCCAAATTCCCAGCAATCACAATCTCGTGCCGCCAGGGCCGTACATGCTCACTGTCTTGTCCGCCGACGGAATCCCGAGCGTCGCCCGTTGGGTGTGGGTTTCATGAAACGCGTCACCGAGGCCACGGCAGGCTCAGCACGGGGAGGACGCGGGGCACGCCTCGTCGTCGCCCTCACAGCGGCGGGCCTGGCAGCGACGGCGGCCATGGTGTGGGGCGGGATGTCCGCGATCGCCACTGTCAGCGCCGTCAACGCCGGTCCGCGCGTGAGCCAAGGGCCATCGGCCGCCGAACAGGCCGCCGGGTACGCAAGCGCCCGGCCGGGGCAATCCGCTACAAAGGACGCCACAAAGGACTCCCCCAAAGACGCCGCCGGCTCAAGCAAAGCGCCGCAGCTTGGGCCCATGCCGGCTCCTGCGAACCAGGCGTCCGCGGCAGCGGGCGACACACCGGAAGTCTCCCTGGCGGAGGCGGCGCGGACACAAACCGGTTCGGCCGCCACGTCGCCGGAGGGCGGCAATTCCACGGGCCTCAAGCAGCGGGGCCCCGTTGACCCGGCGGCGGTGCTGTCCGGCGCGAGCGTATCCCTGGGCGGCTGTCTCCCCCAGTACGGCGCCGACGGACAGTGCCTTCCCGCCATTCCGCCGAGCATGAGCCGGCATCTGAAGGAGATGAAAGACGCGGGCCTCGATCCCGGGTCCATGCCACATTCCTGGACCTGCACCGAGGTCCGTACTTACTTCAAGGGCGGACTGCCAGTGCGCAAAGCGCATGTAGATCCGCAAAGGCTCGACGCCAACCATGACGGCGTCGCCTGTGGCGCGGCCGACTAACCGCCCGCCAGATCCCGGACGCTCCCACGGTCCGGCTGACTATCTACCCGGCTGACTATCCACCCGACTGGGGATCCCGCCCGCTTAGGCGATCCCCTGCGTCCGCCCACCCATTGGAGCTCCGACATGTCCGCTACGTTGCTGGCCAGCGCCCTGGTCCTCATCATCGCCATGGCGCTCTTTGCCATCGCTGTGTCCACCCTCTACCTGAACACCTACGCGTGGTGGGACCCCCAGACGCAGGTCAGGACCTCCTACTCCGGCCTTCAGTCGACAGAGGGGTATTCGTTTTCCCTGATCATGCCGTGCCGCAACGAACGCGAAGACGTCATGCGTGCCACGCTGGCAGCGCTCCTGGCACAGACGCATTCCAGCAAGGAGATCATCATCTCGGTCGGACATGACGACACCGAGACGGTGGGGATCGCGCACAAGCTTGCGCGGGAGTTTCCGGAGTTCGTGCGGATCAGCGTCGACGTCAGCGAGAAGAAGAACAAGCCGCGGCAGTTGAACAAGGCGCTGTCGATGTGCCGCAACAGCGTGGTTGGAGTCTTCGATGCCGAGTCGATCGCCGCCGAGGAGTTGCTGGCCCATATCGACAGTGTCTTCACCACCAAGAACGCCGACGTCGTCCAGGGCGCCGTGCAGCTGATCAACTACAAGGACACGTGGTACTCACTGCGGAACTGCCTGGAGTACTTCACCTGGTTCCGGTCCAGGCTGCACGCCCATTCCCGGCAGGGATTCATTCCCCTCGGCGGGAACACCGTGTTCATCAAGCGTGAACTGCTCACGGCCGTGGGCGGCTGGGACGGCTCCTGCCTCGCCGAGGACTGCGATCTCGGGGTGCGCCTGTCCACACTTCGCAGGAAGATCGTCGTCGCTTACTCGCCCCAGCTGGTCACGCGTGAGGAAACGCCGGACAGCCTTTCCGGGCTGATCCGGCAGCGCACCCGCTGGTCCCTCGGCTTCATGCAGGTCTTCGCCAAGGGCGACTGGAAGGCCCTGCCGTCCCGGCGGATGCGGACCATCGCCTGGTGGACACTGATGCAGCAGCATTTCATGGCGCTGGCCGGGGTCTGCATCCCCCTCGCAATCGCCGCCGCGATCTGGGGCAAGTTCCCCCTGGTGGTCACGCTGGTCACATTCCTTCCGCTGATTCCCACGCTCGTGACGGTCGCGTTCGACGTCTGCATGCTCCACGAATTCGGCCGCGACCATAAGTTCGCCATCAGCTGGTACGACTACTTCCGGCTGATTGCCGGCACTCCCCTGTACCAGATGGTCCTGGCCTTCGCCGCCCTGCGGGCCCTGTTCAAGTTCGTGCGGCGCGACTTTGCCTGGGAAAAGACCGATCATTCCGGATCCCACTTGGCCTACCTCCTCCCCGGTGCCGCCGAGCCGGCCCGGCAGTAGCAAACACTTTCGTTTCAACAGCCCCTAGGAGGCAGTCATGGCAGCCACGGAACTGAAACCTGGTCCACGCACAGCACCCACAGCGCCACCGGCATCGGCCGGCCAGTCGGATACTTCGGCCGTACGGACCCCCAAACACCGCGGCACGGCGCATGGCGCTCCGTTCAACGTGAGGTACCTCCCGCTGTGGGACCGGATTGCCCTGGCTGCGCTCACCGTCACCGCGGCCGTACTCAGCCTGTGGAATCTCGATGGGGCGCCAAGCTACCAGGACGACGAGGGCACCTACACCTCCCAGGCCTTCGCCGTGCACTCCGGCTCCCTTGCCCCGTACACGTACTGGTACGACCACCCGCCGCTGGGCTGGATCCAGATCGCGGCGCTGAACTGGCTTCCAGGTCTCCTCAGGCTCGGCGACGGCACCACCATCGGCGCCACCAGGTACGTCATTTCGGTGTACTTCGTGGCCAGCGCAGTGCTGCTCTACATGGTGTCCCGCCGCATGAACCTGAGGATTCCATTCGCCGCACTGACCACAGTGCTCTTTATCCTGTCACCACTCTCGCTCGTGCTCGGGCGGCAGATCTACCTCGACAACATCGGCGTGCCCTGGCTCCTGCTGGCCTTCTACCTTGCACTGTCATCGCGGGACGCGCTGTGGCACCACGTGGGCGCCGGGCTCTGCTTCGCGATCGCGGTCCTCTCCAAGGAGACCCTGTCCATCTTTGGCCCCGCCCTGCTGCTCGCCCTGATCTACCGGCCCAAATGGAGCAACAGGTCATTTTCGGTGGTTGGCTTCCTCACCGCCGGCGGACTGCTGCTGGCCTTCTACCCGCTGTCGGCGCTGCTTCGCAATGAGCTGCTCTCGGGACCCGATCACGTCTCGCTCCAGGACGCCCTCGCCTACCAGCTCCTGAACCGGTCCGGCTCCGGCACCATCTTCCAGGCCGGTTCCAGCCGCGCGGAGCTGCTCTCAGGCTGGCTCTACTTTGATAAGTACCTCATCGCCGCCGGGCTGGCCGCCGCTGTCGTCTGCCTGCTGCGCAAGCGGTCCCGGATCCTGTTTATCGCCATTGCCTCCTTCGCCACCCCGATCGTGC
Source organism: Arthrobacter sp. 05T47 (assembly GCF_056395825.1). NCBI lineage: Bacteria > Bacillati > Actinomycetota > Actinomycetes > Micrococcales > Micrococcaceae > Arthrobacter > Arthrobacter sp. 05T47. Next base: position 26,746 of record NZ_JBFTKG010000008.1, on the reverse strand, counting down.
TGGGCCAGGGCTATCTCCCCGCGATGTACATCATCGGCGTGATCCCGTTCCTGGYGCTGGCATGCGGGTCGGCCGTGGACATCGCCTGGAGCGGCGTGGAAAGACTCGTGCACCGCGCGCAGCGCCTGGCCCGGCCCCTGCGGGCGGGGTTCGTCGCCGTCCTCTCGGCATCACTGCTCCTGATGTCCCTGCCGCAGTGGTTTGAGCAGGACAGAACGCTCCTCACCGCCGAGACCAACTCCAACTGGCGCAGCACCATGACCTGGGTCCAGCAGAACGTCTCACGCAGCGACGTCGTCCTCGCCCCCTATTCCATGTGGCACGACCTGAATTCCAGCGGCTGGAACAACGCATGGACCATGATCGCCACGGAGAAACCCGACCTCGACAAGCAGTTCGAGATCGAACGGCCAGGCGGGTGGAAGGAAATCCGCTGGATCATCGTGGGCCCGTCCGTCACCGCCAACATCGATTCCCTGGGGCTGACCCGGGTGAAGATGGCCCTGCAGAACTCCGAGCAGGTCCAGACCTTCGGCGAATGGAGCGTACACCGCGTCATCAGTCCCCCGTCCACCTAGGACGCAGACCAACAGGACGGCAGCCATGAAGCTTTCAGTCATCGTCCCCACCCGCAATGAGGCCCCGAACGTCCAGCAATTAATCGGCCGGGCCGCCGAGGCCTGCCGCGACATCGACGCAGAGCTCGTGTTCGTTGACGACTCAACGGACAACACCCCGGAAGTCATTGCGGCCGCCGCGGCATCGCAGCCCATGCGCATCCGGGTGATTCACCGCGAGGCCCCCACCGGTGGCCTGAGCGGCGCCGTCGTGGACGGCGTGCGTTCCAGTGCCGCCGAGTTCTGCATGGTGATGAGCGGCGATCTCCAACATCCACCCGAGCTCATCCCCGTCCTGCTTGCGAAGCTTGAAGGCAACGACGCCGACGTCGTTGTCGCCTCGCGCTACGGCGCCCGCGGCACATACGACGACGGCGGTAACGACGGCGCTAGACCCGCCGACGGCGGTAAGGACGACGGCGGTAACGACGGCGGCGGCGGCGCGGCCACCTGGTCCCGCCGGGTTGTCTCCGTCGGGGCCACGCGCATCACGCTGGCTCTGTTTCCGCTGCGCCTGCGGGGCTGTTCGGACCCCATGACGGGGTACTTTGGCCTGCGGCGCTCCGCCATCGAGTGCAGCGCGCTGCGTCCCAGCGGGTTCAAGATCCTGCTGGAAATCCTCGCCCGGCACCACCTCACGGTGTCCGAGGTTCCGTTTACGCCCGGGCCGAGGACCGCGGGCAGGTCCAAGGCGGGCGTAGGCCAGGGACTGCGTTTCCTCCGGCAGCTCGGCGAGCTGCGCGCGGGAACGGCCATGCTGTTCGCCGGGGTGGGGGCTGTGGGCGCCGTGCTGAATCTTTTGATCATGGCGTTCCTGCTCTCCACCGGCACCAACTTCGTCGCGGCGGCCATCGTTGCCGCGGAGCTGACGATTGTCTCGAACTTCCTGATGCAGGAAAACATTGTCTTCGGCACCCTGCCGCAGAAGGCCAACGGGTTTCGGACCCGGTTTGCCCAGTCGTTCTGGTTTAACAACCTGGAGGCCCTGGCCCGGCTTCCCGTACTGATGCTTGCCGTCAACGTCCTGGTCATCGACGCCGTCCTGGCGCAGGCTGCGACGCTCGTGGCGGCGTTTGTGGTGCGGTATTTGTACCACTCGAGGATCGTMTACTCGGCCASGCCGGCGCCTGCACCCGGYGCAGCACCGGCCGCGAACGGCGGCTTGGGGTTCGSCSGCGGCCGCATGCGCCTCCKCCGGCAGCTCGCGCGCAGCCTCGGGACAGGCCGGCCCGGAACGGGAACCTGACGGCTGCCGGCCGGCCCGGTTAGCAGCCGGTCAGGTGCCGCTTCGGCTTTTCCTGCCGGTAGAGGTACCGGCCGGCCTCGCGGAAGCCGGTGTGGGCGTACAGTTCCCGGGCTCCGTCGTTCGACGCCATCACCAACAGCCAGTACACCGTAACGCCGCGGGCGCCGCCCTCGCGCAGCAGGGCCCGGACTATCCGGCCACCGTAGCCCCGGCGCCGGGCATCCGGACGGGTCGCCATGCAGTACAGGCCACCCCAGCGCGGACCCGTGGGGCCCGTGTCCGGCAATGCCAGCCGGGCGACGGCGGCGGGCGCACCGCCGTCGTCGCGCACCAGGGCGTACAGGGCCGGGCAGCCCTCGAGGATGCGGCGGGCCACGGCGAGCTCGGCCGCTCCGCCACGGCCGTCGACGCTCCACCACAGCTCCAGCCATTCAGCCGACGGAGTGGCCGAGACTTCCACGGCAGGATCGGCTGGTCCGGGTTCTGAGGCGGGTGCTGCTCCGGGTTCGTCCCCGTCCCGACGGACCAGGACCAGGGTTTCGGACTGCCGGGTGAATCCTTCTTCGTCGAGCACAGCATGCAGTGGTGCATGGCCCGGGCCGTCGAAGATCTGGAAGATCAGCGGCAGCCGGCGGTTCCGGTACCAGAGCCGCGCTTCCCGGAGCGCCGCCAGCTGCCGGTGCGGGTCAACTTCAACGCCGGGGTCCCGCACCCAGACCGAGTTCGCCCGCTGCGTCACGCCGGAGGCGGCCCGCAGCACCCAGCCGCCGGACTCTTCCCGGTCGGCGGCGGGCCACGCGGCATCCATCAGGGCCTCCAGCCCGGGGATGGCTTCGAAGTTGGCGTCGGGATTAACTGCAGGGCTCGATTTGGGGTTCGCTGCGTGGCCCGGATTCAGGTCCATCAAAGTCTCTCCGTCCCGAACATGATGCGGCCGATTATGACAGCAGGGGCTCTCCGGTTGCCCGGGGAGCCCCTGCTGCTGATGCTGTCAGGCTAGTTTTTGCCGTCCGAGGCCTTCTTGGCCTCGGGCTTGAAGTCGACGCCGGCTTCCTTGCGCTGGTGCGCCGTGATGGGAGCGGGAGCCTGGGTCAGGGGGTCGTAGCCGCCGCCGGACTTCGGGAAGGCGATGACGTCGCGGATGGACTCCACGCCGGCCAGCAGGGCAACCACGCGGTCCCAGCCGAAGGCGATGCCACCGTGCGGCGGGGCGCCGAACTTGAAGCCCTCCAGCAGGAAGCCGAACTTGGTCTGGGCGTCCGCCTTGTCCAGGCCCATGAGCTCGAACACCCGCTCCTGGACGTCGCGCTCGTGGATACGGATCGAGCCGCCACCGATTTCGTTGCCGTTGCAGACGATGTCGTAGGCGTAGGACAGTGCCGACTCCGGATCCTTGTCGAAGGAGTCCATGAACTCGGGCTTGGGCGAGGTGAACGCGTGGTGCACGGCGGTCCACTGGCCCGCACCGACGGCGACGTCACCGGAGGCGACTGCGGCGGCGGCCGGTTCGAACATCGGCGCGTCAACGACCCAGCAGAAGGCCCAGTCGGCGGGGTTGATGAGGCCGGTACGGTGGCCGATCTCCACGCGGGCGGCGCCGAGGAGCGCGCGGGACGGGGTCTTCTCGCCGGCTGCGAAGAAGATGCAGTCACCGGGCTTGGCACCGACGGCGTCGGCCAGGCCCGCACGCTCGGTGTCGGTCAGGTTCTTGGCCACAGGACCGGCGAGCTCGCCGTCTTCCTTGTACAGGACGTACGCCAGGCCCTTGGCGCCGCGCTGCTTGGCCCATTCCTGCCACGCGTCCAGGGCGCGGCGGGCCTGGGAGGCGCCGCCGGGCATGACGACGGCACCGACGTAGGGTGCCTTGAAGACGCCGAAGTTGGTGTCCTTGAAGAATTCGGTCAGCTCGGTCAGCTCCTGGCCGAAGCGCAGATCCGGCTTGTCCGAGCCGTAGTGTGCCATGGCGTCGTGGTAGGTGATGCGCTGGATCGGCGTCGGGATCTCGACGTCGATCAGCTTCCACAGGGCCTTGACGATGTTTTCGCCCAAACTGATGATGTCGTCCTGGTCCACGAAGCTGGCTTCGATGTCCAGCTGAGTGAATTCCGGCTGGCGGTCCGCGCGGAAGTCTTCATCGCGGTAGCAGCGGGCGATCTGGTAGTACTTTTCGAAGCCGCCCACCTGCAGGAGCTGCTTGAACAGCTGGGGGGACTGCGGCAGCGCGTACCAGGAACCCGGCGCGAGGCGGGCCGGGACCACGAAGTCGCGGGCGCCTTCCGGCGTCGAACGGGTCAGCGTGGGGGTTTCAATCTCCACGAAGCCGTCCTGGTGCAGCAGCTCGCGGGCCACGCGGTTGGCCTCCGAACGCAGGCGCAGGTTGCGGGCGGGGCCGGGGCGGCGCAGGTCCAGGTAGCGGTGCTTCAGGCGCGCTTCTTCGCCCACCTCAACGTGCTCGTCGATCTGGAACGGCAGCGGATCCGAAGTGTTCAGGATGGTGACCTTTTCGGCCATGACCTCGATCTCGCCGGTGGGCAGCGCCGGGTTCTCGTTGCCCGCGGGGCGCTGGGATACGGTGCCGACGATCTGCAGCACGTACTCATTGCGCAGCCCGTGGAAGACCTCTTCTTCGCGGACCACAACCTGGGCGACGCCGGACGCGTCGCGCAGGTCAACGAATGCGACACCACCGTGGTCACGACGCCGGCCGACCCAGCCGGCGAGGGTTACGGTTTGTCCAATGTGCTCGGAGCGAAGAGACCCGAGGTCATGTGTGCGCAGCACAGCATTCCTTTCAGCGGAAAATCAAAAATGACGTTCAAATAATCGATCTTCAAAATATTTCGAAGTTCAAGCATTTAGGTTCAATAGGATCGCTACAGGAACGATCCCGTTCGAGTTTACCCGGTGGAAAGGCCCCTCCTGCCATGGCAACCCGGCACAACGGAACCCGGCCCGGTGACCGCCGCGGCCGGGCGCCCGGTCACAGGCGCGGTCAGCGGCCCGTCCCGCAGCGGCCCGACCGGCGGCTGCAGCGGCGGCTCGGCGTGTTTGATTCCACGGCCATCGGCCTGGGTTCCATGCTCGGCGCCGGCGTGTTCGTCGTGTTCTCCCCCGCAGCGGCCCTGGCCGGGCCGCTGCTGACACTGGCGGTCGCCGTGGCCGGCGCCATCGCGTACTGCAACGCCGTCGCGTCGGCGCAGCTGGCGGCGAAATACCCCGACAGCGGCGGCACCTATGTGTACGGGCGCCGGCAACTCGGCGAGTGGCCCGGCTTCATTGCGGGCTGGGGCTTCGTGACGGGCAAGACGGCGTCCTGCGCGGCGATGGCCTTGACGTTCGGGCACTACGTTGCACCCGCGTACGCGACGCCGCTGGCGGTCGCCGCCGTCGTGGTCCTCACCGGGGTCAACCTCCTCGGGATTACCCGGACCGCGCTGCTGACCAGGGTCTTGCTGGCCGTGGTGCTGGCCACGCTCGTATTCGTCGCCGCGGCGTCGCTGCTGGGCCCGCACCCGGCCGGCGCCCCCGCCGCCCACGGGGCAACAACGCCCCTGGCGACGCCGGCCGGCGGCTGGGGCGTCCTGCCGGCGGCGGGGCTGATGTTCTTTGCCTTCGCCGGCTATGCGCGGATCGCAACCCTGGGCGAGGAGGTCAAGGACCCCGCGCGCACTATCCCGCGGGCCATCCTGGCCGCACTGGCCGGCGCCTTCGTGATCTATCTGGGTCTGGCCGTGCTGCTGCAGTGGCACTTACCGCCCGAGCAGCTGGCGGGCTCGACGGCGCCGCTGCTGGACGCGGTGGAGGCCAGCGGCCTCAGCGGCGGCGTCCCGTTCGTCCAGGCGGGAGCGGCGGCCGCCTGTCTTGGCGCATTGCTGGCGCTGATCACCGGCGTTGGCCGGACCACCCTGGCCATGGCGCGGGAACGGGACCTGCCCGGCCCGCTGGCCAGGGTGGGCCGGGCCCACACGGTCCCGTTCATCGCGGAGCTGGCGGTCGCCGCCGCCGTCGTCATCCTGCTGCTAAGCACCAACGTGCTGACCGTGGTCGGATTTTCCAGCTTCGGCGTGCTGATCTATTACGCCGTGACCAATGCCGCGGCCTTCACACTGGCCGGCCGGCCCTGGCACGCGCCGCGCTGGCTCAATGTGCTGGGCTTCCTCGGCTGCCTGGTCCTGGCCGCCACCCTGCCGCCGGCCTCCGTGCTGGTTATGGCCGCGGTGCTGGCCGTCGGTGTGGCCGGGCGGTTCCTCGTCGTGCGGTCACGCAGGGCGCCCACGCAATAAGAGAAGTCCCGGGACCGGCCAACTACCTGGCGGCGGTTACGCGCACGTGCAGGTCCTCCTCGGAGGGCATCCACGTGTCCGGGTCGGCGTCGTACTGCTCGCCCGTGCGGATGTCCTTGACCTGGTGCTTGCCGTCGTCGTCGGTGAACCAGACAAACGGAATGCCGCGCCGGTCGGCGAACTTGATCTGTTTGCCGAACTTCTCGGCCTTCGCGGCGACCTCCGTGGCGATGCCGCGGCTGCGCAGCTGTGCCGCGACATCCTGCGCCGCGCCCCAGCTGTCGTCGTTGTTGAGCGTCACCAGCACGGCCGTGGGCACGGAGCGTGTGGCCTTGGCAAGGTCCTGGCTCAGGATCCGCGACACCAGGCGGGTCACGCCGATCGAGAGGCCGACGCCGGGGAACTTGCGGTTGCCCTTGCTGGCCAGGGCGTCGTAGCGGCCGCCCGAGCAGATGGAGCCCAGCTGTTCGTGTCCTACCAGGACGGTTTCCACCACGGTGCCCGTGTAGTAGTCCAGGCCGCGGGCGATGCTCAGATCTGCCACCACCCGCCCGGGAGCGTGCAGGACGGCGGCGGCAATGACCTGTTCCAGCTCGTTCAGGCCCTCTTCCAGCAGCTCATTGGTGACGCCGAGCGCCCGGACCTGCTCCACGAAGGACGTGTCCGTGGTGCTGATGCCGGCGAGCTTCAGGGCAGCCTGAGCCTGGTCGTCCGTGGCGCCGAGCTCTTCCTTGAGCAACTCGGCGACCTTCGCGGGCCCGACCTTCTCGAGTTTGTCGATGCTGCGCAGGACACCGGGGGTGTCTGTGAGCCCGATGCCGGTGTAGAAGCCCTCGGCCAGYTTGCGGTTGTTGATCCGCAGCAGGAAATCCGGGATGGGCAGCGCGTTGAGCGCCTCGGCGATCACGAGCGCGATTTCAACGTCGTAGCGGAACGGCAGCTCGCCGTCGCCTACGACGTCGATGTCCGCCTGGGTGAACTCTCGGGCGCGCCCTTCCTGGGGACGTTCGCCGCGCCAGACCTTCTGGATCTGGTAGCGGCGGAACGGGAACGCCAGGTAGCCGGCGTTCTCCACGACGTAGCGGGCGAAGGGCACGGTGAGGTCGAAGTGCAGCGCCAGGGCATGCGGGTCGGCCTTGGCGGCGCTGTCCCCCTCGTCGTCCTGGAGCCGGCTCAGGCCGTAGACCTCTTTGTCGATTTCGCCCTTGCGGAGCAGCTGCCCCACAGTTTCCACGGCGCGGGTCTCGATCGAGGAGAACCCATGGAGTTCGAATGTCCGGCGCAGCGTGTCCAGCACATGGAGTTCCACCAGCCGCTCCTCGGGAAGCCACTCGGGGAATCCTGACAGGGAGGCTGTGCGTGCCATGGTGAAATTTTCTCCTCTGGTTACCACTGCAGTACTTGGTTGCTACTGCAGTATCTTCGGGCGCAGGCGTCACGCGGCATTCTCTGTCGAAACGTAACGAAGATAAGCGGCAGACCGGCCAGTCGTGCATAAACTGTGTGCGGCAGTCAGTTTATGCGTTCGGCGCCCGCTTCTTCCAACGGAGGCGGCCCGGCGGGACTGCCGGCAGCTTGCTGCTGCTGCCGCGACGACGCCTCCGGCCCGTCACGGCCGCGGCCATACAACCAGGAGGACCATTGGCGGCCAGTTCACGCAGCGCACGTGAGGCGAAGCGGCGCGTCCAGCAGATGGAGGCCAGGCGCGGCCTGCGCCGTGACCAGGACAAGCGCCGCAAGCGCGATAACGTCATTGCCATCAGCGCCGGCACAGCGGCGATCGGCCTGGCCCTGGTCCTGCAGCTCACCGTCTTTGCGTCCAACCCGACCGAAGAACAGTTCGCGGCCGTGCAGGAGGGGTTGCAGACCCCCTCGGCGTCCGCCACACCGACCGCTGCCCCCACCAATGCCGCGAACATCCCCAAGCCCGAAACCGCCGCGGGCAAGACGTTCACCGGTGAGCTCAAGCTGAACCGCGGCACGCTCGGCGTCGAGCTGGACGGCACGAAGGCCCCGCAGGCCGCGGCCGTCTTCAAGTCCCTGGCCGACCAGAACTTCTACAACAACGTCAGCTGCCACCGGCTGACCACGGCCGATAACTTTGGGGTCCTCCAGTGCGGCTCCAAGGCCGGGGACGGCAGCACCGACCCGAACTACACGTGGGGCCCGCTGGAAAACACCCCGGCAGACAACAAGTACCCTGCCGGAACGATCGCCGTGGCCCGGACCGGCGGGAACGCCAACGGCAACGGCACGCAGTTCTTCATTGTGTACAAGGACACCGTCATTCCGGCGGATGCTGCCGGCGGCTATACGGTGGTGGGCAAGGTGACCTCGGGGCTCGATGTGGTGAGCGGCATTGCCGCCGCCGGACTGAAGCCCGGCGGCAACGCCACCGACGGCGCACCTGTGGAACCAGTCACGATAGACTCGTTCTCACTGAAGTGACCAGCCGCGGCCCTGAAGGCCGTGGTCCCGGTATTTCCCTCCAAGCGAAAGACTTCTAGCGGTGACAGACAGTCAGAAATCCGACGAAACATTGGCAGCATCAGCTGCCAACGAAACCGAAGCCGAGGCAACCCCGGCCCAGAGTGCCGGCAATGCCGTAGACGCGGCCGGCGACACGGCCGTATCCGCAGCCCCGGCTGCGGCAGGCGAGGACGCCGCCGAATCAGCAGAGCCCGCGGCATCCGCTGAGCCGACGGAGCCCGCCGTGGCGCCGTCGGAAGAGACACCGGCCGAACCTGCCGCTGAGGCGGTTGCTGAGACCGTGGCCGAGGCCGCACCCGTGGAGATCCCGGCCGAGCCGGCGACTGAGGCAGTTGCTGAGACCGCTGCTGAGGCAGTCGTCGAGCCCGTCGCCGAGCCCGCCGCCGGGGCAGTCGTCGAGACCGTGCCCGCTGCTGCCCCGTCGCCTTCACCGGCTCCCGCGCCGGCCGCCCGGCCTGCGCCGAGCCCGGCCGCATTTGCTGCCCGGCCGAAGGCCAAGCCCTCTGCTGCCGCCCCGGCCCCCGCTCCGGCCGCCGTGTCCTCAGCCGCCTCACTGGCGGAAGCGGCCCGCTGGGGCCGCGTCGAAGGTGACGGCCACGTCTTCCTGACCGTAGACGGCACGGAATATCCCGTTGGCCAGTACCCGGGCGTCAGCGCCGACGAGGCCCTGGGCTACTTCGCCCGGAAGTTCGAGGACGTCGTGGCCCAGATCGACCTGCTTGAACAGCGGGTGAGCTCCAAGGCGCCCACCACGGACATGCAGAAGACCGTCACGCACCTGCGCGAGCAGCTCGCCGAACGCAACATGGTGGGCGACTTCCGTTCCGCCGAGGCCCGGCTGGACGCACTGGTGACCCAGATCGGCGAACTCGAAAAGGCCGAGAAGGCTGAACACGACGCCGTCCGGGCAGCTGAGCTTGCCGCCCGCGAGGCCATCGTGGCCGAGGCCGAGGAAATCGCCGGCCACGATCCCGCGCAGATCCAGTGGAAGACCTCCAGCGCCCGGATGAACGAACTCTTCGAGAGCTGGAAGACCGCGCAGAAGAGCGGCGTCCGGCTCGGCCGCAGCAACGAGGACGCGCTGTGGAAGCGGTTCCGCGCCGCCCGCACCGTTTTCGACCGGCACCGCCGCGCCTACTTCTCGCAGCTGGACAGCAACAACTCAGCAGCCAAGGCCGCCAAGGAGAAGCTGATCGCCGAAGCCGAGGCCCTTTCGTCCTCGACCGACTGGGGATTTGCCGCGGGCGAGTACCGCCGCCTGATGGATGAATGGAAGGCCTCCCCGCGCGCCAGCCGCAAGGACGACGACGCCCTGTGGGCCCGCTTCCGCGCCGCGCAGGATGTCTTCTTCACCAACCGGCAGGCAGCCAACGACGAGATCGACCAGGAATACGGTGCGAACCTGGTGGTGAAGGAAGCGCTACTCGTGGAGGCCAACGAGCTCCTGCCGATCAAGGACCTCGCGGCCGCCAAGAAGGCGCTGCAGTCCATCCGGGACCGCTGGGAAGAAGCCGGCAAGGTTCCGCGCGCGGACATGGGCCGCATCGAGGCCGGCCTGCGGAAGGTGGAGGACGCCGTCCGCCACGCCGAGGAAGAAAACTGGAAGCGCTCCAACCCGGAGACCAAGGCACGCACCAACAGCGCCCTGACCCAGCTCGAAACCGCCATCGCCGGCCTCAAGGAAGACCTGGCCAAGGCGGAGAAGGCCGGCGACGAGCGCAAGATCAAGGCAGCCCGGGAGGCCCTCGAGGCACGCCAGGCCTGGCTGGAGCAGCTCGAGCGCTCGGCGAGCGAACTCTCCTAGCCATCCGGCCCACCAGCAAGCCTGTCCAGGCCCCGTTTCGGTTATCCACATGACCGGAACGGGGCCTGTTCTATGCCCGCGGAACGGGCAACGATGGCTGAATGGTACTCACGCCCCGCACTCCCGGCGCCTTTCCGGGACCGCCTGTACAGGGGCCGCCTGTTTCGGGGCCACCTGTTCAGGGGCCGCCTGCGCGGGGACCGGAGCCCGGCGAACTCTACTCTCCCGGCACCCTGTTCTCATGGCCGGAGCTGCAGGCCATGGCCGCCGACGGCGTGCTCACACAGCTCTATCAGCGCGGCTACCTGCCACCTGGGGCCCACGCCAGTCCGCAGCTCCGTGCCCGCGCCGCGTCCCTGGCGGTGGCGCCGGCGATCAGGCAGCGCGTGGTGGCAGGGCGGATGACCGCGGCGTGGATCTACGGATGCGCGGCAGAGCCGGACCGTCTGGCCCTGCTGGTTGACGCCAACCGGCGGATTTCCAGCCTGAGGTCCGTGCGCGGCTGCACGTTCCACGAAGTTCGGTTGGGGCCGTTCGACGTCGTCAGCATGGGCGGCCTGATGGTCTCCAGCCCGCTGCGCACTGCCCAGGACATAGCGCTGCACGTTGACGCGGACCGGGCCGTGCCGGCCCTGAGGGCCCTGTTGGCCCGGCCCGAACTGGGCGTGCGCCTCCGGCTGCTCAGGCTTGCGGTCGACGCGAGCCCGCGCCTGCCGCACAAACGGGCGGCGTTGGCGAAGCTCGCCGCACTCGCTGCGCCGCCGGAGGGCTAGCTGCGGCGGCGGTTTCCGGTGGTGCGGTACACGTCGAAGACGCCGTCGATCCGGCGAACAGCGCTAAGCACGTGGCTGAGGTACTTCGGGTCGCCCATCTCGAAGGCAAACTTGGAGATTGCCACCCGGTCCGTGGACGTGTGGACGCTCGCCGCCAGGATGTTGACGTGGTTTTCGGAGAGCACCCGGGTGACGTCGGAGAGCAACGACTTGCGGTCCAGCGCCTCGACCTGGATCTCCACGAGGAACACGCTGGACTGCGTGGGCGCCCAGTCCACTTCGACGATCCGGTCCGGCTGGTCCATCAGGCCGCTCACGTTGGTGCAATCGGTCCGGTGCACGGAGACACCGGAACCGCGCGTGACAAACCCGAGGATCGGGTCCGGCGGGACCGGAGTGCAGCATCGAGCCAGCTTCACCCACACATCGTCCACGCCGCGGACAACAACACCGGAATCGGAGAAACGGGCCTTGCTGACCTGGGTGGGGATGGACACCTCGGCGAGGTCATCGTCCGGTTGTTCGTTCCCGCCGAGGCTCTCCACCAGGCGTTCCATGACGGACTGCGCGGAGGTGTGCCCGTCGCCCACGCCGGCGTAGAGTCCGGAGATGTCGGCATACTTGAAGTCTTCCGCGATCGCCGCGAGGGCGTCGTGGGTCATAAGCCGCTGCAGCGGGAGATTCTGCTTCCGCATCGCCTTGGTCAGCAGGTCCTTGCCGCGGTCGATCGCTTCCTCGCGGCGTTCCTTGCTGAACCACTGCCTGATCTTGTTTCGGGCCCTGGCGCTTTTGACGAAGTGCTGCCAGTCCTGGCTGGGGCCGGCGCCTTCGGCCTTGGAGGTAAAGATCTCAACCCAGTCGCCGTGGTTCAGTTCGCTGTTGAGCGGGACAAGCTTGCCGTTGACGCGGGCGCCAATGGTCCGGTGGCCTACCTCGGTGTGCACGGCGTAGGCGAAGTCCACGGGCGTGGATCCTGCCGGGAGGGCCATGACCTCGCCCTTGGGGGTGAAGACAAACACTTCGCGGGCGTTGATTTCAAACCGCAACGAGTCGAGGAACTCGCCGGGGTCCGAGGTCTCCTGCTGCCAGTCCACGAGGGAGCGCAGCCAGCCCATGTCGCCGTCGCGCGGGCTTCCGGGGCCGGCGGCCGTCCGGTTCGGCTGGTCCTTGTACTTCCAGTGCGCGGCCACGCCGTATTCGGCGCGCCGGTGCATTTCATGGGTGCGGATCTGGATTTCCACCGGTTTGCCGCCCGGACCGATCACCGTGGTGTGCAGCGACTGGTACATGTTGAACTTGGGCATCGCGATGTAGTCCTTGAACCGCCCGGGCAGGGGGTTCCAGCGCGAGTGCATCGCGCCCAGGGCCGCGTAGCAGTCCCGGACCGAGTCGACCAGGACGCGGACGCCCATGAGGTCGTTGATGTCGTCGAAGTCTTTGTCGCGGACGATCATCTTCTGGTAGATCGAGTAGTAGTGCTTTGGCCGCCCGGTGATGGTGGCCTTGATCTTCGCCGCCCGCAGGTCCTCGGTGATCTGGTTGCGGATGACGGACAGGTTCTTTTCACGCTCCGGGGTCCGGTCCCCCACCATGCGCACGATTTCCTCGTACACCTTCGGATACAGCGCGGCGAAGGACAGATCCTCCAGTTCCCACTTGATGGTGTTCATGCCGAGCCGGTGGGCCAGGGGTGCGAAGATTTCCAGGGTTTCGCGCGCCTTGCGGGCCGAGGACTCCGCCGAGACGAAGCGCCACGTCCGGGCGTTGTGGAGCCTGTCGGCGAGTTTGATCATCAGGACCCGGATGTCCTTGGCCATGGCGACGACCATCTTGCGCACGGTCTCGGACTGGGCCGCCTCACCAAAGCTAACCTTGTCCAGTTTGGTGACACCGTCCACCAGCATGGCCACTTCCGGGCCGAACTCGGCCTTCAGGTCAGCCAGCGTGTAGGAGGTGTCCTCGACCGTGTCGTGCAGCAGGGCTGCGGCCAGCGTCGTGCCGCTGAGGCCGAGCTCGGCGAGAATGGTGGCGACCGCGACCGGGTGCGTGATATACGGGTCCCCGCTCTTGCGCTTTTGGCCCCGGTGGCAGCGCTCGGCAACCACGAAGGCGCGCTGGATGAGGTCGAAGTCCTCTTTGGGGTTGTTGGCACGGACCGTGCGCAGCAGCGGTTCAAGAATCGGTGAGTATGCGGGGGCGCCGCGGCCCGTCAGCCGGGCGAGGCGTGACCTCGTGCGTTCGCGCCGGCCCGGAAAGGTCGGCCGGGCGCCCGAATTGTCGACCGGCACAGGAACATCGGGACGTCCGTGAACCACAAGGTCAGTCTGAGAACCCTGGCCTTGGGCCTTGTCCGCTGGCGCCTCCGGCACCGGCGTCGAACGTTCTTCCAATGGAGCACCTCTCGCGACGGTCAATTATTCAAGTGTATTCCCGCAGCAGGATACTTCGATAACCGGCCGTGATACGGCGACGGGCCGGAGTCCGTCACAAAGGACGGTCTCCGGCCCGCCTGCTGTCCGCTCAGGACAGTCCAGGCATTGGTTCCGGCATCACCGAGGCATCACAGCATTGCGGTAGCGCCTGCGTTCAGGCTGTGGCAGGCGACGCCGGGGACGTGGCCTTCGCTGCCGCGTCGGCGCGACGCTGTTCCACCCGCTTGGCCTGCTTGAGCAGGTCAGGTTCGCCCTGCCGCAGGGCGGCGTACAGCGGCGCCGCGATGAAAATCGTGGCCGCCGTGCCCACCAGGATGCCCACAAACAGCGCCAGGGACAGGTCCCGCAGGGTTCCGGCGCCCAGCAGCCCGGCACCGATGAAGAGGATCGCGCCGACCGGGAGGATCGCCACCACCATGGTGTTGATGGAGCGGACCAGGGTCTGGTTGATGGCTAGGTTGACCTCTTCGGCGAAGGTCCGCCGGGTGGAGGCCTGGATCTCCGAGGTGTTCTCGCGGATCTTGTCGAACACCACCACGGTGTCGTACAGCGAATAGCTGAGCACCGTCAGGAAGCCGATGATGGCCGACGGCGTCACTTCGAAGTCACTGAGGCCGTAGACACCGGCGGTAATGAACATCGTGACGGCCATGCCGACAAGTGCCGAGACGGACATCTTCCAGGTCCGGAAGTACAGCGCCATCAGGACGGCGGCCAAGCCCACGAAGATTGCCAGGCCCATCAGTGCCTGCTTCGTGACGTCAGCGCCCCAGGTGGGGCCAACAAAGGTCGACGTCACTTCGTTATCCGTCACGCCGTAGGCCGTGGTGAGGCCTTCCTTGATCTGCAGCGTCTCGTCGTCGCTGAGCTTGTCCGTCTGGATACGCATGGTGGTGCCGGCGACGTTGGCCACGCGCGGCACAGACCCCGCCACGACGTCCTTTACGGCCTTCTCGCCGAGGGACGCGTCGGTGGTCTTCACGTTGGAGACTGTGAACTCGGACCCGCCACGGAATTCGATGCCGAGGTTGAAGCCGCCCTTGGCTATCGGGATCAGGATCGAGAGGGCCACGGCAATTCCGGCAATCAGGAACCAGATCTTCTTTTTAGCGACAAAGTCGTACGAGCGCTTGCCCGAATACAATTCATTGCCGAACGTTGAGAAGTTGACCATTTACTTGCCCTCCTTGGACGCGCTCTTGGAGGAACCGGCGAGCTGCTCCTGTTGTGCCTGCTCCTGCCTTTCGGCGAGACGGCGTTCTGCAATGGTCATCCGGCGCTCGGCCTCGGCGGCGGCGCCGGTGTTCTTTGCGCGCACCACCGCCACGGGCTTGTCTTCCGGAGTGCGGACCCGGCCGGCTCCGCGGTACAGCGGGACGGCTCCCAGGCGCTTCGGGTCCAGACCCGAGAACCGGTGGCCTTCGCCGAAGAACTTGGTCCGGGCCAGCAGCTGCAGGGTCGGGTGGGTGAACATGAAGACCACGATGAGGTCGGCGATCGCTGTTAGGCCAAGGGTGAACGCGAAGCCGCGGACGTTGCCCACAGCCACGAAGAACAGCACCACGGCCGCGAGGAGGTTCACGGCCTTGGAGGCGAGGATGGTGCGCTTGGCCCGCTTCCAGCCGTTTTCGACGGCCGAGACCAGGCCGCGGCCCTCACGGAGCTCATCACGGATGCGTTCGAAGTAGACGATGAACGAGTCCGCCGTTTGGCCGATGGCCACGATCAGGCCGGCCACGCCGGCGAGGGACAGCCGGTAGTTCTCCGTCCACCCGAGGATGGCGATCGCCAGGAACGTCAGCACACCGGCAATCACGAGGGACGCCACGGTCACCAGGCCAAGGGCCCGGTACTGGAACAGTGAGTAGACGACCACCAGGAGCAGGCCGATCAGGCCTGCGAGCATACCCATGCGCAGTTGCTCCCCACCGAGGGTCGCAGAAATCTGCTGCTCACTTTGGATCTCGAAGCTGATCGGCAGGGCACCGAAACGCAGCTGGTCGGAGAGGGCCTTGGCGGATTCCTCGGTGAACCCGCCGGTGATCTGCGGCCGGCCGTCGGTGATGACGGCGAGCGAACGCGGGGCGGAGATGACCTGGTCGTCCAGGACAATCGCGAACTGGGCCTTCGGGTCGGAGCCGCTCTGGCCGCCGCCGGCGGCATAGAACTGGTAAAGGCGCTCGGTGACTTCCTTGAACTTGGCGGTGCCGGCGTCGTCGAACTGGATGTTGACGGCCCATTCATTGGTCACGGCACCCTGGGCGCCGCGCTGCAGCTGGAACGAGGAGGACTTGATGTTCGAGCCCTTCACCTCAACCGGACCGAGGATGTACTTGATGGCCGGCGATTTCGCTGTCGCGGGCTCACAGGTCACCAGCGGCTTGGTCGGGTCTGAACGCTTCTGCTTGTCCTGGGAAGGGTTGTCGCAGTCGAGGGCCTGAAACTGCTTGTAGACCTCGGGGGTAATCCAGTTCTCGTCGCTGCTGTTGGCCGGCGCGGCCGTCGGCTTGGGCAGCTGGGCGTCCGGGGTCCGGGACGCCTCGGGGACGGCTGCGCCGGCGCCCGTCTGGATCACGGGGCGGAAGTTCATGTCGGCGGAGGCCTGGATCAGGGCGCGGGTTTCTTTGGCGGGAGTTCCCGGCAGGCTGACCACGACGTTGCGGCCGGACTGCGTGCTGATTTCCGCTTCCGCGACACCCGAGCCGTCCACGCGCTGACGGATGATCGCTACGGCCTGGTTGAGCTGGTCTTCGGTGATGCCCGAACCGCCCTCAACCTTGGGCGCCAGGATCATCTGGGTGCCGCCTTCCAGGTCCAGCGCGAGCTTTGGAGCCCAGCTGGCCTGGCCGGCAATGGTGCCGCCCGCTAGGACGGCCGTCATGGCGGCGATGAGTACGCCAAGCCAGACCAGCATCCTGATGGCTGAGTTTTTGGGGCCAGTTCGTGCCATTGTCGATCTTTCTTTTATTTGCGGCGGATCCGCCGGCGCTGGCTCTGGGCCCCCGCCGGCGGATGCCCGCAACCGTTGCTTCGCGGGATAGCTCAGGTAGGCAGACTAGCTGTCTTTTTTACCTTCGTCATTGAGGCGGCGCAGGGTTTCCTCGGGAGTTTCATTGCGGGGTGCGTCGCTGAGCGGGGCGGTGCCCTCCGTGCCCTCGGCGCTGAGCTTGTCGGCGGTCAGCGAGGACGCGTCGTCGGGAACAACGGTCGGCTCCTCGGCAGCGACAACCGGCTCCACAATTTTGGTGACGGCCTGGCGGTGCACGGTGGCCGTGTTGCCGGGGGACAGTTCCAGGGTGACCTTGTTCTCCGCTTCATCGATCTCGACGATCCGGCCGAACAGGCCAAAGCTCGTCATGACCTCGACACCAGTTTCGAACTTGGACTGGAGCTGTGCCTGCTGCTGCTGGGTCTTCTTGTTGCGGCGGAACATCATGAAGACGAAAAGTCCGAGCAGGACGAAGAGGAGAATCGTCATGATGTCGATGCCGCCGCCGGCCTGCGGCTGGGTCTGGGCAGAAATAAGTCCGAACACAGGGATTGTTCCGTTCTGTACTTGCATAGCTGTTTTTCAGCAACGTCCGTTTGCTCCGGGCGGCGCGGGCAGGGGTCTGCGCCGCGAGCCGGCAGAGAGACCATCCCCAGCCGCCGGCGGCTACCTGCTCTCCGCCCACGGAAACAAAACCCGAACGTGCCGAGCGTCATTCCAGTCTAAAGGGAAAAGCTGAAGGAAACGTGCTAGCGGCCGTTTCGGATCCACTGGGGACTGGTTTCTTCACCGAGATCGCCGCCGGACCCGCCCGGCTGGCCCTCGCTGGGCTCATCCTGCGGGTCCCCGCCCAGCTCATCGGCCTGGAACAACTCCAGCGGATCCTGCCCGAAGACGCCGGCCGGGACGGCGAAGCCGAGATGGGTCCACGCCGGTGCCAGGGCAATGCGGCCCCGCGGGGTCCTGCCCAGCAGCCCTTCACGCACCAGGTAAGGCTCGGCGACCGTTTCCACGGTCTCCGTTTCCTCACCGACGGCGATCGCGAGGGTGGACAGGCCCACGGGCCCACCGCCGAATTTGGTGATGAGGGCTTCGAGGACTGCACGGTCCAGCCGGTCCAGGCCGCGCTTGTCTACCTCATACATGTCCAGTGCCGCGGACGCCGCCCGGGCATCAATTTGCTCGATACCGTGAACGAGCGCCCAGTCCCGGACCCGGCGCAGGAGCCGGTTGGCGATGCGCGGCGTGCCCCGGGAGCGTCCGGCGATCTCGCTGAATCCCGCCGAATTGACCTTCAGATCCAGGAGGCCGGCCGAACGGCGCAGGACCAGTTCCAGCTCCTCCACGGAGTAAAACTCCAAGTGGCCGGTGAAACCGAACCGGTCCCGCAGCGGCCCGGGGAGCAGGCCGGCCCGCGTGGTGGCGCCCACCAGCGTGAAGGGCGGCAGTTCCAGCGGGATAGCCGTGGCGCCGGCGCCCTTGCCGACGACGATGTCGACGCGGAAGTCCTCCATCGCCATGTACAGCATTTCCTCGGCTGGCCGGGACATGCGGTGGATTTCGTCCAGGAACAGGACCTCACCCTCCGAAAGGGAGGACAGGATGGCTGCGAGGTCGCCGGCGTGCTGGATGGCCGGGCCACTGCTGATCCGCAGCGGGACGTTCATTTCGGCCGCGATGATCATGGACAGCGTGGTCTTGCCCAGGCCGGGAGGGCCGGAGAGCAGCACGTGGTCTGCGCTGCGCCCGCGCATGCGTGAGGCCTCCAGGACGAGGGAAAGCTGCTTGCGGACACGGTGCTGGCCCACGAAGTCGTGCAGGTTCTTGGGCCGGAGTGCGGCTTCGATGACGCGCTCCTCCGGCTCCTCTCCCCCGGCGACGATCGACTGCTCAGCCACGCGCGCCTACCCGGTTACCGGCGCGGGCGCCGTCCTGGCCCAGCCAGCGCAGGGTTGCGCGGAGGATTTCGGCCACGTTGCCGTTCTCGGCCAGGTCCGGGGAATCGGCCAGGGATTTCTCGATGCTGGCGGTGGCGTCCTTTTCGGACCAGCCAAGGCTGGTCATCGCGGCGACGACCTGCGGCTTCCAGACGGATTCCGCGGAAGCCAAAGGGAGCGGCGCGCCGGACGCACCAGCAGTGCCGTGCGGGACGAGTTTGCCGGCGAGCTCCAGCACGATCCGGCCGGCCACCTTCGGCCCGATTCCGGGGACCTTGGTGAAGGCCTTGCCGTCGCCGGAGTGGGCGGCCACCCGGATGGCTTCCGGTTCGTGGACGGCAAGCACAGCCAGGGCGAGGCGGGGACCGACACCGCTGACGCTGAGCAGCACGTCAAACACTTCGCGCTCGTCGTCGCTGCCGAAGCCGAACAGGGTCAGCGAGTCCTCCCGCACGATCAGCGAGGTGAAGAGCTTCCCCTCTTCGCCCACCCGGAGCCCGCTGAGGGTCTGCGGCGTGGCATTGACGCTCATGCCGGCACCGTTGAGGTCGATCACGGCGGAGGACAGGCCAACATGCGCAACGGTTCCGCGAAGAAAACTAATCAAGGCCGGGCTCCTGGGTCTGCAGCCGGCCAAAACACAGATGGCAAGCCGGCTATCCGAACATATCTACGAATACCCTACCAAGCCCAGCGGCGGCACAGGCGGACATTCAGCGCGCACGGCGCGCTTTTGCCTCCGCGTCCGCCCATGCCCGCTGCGCCGGCGTGAGCGACTGGCTGCCCGGCCCCGTCGTCGACACAGCGGCGCCGCTGCCGGCCCGCCAGGCGTGGGTGATTGCCAGCGCCAGGGCGTCGGCGGCGTCGGCGGGGCGCGGTGGCGCATCCAGCCGGAGGATCTTCGTTACCAGTTTGGTCACGGCGTCCTTGTTCGATGTTCCGCTGCCCGTGACGGCGGCCTTGACCTCGGACGGGGTGTGCAGCGCCACCGGGATGCCGCGGCGCGCGGCGGCGGCAATCACCACGCCGGAGGCCTGCGCCACCCCCATGACCGTGCTGACGTTGAGCTGGGAAAACACCCGTTCCACGGCGAGGACGTGGGGTTCGTACTTGTCCAGCCATTCATCAATGGACGTGGCAATGACCAGCAGCCGCTGGTCCAGGCTCTCCTCGGGGGAGGTTCCCACGACGCCGAAGGCCACCATGGTGGCCCGCCGGTTCTTTTCGACGTCGACGACGCCGATCCCGCAACGGGTGAGGCCCGGGTCAACCCCCAGGACGCGCAGGGTCAAGACCGGGCCTCAAAATCACGGCTAGGTGAGCGTGTCACTCGGCTTCCAGTGCGGCCTGCACTTCGTCGCTGAGATCGGCGTTGCTGTAGACGTTCTGGACATCGTCGAGCTCTTCCAGGGCGTCCACGAGCTTCATGAACTTCTTGGCGGCGTCGAGGTCCAGCGGCACCTGCATGGACGGCACGAACTCGGCCTCATCGGTGTCGTAGTCGATTCCGGCTTCCTTGAGCGCGTCGCGGATGGCCTGGAGGTCGGTCGGCTCAGAGTGGATCTCGAAGGTGTCTCCGTTGTCCTTGACTTCCTCGGCGCCGGCGTCGAGCACTGCCATCAGGACGTCGTCCTCGCTCAGGCCGTTCTTGGGCAGGGACACGACACCCTTGCGGCTGAAGAGGTAGCTGACCGAACCGGGATCGGCGATCGTGCCGCCGTTGCGGGAGATGGCGAGCCGGACCTCAGAGGCGGCACGGTTCTTGTTGTCCGTGAGGCACTCGATCAGCAGCGCGGACCCCTGCGGGCCGCGGCATTCGTACATGATCTCGGTGTAGTCAACGACCTCGCCGGTGAGGCCGGCGCCGCGCTTGATGGCGCGGTCGATGTTGTCTGCGGGCACCGAGGTCTTCTTGGCCTTGGTGACAGCAAGTTCCAGGCTCGGGTTGCCGGAAAGGTCCGGGCCGCCCATGCGCGCGGCGACTTCGATGTTCTTGATCAGCTTGGCGAACGACTTGGCCCGGCGGCTATCAAGGATGGCCTTCTTATGCTTGGTCGTCGCCCATTTGGAGTGGCCTGACATGCTTTACGCTTCTCCTCTGATCATTCGAATAAACAGTTCATGCACGCGCTTTTCCCCCGTCACTTCCGGGTGGAAGGAGGTGGCCAGCAGCTTGCCGGAACGCACAGCAACAATTCTAGCCGTCCCGTCCAATGATTCGGGGTGGCCGGCTTTGGACGGTTCCACCTGGGCGAGGACTTCCACACCGTTGCCGACGCGCTCCACCCAGGGCCCACGGATGAAGACGGCATGGACAGGCGCCACGACGCCGGCGTCGGCGCTGAAGCCGAGCCCCCGGAAATCAAGGTCCGTCTCGAAGGACTCGCGCTGCCGGCCAAAGGCGTTGCGGCGCACGGTGATGTCCAGCCCGCCGAACGTCTGCTGCGGGTTGCCGGCAAGGTCCGTGGCCGCGTCCGCGATCTCGTCCGCCAGCAGGATCATGCCGGCGCACGAGCCGTAGACGGGCAGGCCGGCCTGGATGTGTTTACGCAGCGGATCCCGGAGACCGAAGATCCTGGAGAGCTTGTCGATCGTGGTCGATTCGCCGCCGGGGATGATCAGGCCGTCCAGGCCGTCAAGTTCGGCGGGGCGTCGGATCCCGACGCCGGTTGCACCGGCGGCTTCGACGGCGTGCAGATGCTCCCGGAAATCGCCCTGGAGCGCCAGGACGCCGATCCGGAGGCCCGAACCCACGCGGGATTCAGGGAGGAAAGAGGGGGTGGTCATCCCCACAGCATAATGCTCTGCGCCCGCGCGGTACGCATGGAGATCGCATGCACAGGCCCCCTGCGTCCGGGTTCCATGCCTCTGCTGGGATATATTACAGAGCATGCTTTACTTCAGCGTTCCGCTCGGCAAGCTCGTCCGCCGGGTCTCCCGGCTCAGGGGCGGAGGCTCGGCCCTTCCCGGGCTTGTGGTCGAAAAAATCGATCCCGGTTTCATGCAGCGGACACTGTCCGAGCTGCCGCTGGGGGTCGCCGTCGTCAGTGGCACGAACGGAAAGACGACCACCACGAAAATGGTGGTGGAGCTGCTCGAGAGCCAGGGGCTGAAGGTCTTCACCAACCGTACCGGGAGCAACTTCACCCGCGGCGTCGCCGCGGCACTCCTGGGCGAGGTGGACTGGCGCGGCCGGCTCGATGCCGACGTCGCGGTCCTGGAACTGGACGAGGCGCATGCGGTGCACTTCGTCAACAAGGTCCCGCCGCGCTACAGCCTCCTGCTCAACGTCCTCCGCGACCAGCTGGACCGTTTCGGCGAGATCGACAAGACCGCCGACCTGCTCCAGCACATCGCGTCCAAGACCACCGGGACCGTGGTCCTGAACCGRGAAGACCCCCGCGTCGCCCGGATCGCCCAGGCCCTGGACGGGCCCGAGGTGCTCTACTTCGGGCTGGACGATTCGCTGCTGAGCACCTTCCCCAACGATGACGACATGCGCGCGGCGCCGGGGAGCCCGGTGCCGGTAGCCCCCGCCCGGGCGGACGCCGACGTCGTGCTGCGCCGCGTGGGTGCCGATGACGCCGATTTCGAGTACGACGGCGCGACGGTCACCACGGCCATGAAGTTGCGCGGTGTCTACAACATCTTCAACGCCGCCGCCGCACTGACCCTGGCGCGGGCGATCTCTGGTGCCCGCGGCACGGGCACCGACCAGGCGGGCCTGCTCACGGCGCTGTCCAAGGTGGCGCCGGCGTTCGGCCGCGGCGAAAGCCTGGTGGTCGACGGCCTGCCGCTGGAGCTGGTGCTGGTCAAGAACCCCAGCGGTTTCCGGCTCGGCCTGAAATCCTTCCCGGCGGCCGGGTACGCCACGATGATCGCGATCAACGACAACTATGCGGACGGCCGGGACATGTCCTGGCTCTGGGACGTCGAATTCGACACCCTCCGAGACGACGGCGTGGACCAGCTCACCGGTTCCCGCGCCTACGACATGGCGCTGCGGCTGCAGTACGACGACGTCGCCATCGGCGCCGTCGACACCGAGATCGCGCCGGCGCTGGCGGCGTTCATCCGCGGCGGCCAGGGCAAGCCGAAGAGGATCTTCTGCACCTACACGGCCATGCTCGCCATCCGCCGCGAGCTGTCCAAAATCACCACAGTGGAGGTGGTCTCATGACCCCCCGGTCCCCCGCAGCCCCGCACGAGCCCTCCTTCGGGCACGAGCTTCCGCCCGAACATTCCGCGGCCCCCGGCAAGGGAACCATCCGGGTCCTGCAGCTCTACCCGCGGGACATGAACATCTACGGCGACTGGGGCAACGCCCTGGTCCTCGCCCAGCGGCTGCGCTGGCATGGCTACACCCCGGAACTGCTCGAATACAACGTTGGTGACGAGTTCCCGGCGGACGTTGACCTCATTGTCGGTGGCGGCGGGCAGGACAGCGGTCAGCTCGTCATCCAGGACGATCTCCTTTCGCGCGAGTCTGCGCTGAGGCAGCTTGCGGATGACGGCACGCCCATGCTCGTGATTTGCGGGCTGTACCAGCTCTTCGGGAAGTTCTTCAAGACCCGGCTCGGCTCGGTCCTGCCGGGCATCGGCATCCTGGACGTGGAGACCCACGGCACCGACGAGCGCCTGATCGGCAACGTCACCGTCTCCTCCCCCGAGTTCGGCAGCATCCTGGGCTATGAGAACCACAGCGGGCAGACCACGCTGGGACCCGGCGTCCAACCGCTCGGCACCACCGCCAAGGGCACCGGGAACAACAGCACCGACGGCCAGGAAGGGGCCCGTTACAACAACATCGTGGCGAGCTACCTGCACGGGTCGTTGCTGCCCAAGAACCCGGCCCTCGCGGACTTCCTGATCCGGACCGCCGTCGAACGCAAATTCGGCAGCTTCACGCCGGGCGCCCCGGACGATTCCTACGCTGTGCTGGCGCGGGAACATGCCGCCCGCCGGCCCCGCTGATCCGGATGGCAGGCACTCCTGAAGGCACGATCCTGATCGGGCGCGACACCCCGGAGCGTCCGGACGTCCTGCAGCTTCTGGACGAGCACCTCGCCGACATGTACGCGACCTCCCCGCCGGAGAGCGTCCACGCCCTTGACCCCGCGGCACTGGCCGGGCCGGGCATCAGCTTCTGGACCGCCCGGGGTGAGACGCGGCTGTTGGGCTGCGCAGCGCTGAAACACCTCGCTCCCGGCGACGCCGAGATCAAGTCCATGCGCACTGCGGCAGCAGCCCGCGGGCGCGGCGTTGCCTCGGCACTGCTCCGCCATCTCCTGGCCGAGGCCCGGCACAGCGGGTGCCGGCGGTTGTTCCTGGAGACGGGGAGCCAGGAATTTTTCGCTCCCGCCCGGCGGCTCTACGAGCGGCACGGCTTCGTGGAGTGCCCGCCGTTCGCCGGCTACCGGCCCGACCCCAACAGCGTCTTCATGACCCTGGAGCTCGACGCCGGATAACTGCGCGGTACCTGGCCGCCGGCCCAGTGGCGCTGCCTAGCGCCCGGACACCGTCCGGATATCCAGCCCGTCGTCGGGCCCGGGGGTTCGAAGATGCGGGCCAGGTGCCGGACAGAGCTAGGAGATGGCACGCCGTTGCCATCGGCGATGCCCAACCGTCTGGTCATTGCAGGTCCGTATCGCTGGATCCGCAATCCGATGGCGGTCACGGGCATTGTCCAGGGCGCTGCGATTGGCCTCATTCTTCAGTCACGGCTTGTCATCGCCTACGCAGTCGTGGGCTCGCTGGTGTGGAACTACGCCGTCAGGCCGCTTGAGGAATCTGACCTCAAAGAACGGTTTGGCGAAGAATTCCAGCAATACCGCGACACGGTGCGCTGCTGGATTCCTAAAGTATCGAAGAGCCAGAGTTCTCAGTGGCGCTGACTGTGTCACTTTGGAGAGCTTCTGCGCCCGTATGCGTGACCGGATTCTGCGGATGCCCCGTGAGGGTGTTTCAGGTTTCGGGATGAGCCAGGCGGCCCAACAGGGTTACCGCGTCGTTGAGGGGCACCGGCCGGAAGAACTGTTCGTCTGCGAGCTCGACCGCGGCAATTGCGCGGGGCGCCAAGTCGGCTCCGGCGTCGGTGACGCGCAGCCGCTTGGCGCGGGTGTCGGCCGGATCGACTTCACGCTCGATGAGTCCTTTGTCTTCCAGTGTGCGTAAAACCTGGGAGGTCATCTTGACGTCGGTGCCGGCTTGGCGGGCCAGGGCCAGCTGGTTGGGATGCTCACCCTGGGTGTTGAGCCACCAGGCGCAGGCGAGCAACACGAACTGCACGTGGGTGATACCAAGCGGGGCCAAGGCTGTGGCGATGTCGCGTTGCCAGCGCAGAGTGGCGTGCCAGAGCAGGAATCCGGGGCTGTCGCCGGGGCTGAGGGGCATTAGCCGCGAGCCATCCTTACCAGGGCAGTCATCGTGTCGGGCCAGTCGGCGGTGATGCCCGGACCAATCTCAGGCCCGGTCTCGTCGGCGCCGTCACCGGTGATCTCCATCCGGTACACCACCCGGATCCGGCCCTGATCGATCCGGTCGATGCGGTGGGTGGTGCGGAGCAGGAGACCGTTGAAGCGGGCCTCGTCGACAAATAGTTCGTCCTCGACCGCCTCGGCGATGAGCAAGAGTATCGGATCCTCCCCCGGGGGTGTCATCGCGATCTGTGTGCCTGCGGTGAATGGACCGCTGAATTCGATCTTCTCGATCTCGGCGTTCCAGGCGCCCCAATTCCCAACGTCGGCCCAGAGCCGCCAGACCGCCTGGGGCGTGGCGCTGGTCTCGATCCTGTTTTCGTATTCCCACATGAGATGCCTCCTCCACTGGATAATCCATACAGAAATAATCTCTACAGAGATTATCTGCGCAGAGACTATGTTTGTCTAGTGCCTCCCTTGCTGACACGATCGTCCGCCCAAACCACTAATCGTCAATGGCCGCGAGGCCGCGGCGTTTCATCTCGGCGAGGCCATCTCGCATGGCCTGCAACTGATCGGGCGAGTGTCCTACCCAATCCACGAGTTCACCGACGACTTCCACCGGCTCCCGGGTCAGGTAAGGGTGGGATTGCCGGTTCACCCTGTGCGGCAACAATGCTTGCCTGGGCCCAGTGTGCCATCAGCGGGACCGGACAAAGGCCAGGACGTCCCGCGGTACCCGCCGGCTGGATCCCGCCCGGACGTGCCCCCACCGCTCATAGATGATCAGGGTGCAGTCCGGAATCAGCCGGGCCGTCTCCTCCGCCACTGCCCTCGGGAAGAACGCGTCCCGGCCGCCGCAGAGCAGCAGGACGGGCGGCCGGATGAGCGGCAGGACCGACCGAGCGTCGAAGGCCAACCCGGCCCGGGCTTCGGTGAGCACGTCCGCGGCCGGGCAGCCGGGCCGCCCCAGCACGCGCCTGCCAACGACGAGTCCCAGCAGCTCCCGAAGCCAGCGGGTCCGCTGACCCGGGAGGACGTACTCCGTCAGGGCGGTCCCGGCGCGGCTTGGGTCTCCGGCGGCGACGGCGGCGGCCATCCGGTGATCCACGTCCTTGCCCCACGGGCTGAGCTCGGCTGCCGTGGCCACTAGGGCGATGTGCCCGAAGGATTCCGGATGGCGCGCGGCCAGGCACTGCCCGATCATCCCGCCGAAGGACTTGGCCAGCACCAGATCGATCCGGCCGCCGAACTCCTCCGCAATCAATTGGGCGTAGTCCTCGGCCATGTCGGCGCTGGTGTGCGAGGCCGGCATGTTCCGCCGGCGGGTGACAATCCAGATGGCGTAGCCGGCCTCCAAGTAGGCATCAAACTCCCGGCGGAACAGTTCCCCCAGCAGCCCGTGCGGCACAACGCTCCCCGGGCCGCCCTGGACGTAGAGCAGGGACTTGGCACCCCGGCCCCACGTCACGTATTCCATCCCGTTGCGGAATACCCCGCTCCGCACGGTCTGGTCCAACCCGGCTACCCGCGCCACCATAACCTGGCCTACGGCGTGGTCTGCGGCTGCCGGAGCAAGGCCGCAAAGTCGGCCGGCCGGGTGGCCGGCCACCAGTGGCCGCTGTCAACCCTGGTGATGGTCACATCGTCCACCCACGTTTCGAGCCCCTCGACAAGAGCGGGCGCGAGGAACGGATCCTTCAGGGGCACCACCACATGGACAGGCACGGTCACCCGGCCCGGGGCGGGCCGGGTG